>JBJTCG010000016.1:0-4178 GCA_046091725.1 Flavobacteriales bacterium | reverse complement strand
TTGGTTTTGGAAATGAGCGGCAATAGTGGTTTGTGAAAGTGCCGCCTGATAAACTCTCAATTCGTCAATATTTCCTTTCCAACCTAAATTTTGATTGGAACTAAAACCCAAAACCATTCGATGGATATAACCCATTTCTCTGGTTTTATTCGAACCAGACAACCATAATTGACCATTTTTGTAAATAAACATTTGCCCATTGGCTTGGTCTTTTACAAAGGCCCAATGCGTCCAAGTGTTGTCGAGTTCAGCAGGTGTCGCTGCCTGATTGATGCGGTCGTAACCCGTTTCGTCTCCGGCATCAAAATAAATATTGTTGTTACTCCAGGGTAAGTGGATATTCAAAATTCGGCGATTGGCTGTGTCGAGTGCTTCGATAAAAGTTGAGTTCTGCCCTGCGTTGCCGTTGCCTTTTGCCCAAAATTCTATCGTAAATTGACCCCCAATTTGCTGATCAGCTAAGGAAGAAATGCAATAATTAGTTCCGTCAAAAGTAAGTGCCCCATTTTTCTCAGGATACGCAAGTGCAGGTTGCGCAGTACTAGGCTCCATGAGAAAAGTTAAGCCCTGTGCTGCTTCTAAATCATGAGCAAAAGAAAAATCGATCAGCAGATTTGAGGTACCATCCCAGTTGAAGTCTTGGTAAAAAACAAAATCGTTCCATCCAGGTTGCAGCTGTCCTGCGCCAATTCTAGAGGACTGATACACTTCTGTAAAGGCACCTTCATAGAAACTCAGAGGCGTTGTATAATTTACCGCAGCAATTTGGATGCGCGGTTGCCATAATTCACCTACCGCAGCTAAATTGAGTTTCAAAGAGCTAATGGGGCCTGCTTGCATACCAGCTGCCAGCAATTCAGCTGCAGTAATCACGAACTGAAATTTACTGCCCTTATGATTGGTCTGAAAAGGTAGCCCAGAAACCTGATTGCCCGCATTGATTGGGTAGTAATTAACCGCGATGGCCTGTCTCCCAAGCTCTTGAACCTGATATAAATCAGACTCTGTGTATGGAAAGGGCTTCAATTGAATTTGAGCAGGTGCAGCACAGTTGGCCAAGTACATTTGTCCGTTGAGAGCCACTGAATCAAGTTGGCCAGTATGATCAAAAACGCGTGTATAAGTGAGGTAATCCCATTCTCCGCAATTATATTGATCCCAGGTAGTGAGCGGTGAACACTTGAGTTTGTAGTACATGAGTACTTTTTCAAAACGTTGGGTATCGAGGGTAGCAGGAAACTGAAAATTGGCACGGCGCGTAGAAATGGTATCAAACGTAAAAGTTTGAACCCACGTAGTATCTTGAGCAACAGCATGCACCGACGCAAGCGTCAGGAGGCAAAGAAATAGTTTTTTCATAGAAGCACTTGTGCCTCTAAGTTACAAACTAATTCAGATTAACTGAAAAACAGCTTCAGGGATAACCCAAGTGTTTCGCGAATTTGAGTACGCTCAATGATGTAGTCAAGAAAACCGTGTTCTAGCAAGAACTCGCTGGTTTGAAAACCTTCAGGGAGGTCACGGCCGATGGTTTCTTTGACAACGCGTGGGCCAGCAAAACCAATTAGGGCGCCTGGCTCTGCAATATTGATGTCACCGAGCATTGCGAACGAAGCAGTTACTCCACCTGTTGTTGGGTCTGTGAGGTAAGAAATATAAGGCAACTTCTTTTCTGACAACTGCCCTAATTTGGCTGATACTTTGGCCATTTGCATGAGAGAGAAACCAGCCTCCATCATGCGCGCTCCGCCAGATTTAGAAATGATCATAAAACCAGCCTTGCTTTTGATAGCTTCGTCGATGGCACGGGCAATTTTTTCTCCCATGACAGAACCCATCGAGCCTCCGATAAAATTGAAATCCATGGCTGCAATCACAAAATCATGGCCATGTAGTTTGCCTTTGGCAGTACGAATAGCATCTTTCAGGCCCGTAGCTTTTTGAGTGGCAACCAAGCGGTCTGTGTATTTTTTGGTATCTACAAAACCAAGGGGGTCTCCGGAAACAAGTTTTTCGTCGAGTTCTTTGTATTTGGCGTCGTCGAATATAAGTTCAAAGTACTCTTGCGCACCAATTCTTTCATGGTGTGAGCAGCGGTCACATACGTAGTTGTTGCGCTGTAAATCTTCGCTTGTGTATAGTGTTTTACAGTTTGAACAGCGTACCCAGAGCCCTTCTGGAACTTCCATTTTCTCACTAGTTGAAGTAGTGATTCCTTCTTTATTTCTTTTAAACCAAGCCATAGTTATGACAATGTATTGATATTGTTTAGATCGGCAAATGAGGTGCTGAGCCGGTTCACAAAAGTGAGTTCCCCCTCGCGCAACCACTTGCGTGGATCGTAGTATTTTTTGTTTGGTTGATCGTCGCCCTCGGGGTTTCCGATTTGGCTACGAAGATAAGCTATTTTTGTCGTAATGTAATCGCGCGCACCTTCAGTGAATGCATATTGTAAATCTGTGTCAATATTCATTTTAACAACGCCGTATCCGATTGACTCGCGAATTTCTTCAAGTGTTGAGCCAGAGCCGCCGTGGAAAACGAAATCAACAGGATTGGGGCCAGTGGCAAAATGTTGCGCAATATAATCCTGTGAATTCTTCAGAATAATAGGCGTTAACTGCACATTACCGGGCTTGTAAACGCCATGCACATTTCCAAATGAAGCAGCAATTGTAAATCGAGGCGAAATTTCCAAAAGCGCAGCGTAAGCCTCAGCTACCTCTTCTGGTTGTGTATAAAGTTTGGCGTTGTCAACCTCGGTGTTATCCACACCATCTTCTTCCCCACCAGTGATCCCTAATTCAATTTCAAGTGTCATGCCCATGGCAGACATACGGCGAAGGTATTGCTGACAAATGGCTAAGTTTTCAGCGAGTGGTTCTTCACTGAGATCAATCATGTGCGAACTGAAAAGTGGCTTGCCTGTTTCTTTGAAAAATTGTTCACCAGCATCTAGCAAGCCGTCTACCCAAGGTAATAATTTTTTGGCACAGTGATCGGTGTGTAAAATGACTGTAGCTCCATAGGCTTCGGCTAAGGCATGTACGTGCTTGGCACCGGAAATGGCACCTAAAATTGCTGCTTTTTCGTCTTGGTTTGACAAGCCTTTTCCAGCAAAAAAATGCGAGCCGCCGTTTGAAAATTGAATGATAACGGGTGCATTGAGTTTTGCCGCTGTTTCCATGACTGCATTAACCGTACTGGTACTGGTGACATTAATTGCGGGCAGCGCAAAGCCCTTTTGCTTGGCCAAGCTAAAAATTTCTTGGACCTCATCGCCTGTAGCGACTCCTGGTTTGATCATGTTGTTGTTGTTTTGTTGATTGATGATGGAGCAAAATTAGAAATTATTGGCCACAAACAATATTTCTAAATGTTTAGCGTTAGATGCTTAAACTTTTAATTTGCCTATGGTTCAAAACAATTACTCCGAAACTTTACCACAAACTCAAGCCCTTTTGCCTCACCCTCGCGTCATCGATTTTCTAAAAATGTATAGCAAATCGCTAGAGGTTAAGAAAAGTAAAAACAGGGTCATTTTGCTCGGTAAAAACTAAAAAAAGCGCCTGCGGGCGCTTTTTTTTTGAAACGTAGTAACTCAGCTTTTATTTATTAAGTAGCCTAATATTTCAGCCACTAAATCAAGTGGGAGTTCTTCTTTTAAAGGAAATTGAACAGCACCCTTAGAATACTTGAATTTCCTTTGCTCAAACGCGGCCGTAAATGCTGCAATACCCTTTGATCCCGGATACAAACCGATGTGCTTGGAATGACCAGCATAATGGATGAAATTCTTGCCATTCAGCTGAAATGTCGGGATGCCATAGGCCATTTTTTCAGTAAGCCCAGGTACTTGATCGCAAATAAATGCGTGCAAGGCTTTGAGTTTTTCTTGGGTATGAGCCGGAAACTGAGCAATATGTGCAGCGATTTCAGGATGCATAGACTCAGTTTTGCTCGCAGTAACGCTTGAATTGGTCGAGAATGGCTTGCCAACCTTGTTGTTGAAGTTCGAGCGGATTTTGAGTTTCTGACTCAAACTGTTGCGTTATAGTTGTTTGGTTGTTTTCAGCAGTAAATTGAACCGACACTTTTCGGCCATCTTCTAATGTTGAAAGAATGGACTGTTTTGGATCAATTGTTAAAAACACTGCAATTAGATTAAACCCAAAACT
>JBJTCG010000015.1:0-5597 GCA_046091725.1 Flavobacteriales bacterium | reverse complement strand
CTCAAACTGTTGCGTTATAGTTGTTTGGTTGTTTTCAGCAGTAAATTGAACCGACACTTTTCGGCCATCTTCTAATGTTGAAAGAATGGACTGTTTTGGATCAATTGTTAAAAACACTGCAATTAGATTAAACCCAAAACTACCGTCTTTGGCCTCCATTCTGTAGTTTGAGCTGCCGCCTTCTTTGAAATCTACTTCGGCAGATGGGCAACACCACGACTCATGAGCAAAATTCCAATGAATAATGTGTTGCGCTTGGGTCCATTTTTCCCAAACTTGATCAAGGGAAGCATGTATGGTCGCTTTTACTTCAATAAGTTGACGATTTTCCATAGCCCAAAGATAAGTCTTCAGCAGATAAATTGGTACTTTTGAATCATGGAATTTGAGCTGGTATCTGACTACAAACCAACGGGTGACCAACCCGAGGCCATCAGGCAGCTCGTAGCTGGCCTCCACGATGGCATGGGGCAGCAAACACTTCTTGGCGTAACAGGCAGTGGCAAAACCTTTACGGTCGCCAATGTCATCAAAGAAGTGCAAAGACCAACCCTCATTTTATCGCACAACAAAACACTTGCCGCACAACTTTATGGCGAATTCAAGCAGTTTTTCCCAAACAATGCCGTAGAGTATTTTGTGTCTTACTATGACTACTACCAACCAGAGGCCTTTATTCCGTCAACCGGAACCTACATTGAAAAAGACCTCCAAATCAATGACGAAATTGAAAAATTGCGTTTGGCCGCCACCTCTGCCCTGCTCTCTGGGCGTCGCGATGTCATTGTAGTTGCGTCGGTAAGTTGCATTTATGGTATTGGTAATCCTACTGAATTCAAGAACAGTATTTTGCACATACAAAAAGGGCAAACGATTGTACGCAATAAATTTTTATTTAGGCTTGTTGAGAATTTATATCAACGCGCTGGCACTACCGATTTCGAACGCGGGCAATTCAGGGTCAGTGGCGACACCATCGACATCTATTTGGCCTACGCTGACTACGCCCTTCGCATCGGTTTTTGGGGCGATGAAATTGAGCAAATCAGTGCCATTGACCCAGAAAGTGGTCAAGTACTCGAGCGCTTTCAAAACATCGATATTTTTCCGGCAAACTTATTTGTCTCGAGTCCTGAAAATACGCGCCAAGCCATTTTGCAAATCCAAGACGACCTCGTAGAGCAAGTCGCTAACTTCAAAGCAGAAGGCAAACTTGAAGAAGCCAAAAGACTTGACGAACGCGTCAACTACGATCTCGAAATGATCCGAGAATTGGGCTATTGTTCGGGCATCGAGAACTACTCTCGGTATTTTGACCGCCGAGAACCCGGCGAAAGACCATTCTGTTTACTCGATTACTTCCCTGACGATTTTCTTATGGTGATCGATGAAAGCCACGTGACGCTGCCACAAGTACGCGGCATGTATGCCGGAGACCGTGCGCGCAAGATCAATTTGGTCGACTACGGTTTTCGATTACAGGCAGCCATCGACAACCGCCCGCTAAAGTTCGAAGAATTCGAAGGTTTTTTAAACAATGTCATTTACGTATCAGCTACACCCGCCGACTACGAAATACAGCAAGCTGAAGGCATCTTGGTCGAACAACTTATTAGGCCCACTGGCTTGCTCGATCCCCTCATAGAAGTGCATCCTACCAAGCACCAAATTGATCACCTCATCGAACAAATTGAACAGCGCAGGCAAGCCCAAGAACGCACGCTCGTTACAACCCTGACCAAGCGCATGGCAGAAGAACTTCAAAAATACCTCGATCGCTTAGGGATTCCGTGCCGCTATATTCATTCTGAAATTGATACCATCGAGCGCGTTGAAATTTTACGACAACTGCGACTTGGTGTTTTTGATGTCTTAATCGGCGTCAATTTACTACGCGAAGGCCTCGATTTACCCGAGGTTTCTCTGGTAGCCATCCTAGATGCTGACAAAGAAGGTTTTCTACGCAACGAACGCTCATTGGTGCAAACGGTAGGGCGCGCCGCACGTAACGTCAACGGCAAGGTGCTCATGTATGCCGATAAAATGACGCCATCGATGCAGCGCACCATCGATGAAACCGCGCGCCGACGTCTGACACAAGAAGCCTACAACAAAGCGCATAACCAAGTACCACAAGCCCTCCAAAAATCCAAAGACAAAATTCTGGAGTCAACTAAGGTTGCCGACGGCGATCAAACCACACGCCAAGTTAAAAACCTTCAAAAAGAACAGCAACAAACCAATACACCACAGGCTTTTGTCAACCCTGAAGAGCGCGACAAAGAAATAAAGGCCCTGAAAAAACAAATGGAGCGCGCAGCCAAAGACCTCGACTTCATCGAAGCAGCGCGCATCCGCGACCTCATCAAAGCAATCGAAAAATCATAATATATGTCCAATAATAATGCACTCAGACAATTCAGAATCATGGCCATCGCCGAAGGATTTTCATGGCTTGGCCTATTGATCACGATGGCGCTAAAATACGGTTATGACATGCCAGAACCTAACAAATATGTAGGGTACATCCACGGCTTTTTATTTTTAATCTACTGTTTTTACATTGTCTATTTCCTTTTTGAAGAAAAATGGCCTTTTGTAAAATGTTTCATTTTGTTTATCACAGCATTTTTGCCATTCGGCACCTTCTGGGCAGAGCGCAAGTATTTGAGATAAATTACCTAACTTCATTTTCAAATTTTAACAGAATTAACCATGAAACTGATTAAAAAAATCCTGTTCGGCCTACTCATTCTAATTGGTATTCTACTCGTAGTGGCCTTGTTTGTACCTACTGAAACCATGGTGCGCCGCTCCATTACTATCAATCAAGAACAAGGTGCTGTTTTTCATTATGTCAGCCAACTTAAAAACCAACCTAAATATGGTGTTTGGTGGAAAGCCGACCCCAATATGAAAATCACGACAAAAGGAAGCGACGGAAGCGTTGGATTTGTGCATGCCTGGGATAGCAAAGACGAAAACGTGGGCGCAGGTCAGCAAAAAATCACCTCGATCGATAGCAGTGCACGCAGCAGCAAGCTTGGCATCGAACTCAAATTCATCAGGCCCTTCGAAAGCGTCAATCCGTCTTATATTCAGACCGATTTAGTAGCAGCACAGCAAACAAAAGTTACCTGGGCTATTACCAGCAAAATGCCTTACCCACTCAACCTCATGGGTGCAATCATGAATATGGAAGAAATGTTAGGGAATGATCTGAAAAAAGGACTAAATAACCTAAAGGTGCTTCTTGAAAAGGAAGATTATTAACTTTGTTAAAAATTGTATTACATGTCTAATCATCTACTCAAAGGAAAACGCGGTATCATTTTCGGTGCCCTCAACAATCAAAGTATCGCTTGGAAAGTGGCACAAAGAGCCCATGAAGAAGGAGCAACTTTTGTACTTACCAACGCTCCTATTGCCATGCGCATGGGCGAAATCAACGAGTTAGCAACAGAAACCGGAAGCCAAGTGATTCCAGCAGATGCTACAAGCCTCGAAGACCTCGAAAACTTAGTTGTCAAAGCACAAGAAATTCTTGGTGGCAAAATTGACTTCGTATTGCACTCAATAGGAATGTCTCCTAACGTGCGTAAAGGGAAACACTACACTGAAAACGACTACAACTACTATGGTCAAACCATGGATGTTTCAGCGATGTCTTTGCACAAAACCTTAGCTACGCTTTACAAGCACGACGCCATGAACGAATGGGGATCTGTTGTTGCACTATCTTATATCGCTGCACAACGTATCTTCCCTGACTACAACGACATGGCCGATGCCAAATCATTACTCGAATCAATCGCACGTTCTTTTGGTTACCACTATGGTATCAAAAAGAAAGTACGTGTCAATACCATTTCGCAATCACCAACTGTTACCACAGCTGGTCAAGGTATCAAAGGATTCACAGATTTTATTAACTTCTCTGAGCAAATGTCGCCGCTCGGCAACGCAAGTGCCATTGCATGCGCCGACTACTGCATTAGCATGTTCTCAGACCTTACTAAATACGTCACCATGCAAAACCTCTTCCACGACGGAGGCTTCTCAAACACTGGCGTCACACAACAAGTCATTGAACGCTTCGGCGACGAATAAAATCAACAGATTCAAAACAAAAAAGGCCGCGCATGCGGCCTTTTTTGTTTTATGAGATTTAAAATTTCGGTTAATCCTCTTTCCAATCCATTCTTGATTTCGTGTACGGAATATTTGCCTTTTCTAGCTCAGTCTGCAATGCTGCAATGCGTTTGTAGTAGTCTTGAAGCTGTGGATAGAGGCTGTTATATTGCTGCTGAACCATTGCCAAATTGGAACGGTGCGTCTGACTAACGGCAGTTGTATTTTCAGACAACTGGTAGTCAATCATGCCCAAACGACTCGTCAAAGATGGGATGGTTTCAAATTCATGTTTGGCACGTATGCCATCGCCATAAAGGATTTCATTGACTTGCGCCTTCATGATTTTGAGTTTTCTGATTTCAGCAAGCAGAGCCATATTTGTGTTAGGATAAGCCAAAACCGCTTTTTCAATGAGTTCTAGCTCTTGATTGGCCTCTTCAAAGCGTTTTTCTTGACCACTTAACTTGCGATTCAACTCTGCGATTTCAGCTCTAAATGCATCGAGGCCTTTTGTGTCTTTGGCAAGCAAGGTTTGGTTGTTTAAGCCAACAACTTGGAAGCTGCGTTTGGCCACTAGGGTGTCCACGCTACCGTTGTGTACGAGCACCACACTGAGTTGATACGCACCAGGAACCACAAGCGGCCCTCTGCCCCAACCTCCAATTGGGTTGGTACCTGTTTTGCGCAAATTCCAGTTTTGACGTACAATACCACTCTGAGCATTACTACTCATTCTTCTAATTTCTGTGCCATTCGCATCTGAAATAATCCAGATGAATTTAGCTTCTTCGTCTAGTTCCTCGGCTTTAAGTGCTTCAAAACTTGGGTAACTTACGTCTTTTCCTTCTTTTTCAAGTTCTTTTTCTTTTTGCTGACGCGTGCTTTTTAAACCTTTAGGCACATCTTTTACGTGTAATGTAAAGGTGGCGCCAAAGCTCGGATTCTGAGCAGACCACAAATTGTGCCCCTGAAAACCTGTTCCTTCTAAACCAAGTGGATCTGCCTCGATGTAAAGCAGCGCATCTTTAATTGGGAAAAGGTAGGCTTTTTGATCAAGGTTTTCTTTGCTTAGATTGCGCAGCGGACTGTAATTATCTAAGACATAAAAACCACGGCCAAAAGTAGCTGCAACGAGGTCGACTTCGCGTTCTTGGATGTCGAGGTCATAGACCGCAACGGTTGGCAAGCCACTTAGTTTGGTCCAATTGACACCCCCATCTGTGCTGAAATAAGCGCCAAATTCTGTCCCGACAAACAGTAAATTCTCTTGAACTGGGTCTTGTTTGAGGCAATAAACAGTTCCGCGTGCTGGTAAATTTCCGGCAATACTGACCCATGTTTTTCCTTTGTCAGAGCTCTTTAATAAATAAGGCTTAAAATCGCCTTGGCGCTGCGCATTGAAACAGGCATAAACCACGTTTTCTTGGTGTAATGATGCAGTGAGCATATTGACACGCGTATTG
>JBJTCG010000014.1:0-9550 GCA_046091725.1 Flavobacteriales bacterium | reverse complement strand
ATTAGGTCAAATGAAAGGTGGTATTATTGACAACGTTGAAACCATACTCAGAAAAAAACCAAATGGTAACTTACTCAATCGCACACTAGGCTATTACAAAATGCTCGACAACAAACCTTTCAGAGTTGGTATTGAGGGAGCTTATTACGAGTACTTGAAAGGTGAAGACGGAAAAGAAATTGAGCAACGCATTTCTTCGGGTTGGAAAAAAACGGGTAAGGTCATTAAGGAAGCAATTGAAGGTGCAGATGTCATCTCAACTATTGACAAAGAAATACAAGAGGTTGCGCATTCAGAGTTGGAAAAACAAATGATTTTCATGAATGCCGAACATGGTTGTGTCATATTGATGGATGTCAAAACGGGCTATGTTCGAGCAGTTGCAAACCTGACTAAAATTGAAGAAGGTAAATACACCGAGAATTACAACTATGCTATTGGCTACCTAGAAGTACCGGGTTCTACGATGAAGCTTGCTTCGTTAATGGCTGGTTTGGAAGATGGTAAATTCAAAATAACCGACAAGGTTAATGCTACTGGGCGTTATACTGTTGGTAGATCAAGCATGCAAGATTCCAATCATGGAATGGGCTATGGCACCATCACCATCCAACAAGCATTTGAGAAGTCTTCAAACGTCATATTGCAACTCATGCACCGCGTTTATCGCAATCAGCCTGAGCAATTTATTGCACAGCTCAAGCGCTTTGGGTTAACCGAAAAATTAGGGATTGATCTTGAAGGAGAGCCTCGCCCTGATGTGGCCACCCCCGGATCAAAAACTTGGTCAATTCTATCTTTGCCTTGGACATCAGTAGGCTATGAAGTCAGACAAACGCCACTTCAAATACTTGCCTTCTACAATGCAGTAGCAAATAATGGCAAATTGGTCCGACCTCTTTTTGTTGAAAAAATCAAGCGAAATGGTCAGGTTATAAAAACCTTCAAACCCGTAGTACTCAATCCTCAAATCTGTTCGACCCACACACTGAAAATATTACAACGCTGCCTAGAAGGTGTCATGTTACGCGGAACGGGTAAATCACTCAAAAGCTCCTTGTTTACTATTGCAGGAAAAACAGGAACGGCAGTTCTTACGGCAGCAGGCGGTGGTTATGGTTCAGAAAATGGCAAAAGTTATCAGGCCTCTTTTGTAGGATATTTCCCGGCAAAAAAACCAATCTACTCATGTATTGTCGTCATTTCAAAACCAAAAAAAGCCTACTACGGTGCAGCAGTATCCGGGACCGTTTTTGCCGAAATTGCCAATAAAGTATACGCCTCTGCTTTGCAGTATCACCGAGCCGTCAATGACCCAAGAGCCCAATTATCTCAAGATATTCCTTTGGTAAAGAGCGGATCAGCGCGCGACCTCAAGTTTGTTATGAAAGAACTAAATGTGCGCTACCAACAGAACAACGAAGCAGAATGGCTCAAGGCTGACACAGCTGCCAAACAACTACAAGTTTCTCGTAAGGTGATCAGCCAAAAAAACGTACCAAATGTCTTGGGCATGACCGCCAAAGATGCCGTATATATTTTAGAAAGTCGCGGCTTAGTAGTGCGCATGACGGGTTATGGTCGCGTTAACAGTCAGTCTATTTTACCAGGAAGTCAAATCGTCAAAGGGCAATTAGTCCAACTTAAATTGAATTAAAATGCAGTCATTGAATCATCTATTGTCAGCTATAGCAGGTCAGCTTCAACAAGGAAGTTTAGACCAACTTATTGCGACCATTGAATTTGATTCAAGGAAAGCGAAAGAAAACACAATTTTCGTTTGTATTGTTGGTAGCCAGGCAAACGGACACAAATACATAGCGCAGGCATACGCGCAGGGATGCAGGGTATTCGTTACCCAAGAGAAAGTGGAACTAGCTGCTGATGCTTGTGTTTATGAAGTTCAAAATACCAGTTTGGCACTAGCACAATTAGCTTGCGCATTTTTTGGAAACCCATCAAAAGAATTAAAGTTAGTCGGTGTTACGGGTACAAATGGCAAGACCACTACGGCAACCTTGTTGCATGAACTTTTTACATCGTTGGGATACAAAGCTGGTTTGTTATCGACGGTAGTGAATAAAATTGAACAAGAAGCTATTGTTTCTACACATACAACCCCAGACCCTGTTAGCCTAAATGCTTTATTGAGGCAAATGGTTGAAGTAGGATGTACGCATTGTTTCATGGAAGTGAGTTCACATGCCATAGACCAACACAGAATTGGGGGTCTTCATTTTGAAGCAGCTGGCTTTACCAATATTACCCATGACCACCTTGATTATCACCATACGTTTGCAGCCTATTTGAAAGTCAAAAAGGCTTTCTTTGATAACCTAGACTCAACTTCATTTGCTTTGGTAAATGCCGACGACAAAAATGGATCGGTCATGCTGCAAAACACCAAAGCTCAAAAGCGCACCTATGCATTGCGCACTCCAGCAGACTACAAAGGAAAAATAATCGAAAATAGTTTAGGTGGGCTTGTGCTTCAAATCAATGGGCAAGAGGTCCATACACGTTTGGTAGGTGCTTTTAATGCATCTAATTTATTGCTCGTTTATGGCTTAGCTGTTGGTTTAGGCGAAGCACCAATGGAAGTATTGCGTGTTATTAGTCAACTGACGCATGTTGCTGGGCGCTTTCAATATATCAAGAGTGCGAAAGGCATTACAGCAATCATCGATTATGCCCATACTCCTGATGCCCTTGAAAATGTATTATCAACGATAGCAGCGTTCAGAAAAGGAAGCGCAAAAGTATTAACTGTCGTAGGTTGTGGCGGTGATCGCGATAAAGAAAAAAGACCAAAAATGGCAGCAATTGCTGCAGCCAAAAGCAATCAATTGATCCTGACCTCAGACAATCCTCGATCCGAAGACCCTGCACAAATTTTACGCGACATGGAGGCAGGGCTAGATGCTGCAGCTGCTTCAACAGCACTTTCTGTTGTGGACCGCAGACAAGCCATTCAAATGGCCATCATGTTGGCCCAACCCGGAGACATCATACTTGTCGCGGGTAAAGGACATGAAACCTATCAAGAGATTCAGGGTGTCAAAACCGATTTCGACGATGTAGCAATTACACAAAACTTGTTTAACCAACTCGATAAATAACATGCTTTATTACTTATTTTCTTGGCTAGATCAACTCAATGTACCAGGAGCTGGTTTGTTTCATTACATTTCATTTAGGGCTGCTTTGGCACTCATCTTTTCGCTCATAGTTTCGGTCATCATCGGTAAGCGAATCATTGCTAAGTTGCGCGCACAACAAATTGGTGAAACCGTCAGAGACCTTGGCTTGGCAGGGCAAATTGAGAAGTCCGGAACACCAACGATGGGAGGGCTCATTATATTAGCGGCCATCCTTGTGCCAACGCTTTTATTCGCCAAGTTGCACAATATTTATGTCATCACGATGCTCATGGCTACTATTTGGTTGGGCGTCATTGGTTTTATCGATGACTACATCAAAGTATTCAAGAAGAATAAAGAGGGACTTAAAGGCACGTTTAAAGTGATCGGGCAGATTGGTGTTGGGCTCATCGTTGGTTCGATTTTATACTTTTCAGATGATGTCGTGGTGCACAAACGCGTTGAAGCTGACTACAAATTGCAAGCGGACGAAACTTATGTAACCCATGAGCATGTTCAGGCAGATGGTGAAAACTATAAGTGGATCAAGACCGACGACATGACTACCACCATCCCTTTCTTCAAAGGAAATGAATTCAATTACAATTGGTTGATTGGTGATATCAATAAATCTTATGGGTGGTTGCTATTTATTCCAATAGTCATTTTCATAGTTATTGCCGTTTCGAATGGTGCCAACATGACTGATGGCCTTGACGGTTTGGCTACCGGTACCTCGGCTATCATCGGTATTGCCTTAGCGGTATTGGCCTACGTGAGTTCGCATGCCAAATTTGCTGATTACCTCAATGTTATGTACATCCCAGAAGCAGAAGAACTCGTGATCTTTATTGCTGCATTTGTAGGTGCTTGTATCGGATTTTTGTGGTACAACGCATTTCCGGCGCAAGTATTCATGGGAGATACCGGTAGTTTGGCACTTGGTGGTATCATTGCAGTTTTTGCAATTGCCATTCGAAAAGAATTGCTCATACCTGTGCTTTGCGGCATCTTTCTCATTGAAAATGTTTCGGTGATGCTGCAGGTTGGGTGGTTTAAATATACCAAGAAACGCTACGGCGAAGGCCGGCGTATTTTCTTAATGGCACCCCTCCACCACCATTATCAGAAAAAAGGAATACACGAAGCAAAAATTGTAGCGCGCTTTTGGATTGTCGCAGTCTTGCTTGCCGTGATCACCATTGTGACGCTTAAATTGAGATAAGATGTCTGAGCAACTGCAAAAATTAATCATACTTGGCGCCGGAGAATCTGGCGTTGGCGCAGCCATTCTGGGCAAAGCCAAAGGGTACGATGTTTTTGTATCCGATGCAGCTCAAATCAAGCCTTCATTTCAGCAAGAATTGCTCGAGGCACAAATTGAATTTGAGTCCGGTCAGCACTCCATGGAAAGGATATTAGCAGCAGACCTCATCATTAAATCACCCGGAATTCCGGAAAAAACTGCGCTGATGCAAGCCATCCGCAAGCAAGCAATTTCAGTGATCTCTGAAATTGAATTTGCTGGTTATTTTTCGAAAGCCAAACACATTTGTATCACTGGTAGTAATGGCAAAACCACCACCACAATGTTATGCTATCATATTCTTAAAAAAGCGGGATACAATGTAGGTTTAGCCGGTAATGTTGGTCAAAGTTTTGCCAAACAAGTTGCCACAGAAAATTTTGATTTTTATGTGTTGGAACTCAGCTCTTTTCAGCTAGACGACATGTTTAAATTCAAGGCTGATATTGCCATCTTGACAAATATCACACCTGATCACCTTGACAGGTATCAGTACGAATTACAAAATTATGTAGCTGCTAAATTCCGCATCTTGCAAAACCAGACTGCTGCAGATTACTTCATATATAATGCCGATGATCCGATCATTGAGGCTCAACTTCAAAATCTAATTACAAGCGCTCAACTCAGACCCTTTTCAATGAAACAAACCATTGAAGAAGGGGGCTATGCTACAACAGAACAAATCAACATCAACATAAACAAACAACAACTTACCATGTCTATTCACGAATTAGCACTCAAGGGGAAACACAACACCCAAAATGCTCTGGCCGCAGGAATTGCTGCTAGACTAGTAGAAATCCGTACTGAAATAGTGCGCGAAAGTCTTGAAGATTTTGTCAATGTCGAACACCGAATGGAGTTCGTTGCCAAAGTCAACGGGATTGAATTTATCAACGATTCCAAAGCCACCAATATTAACGCGGCTTGGTTTGCACTTGAGTCTATGGAGAAACCAACTGTTTGGATAGTTGGCGGAGTAGATAAAGGCAATGACTACTCCGAATTATTCGAGCTAGTTGGTCAAAAAGTCAAAGCAATAATCTGTTTGGGAGTAGACAATCAAAAAATAATTGAAGCTTTCCAAGATAAAGTGGAAGTCATTGTTGAAGCAAAGTCAGCTACTGAAGCAGTTGCATACGGCTATCGCTTGGCTCAAAAAGAAGAAATCGTATTGTTATCACCAGCGTGCGCAAGCTTTGATTTATTCGAAAGCTACGAAGACCGTGGTCAGCAATTCAAACAAGCTATTCGCATGCTTTAATTTACATCCATGAGATCTTACCTGAAATACCTCAAAGGAGATCCAGTAATTTGGATTATTACCTTGCTGATGATGGCTTTTTCATTAGTAACGGTATATAGCTTTGTGCCTATTTTGATCAAAATTGAAGGCGGGTCTCCCTTTCTGTATTTGTTTAAACACCTTGTTTATGTCGTACTTGGTTTTGGAGCCATGTTTGTCATTCACAGAGTACCAGCTAAGTATATCAGTCAATTGGCCAAGTTTGCCTATTATATTGGTTTGGCATTACTTCTTTTTACCTGGTTCTTTGGTGCAGAGGTTAACGGGGCGGGTCGTTGGATACGCATCCCATTTGTAAACCTCACTTTTCAATCTTCAGATTTTGCCAAGCTCGCTTTGATCATCTATTTGAGTAAGTTGTTGGTGCGCAAGCAGCAAAAATTTGATAATTGGAAAGAAGGTATTTTACCGCTGTTGATCCCGATTGGTGTCACGTGCTTTTTGATTTTGAAAGATAATTTTTCAACTGCTGCCATGCTCTTTATGTTGAGTATGATTATGTTGTTCATTGGCAGGGTTCCAATTTTAAAATTACTCACCTTAGGTGCTATTGGAATAGGCTTAGCACTCATGGTTGTAGGTGCTCACTTGACTTTTCCAGATGCCAATATTTTACCGCGTTATGATACCTGGATGAACCGGATCAATAACCGCGTAGATGCCACTAATCAGAGCGTGGAAAGTTTGCAAGCAAATCAGCAAGCAAATAATGCCAAGTTGGCCATTTCTGTAGGCTCTGTTTTCGGGCAAGGTGTCGGTGACGGCAAGCTTAAAGAGTTTCTCCCCGAGGCTTATGCAGATTTTTACTATGCCACTTTCGTTGAAGAATTTGGATCAGGCGCAGCCTTGGTTCTGGTATTTTTATACCTGATTTTACTCTATCGGATGATCCGAATTTCATTAAAAACAACAGATTTATTTCAAAGTTATGTCTGTATGGGAATCGGAATTCACTTGCTTACTCAAGCCAGCATCAATATGTTGGTTTGTACGGGCGTCTTTCCGGTTACGGGTCAAAACATGCCATTTTTAGCCATGGGTGGTTCGGCACTTGTGATGGCTTGTATTTCTATTGGTGTTGTGCAATCTTTCGCCAAAGAATTAAAGTCTGTATCAAAAGAAGAAAAATTTGAAGAATGAGCAGCAAGATGGTCAATCGTGTGATTATTTCTGGAGGCGGAACAGGGGGGCATATCTTCCCTGCATTGGCAATTGCCGATGAAATTAAAAAGCGCAATCCGAAGGCTACAATCCTTTTTGTGGGTGCCCGAGGACGGATGGAAATGGAAAAAATCCCACAGGCGGGTTATGAAATCATCGGACTCCCTATAGCGGGGTTACAGCGTAAGTTGACATGGAAAAATCTATTGTTGCCTTTCAAGCTTTTGAGAAGTTTTTATCTGGTGTTTAGTGTCATCAGAAAATTCAAGCCCGAAATTGTGATAGGGGTAGGAGGTTATGCCAGTGGCCCAACGCTGCAAATGGCCCAATTATTAGGCATTCCAACACTATTGCAAGAACAAAATTCTTATCCCGGTAAAACCAATAAAATCTTGGCAAAAAAAGCCAAAGCTATTTGTGTAGCGTATCCGTCGATGGATCGCTTTTTTCCGAAACAAAAATTACATTATTTAGGTAATCCAGTCCGTTCTAATTTGGCACAAGACCTGAGCCCACTAAAAGCAGATGCCGCTGCCTTTTTTGGTTTAGATGTCAACAAACCAACTCTTTTGGTAATTGGTGGCAGTTTAGGGGCGCTCACGCTCAATGAAAGCATTTTGGCTGGTCTGGAAAAATTTCAAAACAGTAATGTCCAAGTGCTTTGGCAATGCGGAAAGTCTTTTGAAGCGAAATTCCTAGAGGGTCAAAATCAATTGCCAACGCAAGTCAAACTTTTGGCTTTCATTCAGCGCATGGACCTCGCGTATGCGCTTGCTGACGTCATCATTTCAAGAGCAGGTGCTTTGTCAGTTAGTGAATTGGCATTGGTAGGTAAACCTTGTATTCTCGTTCCGTCTCCAAATGTGGCTGAAGATCATCAAACTAAAAATGCATTATCACTTGTAGATCAAAGTGCAGCTCTATTAGTCAAGGATTCAGCGGCAAGAGCAACACTACTTGATACTTGTTTTAATTTGCTTTCCGATTCTGCTAAACAAAAAGAATTGTCAGGAAATTTGCAAAATCTTGCCTTACCTGAGGCAACTCATGCAATCGTCAATGTTTGTGAAAAAGTGATTACTGCATGAAGCCACTAGCTACATATCGACAAATTTATTTCATAGGTATTGGTGGTATTGGCATGAGTGCGCTCGCGCGATACTTTCATTTCGCTGGTTATGAGGTGGCTGGATACGATAAGGTTGAATCGGCACTGACTCAAGCACTTTGCCAAGAAGGAATTGCTGTACATTATGAAGATCTAAACCAGCAAATACCAATGCCATTCAAGGATCCTGAAACTACTTTAGTGGTTTACACCCCTGCAATCAAAGCACTTGGCGAGTTAGATTATTTCAGAGAAAATCAATTTGAAATTTATAAAAGAGCGGAGGTACTGGGTGCAATCACGAGGGCTTTTAAAGCGCTTTGTGTAGCGGGAACGCATGGCAAAACAACGACAAGCTCGATGCTAGCTCATTTGCTTTCCGATATCGGTGAAGGGTGCACGGCTTTTTTAGGTGGCATTGCTAGTAATTTTGAGTCCAATTTAGTTTTGCATGCACAAAGCCCTTATGCCGTTGTCGAGGCAGACGAATTTGACCGCAGCTTTTTGCAATTGTCGCCATTTTCGGCAATCATTACAGCCGCAGACCCTGATCACCTCGACATTTATGGAACTCCGGAAGCATTCAAAGAAGGATTTCGACAGTTTGCCCTTCGCATAGACCCGAATGGTATTTGCCTGCAAAAAGAAGGCCTTAACCTAGCTACACTTTGTCAATCTAAGACCTACGCACTTCATTCCCAAACAGCTGATTACAGCGCAGAAAATTTACGTTTTGAAAATGGCTATCAGCTAGCTGATTTCAGGATTGGCAATCAAATTTGGCTAAGCGTTTCTTTAGGTTTACCGGGTAGCCACAATGTTGAAAATGCACTAGGTTGTGTTGCTTTGTTAATTGAATTGGGCTTTGGCGAACAAGAGATACGTGCAGCATTGCAGCGCTTTAAAGGAGTCAAGAGGCGTTTTGAATACCATGTGCGTGAGTCTGATCTAATTTACATTGACGATTACGCGCATCATCCTCAAGAAATAGAGGTCTTACTGAGTTCTGTTAAAGCGATGTATCCTTCACTTCCTGTTACGGGTATTTTTCAGCCGCATTTGTTTTCGCGCACCAAAGATTTTGCGACCAAATTTGCAGCACAACTGAGCCAGCTCGATCATTTAATTTTGTTGCCAATTTATCCTGCCCGAGAATTACCAATACCTGGTGTTACAAGTGATTGGCTCTGTGAAATGAGCATAGCCCCGAAAAAAGAAGTCATGCAAACAAATGAGGTTCTTGCATTTGCCAAAAAATTTAAAAAAGGTGTGCTGCTGACAATCGGTGCGGGTGATATCGACCGTTTAGTAGCGCCTATTCAGCAATATTTATCCGACAAAAGTTAGTCCAATGAAAAGATGGTTGAAAATAACACTTTGGTTGTTGGTGGTCGCTTTTGTGAGTACGGTTTTCTTCTTTGCCCTACAGGCTGAAACCAAAAATAAACTCCGAACGCCTGCAATTTCCATCCATGTTGAGGGTGAAATCGCTTTTTTTACAGAAAAGGAGCTCATCGATAGCCACC
>JBJTCG010000013.1:0-29212 GCA_046091725.1 Flavobacteriales bacterium | reverse complement strand
TCCTTAGCAGCTATTCTAATTTCTTCAATAAATTCATGATGGGTATGTTCATCCATGATTTCTCCTAGTGCCGGTCTTCGTCTGCAGGTTTGTGGGGGTATTGTAAACCAAATAATACTAAAAAACTTGAAAAGATGTCGGCACAAGATTCTATGGCATCAGCAATGAGTGCATCAGAGTGCCCTATCAATCCACCCAAGCCTTTCACTATGGCGAGTATAAAATTGGTAATTAAACTGAGAAGGGCTGCACGTTTAGCATGTGACAGTAGTCGTTTCATTTATCAAAAATAAAAAAATCGGCTCATTGAGCCGCTTTTTCGGTTCTAGTGGAGTGGGCCACCGAAACCATAACCTAACTATAAACTACTACATCTTTCTTTTAACAAATACGATGCCAAACTATTAAAAGGGTAGTGACAAATGTAAAAAAACCGTAAAATCCCTTAATTTTTAATGAATTTAGCGCGTTTACCTTTTGATTCAATTATATAGATGCCTGTTGTTAATTGTTGAATATCAATAGATTGACCTGGTGAAACGAGTTCTTCCAAAATTAATCTTCCATTGAGGTCTTTGATTTGAACCATACAAATTGCTTCGATGTCTATTTTTACTTTGTCCTGTGCTGGATTCGGATATACTCCTAATTGATCTTTCAACTCTGCTATGCCATCCAGCCACATGTTTTGATGAAAAGTAGTATTGGTAACGATGGCTTCATTCCAATCAAAATAAATATAGGCAGTGTTTTCAATAATAGACCCGATTGCATTTGTAGGTATTTCGTTGATGCGATATGAAATGTATCCATGACTGCCCGGCTCATTTGCAGATGAATCAGGGAGCCAAATTTGATTGAATTCAAAGCGCATGATGCCATTGCCCATATTAACAACTTGAACTGGATGAGAAGCCTCGAGTAGTGTGAAACTCGACCAATCAAGTAGGGTGCTGAGTGTATCAATTATATAAACATTTTGAGCAGGTGCTGTTCCGGTATTTTGGAAGCGAATGGTGTAGGTCAGGGCGTCGTTAATGAATGCATCTAGATATCCTATTGGATAATTTTCATTCATGTAGTCAGTACTTGCATTTTTATCATTGGGATCATAGCTGTTACCCAATATTTGAAGTAATGAACCATTGTTATTATAGGTCCCGCAATCAATTGTAGCACCAGTCGGTACAATCGTAGATGTAAAATAGTGCTGCGCACCATTGATCAGGCCGCCTGGGATAGAAAACATGATCACATCAAATGCACTGAAATTGGTCGCAGAACTATTGAGGTTCCAAGTGATGGTGTTACCCGAGATGACATAGCCACTATTTTGAATTGAAGATAATATTGGGCTGACTCCGGCAGGATACGTGAAACTTAAAGTATAGGAACCAACTACACCAGGGCCGTAGCTGCCCCAATTCAGTTTGATGTAGGCGGTGCTATTTTGGTAATAGCCAATCCAAGGTGTAACTGACGTGTAAAGATCTGTACATGCGGCTGTGGTTCCACCACAATTGATGGCGATGTTTCCGAATATCATTTGGCTATTATTTGAACCAGTTATAGTGATAAACGGACTTGTCGATGTATAACCGTTGTAGCCGAGCCATGTCGGGCTTACTTGTCCGATGATAGAAGTACTTGTGCTTGGAAAGTTTCCACAATATTGATAGTAACCCAAATTATTGGTGTAAACGGTAATTGAGTTGGTGGTAGTTATACCGCTAAATAATTGAACAGGGGCGTTGTAGAGTGGTGTTTCGCCTGCATCAAAAATGCCATTGCCATTGGCATCACAAAATACATAACCCCCAAAACAATTTACTGAAGTAATTGGTGCACCGCATTGCAGCGGGAAATTTACATTTGCAACTGGTGTGCTAGCGTTGCATAGTGTGCCAAGAATAAGGGCTGTATTATTCCCGTTGTTATTGAGTACTGTGTAGCCATTTTGACTCAGCCAATTGGCATTTAAACTCAGTGCAATAGTATCGTTCATAATGCCTGGATAACTCAAATTATAAACGCCATTGGCGTTCGTATAGGTGGTTACTCCGTTAGCTGAAATGGGTGCATTGGCAAGAGGTGTTTCACCGGAATCTAAAACTCCGTTGTCATTGGCATCGCAGTAAACTTGCCCGGTTGCACAGAGTTGTTGTTGGTTCTGATTGCAAATCAGTGTAAAGGCATAAGTAGTTATACTTGTTCCTGGGGATGTAATGGTGCTATTTGGCACTGAATTTTGAACCTGATAGCCGTTATTTATAAGCCATTGCATGCTGATTTCTAATGTGTAGGTGCCAGCTAAAACTCCCGTAAACTGGAGCATGGTGTTCAAATTAGAATTCGCTGAATAGTTAAATCCGTTAGATCCAATTAAATTGAACGGAACATTTTGAAGGGCTTGTTCTACAGTTCCATTATTGTCGCAATCAAGCCCAACGTAGGCATAAACATTGATGTTACACAAACCTACTGAATAGGAAATGCTATCGTAAGCATAGGTTTGATTGGCGGGGTTGTAAACCGTAGTGGTAATGAGGTAAGTTCCGGGTGTGTTGTAGGTATGCGAGAGCGGCGGATTCATTGGGATATTTGTGCCAGAAGTAGAGGTGCCACCACCAGCGTTACTCGTTGTAGCATCACCCCAATTGATGGCAGTTTGAAATTGAAAACCACTGAAATTATTTCCGAGTATGGTGTAAGGTAAGTCGAAATAAGTGGCAGAGCTTGTGTTAGGGGTCAGGGCACTAAAGCCAATTGTAACGGTTTGGTCACAACTTGTGGCAATTGTATTTGGATTTAATGCCAAGCCATTGATCGCAAAACCAGTGACTTGCGCCCTAAGCTGAGTGAAATTAAAAAGGAGCAATAGGGTAGTGAGGGTGTATAAATGCTTCATGATAAGGAATTTAATAACATAACGTGAGACTTCAAGTGGGGGTTGCTTTGCATCTGCAACAGTTTATTAACTTTGTAGGTCATGGCTACCATTGATCGCTTGCGACTTACCCAATTTGGAAATCTAGAATTGCTTGCTAAACAAGTAGTTGAAGGTTTCATTACAGGTATGCATAAAAGCCCCTTTCATGGTTTTTCAGTAGAATTTGCAGAGCATCGCCTGTACAATGCCGGTGAATCAACTAAAAATATTGATTGGCGTCTTTTTGGAAGAACAGATAAACTTTTTTCAAAAAAGTATGAGGAAGAAACCAATTTGAGATGCCAGATTGTTCTAGATGGCTCTAGCTCTATGTACTTCCCCAAAGATGCAGTTCATAAACTAGAATTTTCCATTTATGCTGCGGCTAGTCTCATTGAATTACTTAAAAGACAGCGCGATGCAGTTGGTCTCAGTATTTTTGATGAACAGCTTACCTTACACACGCCTGCAAAATCATCGCTGGCTCATCACCGCTATCTTTATGCTGAACTCGAGCAAAAATTGCATGCGTATCAGCCAACGCATAAAAAACAAACTTCAACAGCCAAAGCCCTTCACGATATCGCAGAATTGGCACATCAACGCAGTTTGGTTCTAATTTTTACTGATTTACTCGATGATCCTGAGCATTCAGATGCTTTGTTCGATGCATTGCTGCACCTCAAACATAATAAGCATGAAGTCATTTTATTTCATGTATTTGATGAAGCCCTAGAACAAAATTTTGATCTTGAAGACAGGCCTTACCAATTGGTCGACATGGAGACGGGTGAAACATTACATTTAAGGCCAGCTGAAATCAGGGAAAAATACCAACAAGCCCTTGGTGCCCATTTTAAAGATCTTGAATTGCGTTGTGTTAACAATGGCTTTGACCTTGTGAAGTGCCCAATTGAAAAAGGCTATAATCAAGTGTTGCTGCAATATTTGTTGAAAAGGCAGAAGCTATATTAGACCTCTGCTTCTCCATTCATGAGTTGCTCCACTTTCGGGTTCATGATTCTAAAAAATAAGGGAGGTAACATGCTCAAAAGCATCATGCCGGGGTAACCAGTTGGCATTGTTGGCGCGCCCTGTTTGCTATCGAGGTATTGATAATGGAGGTCTGGCTTGTAATGATGTTCGCTATGTCGGCTCAATTCAAAAAGAATAGCTCTTCCGAGCAAATGATTCGAGTTCCAAGAATGATGTCTTTTAACGATTTCAAAGTTGCCATGGACATTTTTTTTACGCAACAACCCATAATGTTCTATGTAATTGACTGTTTCCAAAAGAATTATACCAATGATCGCTGCAAGGATAAAATAGCAAAGTAGCAAACCACTTGTCGTAAAATAAATAGATGCAAGAAGCGTAAATTGTGCAAAAGTATATTGCATCATTTTATTACTAGGGTGCCACCAATTGCGCTTCAAGATTTGCATTCTCTGGATTTCAATTTGCCATGCTTGTACATAACTCCCAATTTGAGAGCGCAACCAAAAAACAAAGAGCCATTCATTTTTTCTGGCGGTGGCAGGGTCGTTGGGCGTTGCTACATTGGTATGGTGTCCGCGATTGTGATAAGGTAAAAAATGATTTTCTAGGGAGCTTAATAGCAAAAGTTCGCCAAGGATTCTTTCAAAACGATTCTGTCGGTGCCCTAGTTCATGGCCAAGGTTGATAGAAATGACACCGAGCAAGATACCCATTGCTGAAATTTGCCCCCAACGAGTAGTAACATCTGTCTGTTGGAGTGGCAAACATAGGAAAGCAAACAAAAAAGACCAAACGATCGGGACTTGCAAGTACAGCAGCAGATTGTAAAAACCGTCGTTTTGATTCAAAAGATCTTCACTGGCATTGTTTTGATTCCAATTTTTCGGAATGATGCACTCGAGCAATGGTACCAGGCCAAAGAAAACAAATGCAGGTAAAAAACTTGCAATTCCGGTTGTGTGAAACGAAATGTAAACGGTTACAGGAACACTAAAAACCAGTAAATACTTCAGTTTATTCATGCAGTCTTTTATTCTTTGATGAAGCTTTTAGTCACACTTTGCCCACCAACTTGAGCCTTAAGTGTATAAAAACCGGGTGTTAAATGAGCTGTTTGAATGCTAAATTCTAGTTGGTCAGGACGATAAATACCTACAGACATTCCGGGCAAATTGAAAATCTCGATTTGATCAATTTTATCGATGCAAGAGATTTTTAAAGCGTCTGAAACAGGGTTTGGAAAAATACTGAAGTCAAGGTCATTTTCAATGGCAATACTTGCCGAAGGGTTCGGCCTGATGGCCGCTGCTTCAAAACAATCGCTATCCATTTTGAACATGTCAAAATAAAAGTCATTTGGGATGCTAGCTGAAGATACAATTGAGCCATCCAAAAGTGAGAGACCAATCAATGTAATATAATTACCAACAACGCTTTCAAAATAGTAAACAGCATTGACAGGATCAATGGTAGCGGCATTCATGATGTAGTTATCAAGATTAAGAAGAGTAGGCAGTGGTGTTACAATGCCGGTTGTTGCATCTATTTTACCTAAACACTTGACGCCGTTTTGCATGATCAAACCATACATTGTTGTGTCAGCGCAACTATAGGCAAAGTTATCAAAGCTGTTGCCACCAGATGGAATTGAAATTAGAGGGTCTGAATAGATGGTGCCGTTGTATAGGTCGAGTCCACAGAGTTTTCCTTCGGTAATGAAATAGTAAACCATGAGGTAAGGATCAATGGCTGAACCGGACATGGTATAACTCGTGGCAATTGAGTTTGGTGAAATGAGACTAACGTTTCCAGTAGAGATATCACAACTACCTAAACGCATGTCGCCGCTGTAGGTTCCAGTAGCCTGGTTATAAATCACTTGTGAATAAATCCCGTACATTATGGAGTCTGCGGTGTTGAAACGAAAATTATTGAAATCTCCAGATGCGTTAGGAAAAGTTACTGTTACATCAGAAAGAATTGAGCCGTCAAGCAAGGAAAGTGAAAGCCACGAGTCTCCGTCTTGGTAATTGTAACTGAAATTATACGGGTTTAGGCTAACACCTGTAGAGTTGATTGTTGTACTGAGTACTTGGTTGCCGATGGGAGTAACGGCTCCGGTATTGACATCAAAAGAAACTAATGAAACACTTGGCGGAGTCATTTGCCGGTAAAGTCCGTACATGGTGCCTGACTGAGCAAATAGAAAGGTTTGACTCAATGCCAAGATTGAACAAAAAGAAAAGAGCTTTAATTTTGAAATGCAATGCATAGTGTAGGTTTATATATCATTTCTTAAACAGCTCATTTTAAAGGCTGTTTATCAACTACCACAATACAAACAACCCTCGTCGTCATCTTGTTCAGGATGAGATTCAATTTCGGGATTCAGTTGTTTCTTGAGCTCGTATATTTTTTGCTGCGTTTCAATATCTGAAAAAAGATCTCCGGTAAGTTGCGCTTTGAGCGCCGTGATTTGTTGTTCAATTTGTTCCATGACACTAAGATAAAAATTTCTTTCATACGGCATTCATTGAATCTCTTGATAGGCATCCCGTTATTATATTGTACCTTTGTGGTCAAATTCAATTATGGCACACAAATCAGGTTTTGTCAATATCGTAGGTTCTCCAAACGTCGGGAAGTCAACCCTCATGAATCAACTCGTGGGAGAAAAACTCTCTATCGTTAGTTCCAAAGCACAAACCACCCGCCACAGAATTTTAGGAATTGTCAACGACGAAGATTATCAAATTGTCTTTTCCGATACACCTGGTGTGGTCAATGCGGCCTACAAACTTCATGAAAACATGATGGAATACGTCAATTCGTCTATTCAAGACGCCGATGTACTCATTTTTATGACAGACACCAAAGAAAACGAAATGAATCACAAAGAAACGCTTGAACGCATTCAGCGCCTCGAGGTACCTGTTTTTTGTGTCATTAATAAAATCGATCAATCGGATCAAACAAAGGTCATGGAGCGCGTGCAATATTGGCAAGAAAAACTCCCAAAGGCCAAAGTTTTTGCCATATCAGCCTTGCACCAATTTAACATTGATGCAGTTTGGCAAGAAATCCTTGATCTCATACCTGAAAGTCCACCTTACTACGACAAAGAAGAGCTTTCCGACAGACCAATGCGTTTTTTCATTTCGGAAATTATCCGTGAAAAAATCTTCATTCATTGTCAGAAAGAAATCCCATACAGTACGCAAGTTGAAGTGGAGGAATACAAAGAAGAACCAGGCCTCACCAGAATCAGAGCCAATATCATTGTTGAACGCGATTCTCAGCGTGGCATCATTATAGGTCGGGGCGGTGAAATGCTCAAAAGAATTGGCCGCGAGGCGCGTATCGACATGGAAAAGTTTCTCGAGACAAAAGTCTTTTTAGAGAATTATGTCAAGGTCGATAAAGATTGGCGTCATTCAGAGGTCAAGCTCAAGAAATACGGATATTAAGTTTAAGAAATGAGTAATATAGTTGCCATAGTCGGTCGTCCGAACGTTGGAAAATCAACCCTATTTAACCGACTCACAGAGTCTCGCGATGCTATTGTCAAAGAAGTCAGTGGCGTAACCCGTGATCGCCTTTATGGAAAGGGCGAATGGAATGGCTATCAGTTTTCGGTAATTGATACCGGTGGTTATGCCAAAACCAAAGAAGATATTTTTGAAGGCGAAATACGCAAACAAGTAGAGATTGCCATCGAAGAAGCTACCGTGATCATTTTCATGGTGGATGTCATGACTGGTATTGTTGAAATGGATGAAATTGTTGCGCAATTACTACGCAAAAGCAAAAAACCCGTGTTTATTGCTGCTAACAAAGTAGACAACACCGAAAGAGTAGGTCTGTCTTCTGAATTTTATGCGTTTGGTCTAGGCGATGTCTATGACCTCAGTGCCACTAACGGCAGTGGGACAGGAGAAATTCTTGACGAACTTGTCAAATACTTTAACAAAGAAGACGAATCCGTAAAAGAAGAAGATCATCTGCCTAGAATTGCCATTGTTGGTAGACCTAATGTTGGAAAATCTTCTATGGTCAATGCCTTGACAGGCCAAGAAAGAAATATCGTTACAGATATTTCTGGAACAACCCGGGATGCCATCCATACGCGCTACAAAGCATTTGGCTTTGACTTCCTTTTAATCGATACCGCAGGAATTCGTAAAAAAGCCAAAGTAACTGAAGACATCGAATATTATTCGGTACTCAGATCAGTCAGAACCATTGAAAATGCCGACGTCTGTTTATTTATGCTAGACGCATCGGAAGGTATCCAGAAACAAGACCTCAGTATTTATTACATGGCTGAAAAAAACTCAAAAGGAGTTGTTGTGTTGGTCAATAAATGGGATCTCGTTGAAAAGGATCAAAATACAATGGTGAAATTCGAAGAGTTACTACGCGAGCAGTTAGCGCCATTTAACGATGTGCCAATTATCTTTACGTCCGCTCTAAATAAGCAGCGTATCCACAAAGCACTCGAGACCGCCATGCGCGTTTATGAGAACAGAACCAGAAAAATACCTACACACGAACTCAATGAAGTCATGCTTGAGGTTATTGCGCATACACCTCCTCCTGCAGTAAAAGGTAAATATGTGCGCATCAAGTTTGTTCAGCAATTGCCAACACATGCACCTTCCTTTGCTTTCTTCTGTAATTTACCTCAGTATCTTCCAGATTCTTACAAACGGTACCTTGAAAACCGTTTGCGAGAACGTTTCGACTTTGAAGGGGTTCCAATCAAGATTTTCTTCAGAAAGAAGTAATGATAAACAACAAAAAAGGCGGCCAATTTGGCCGCCTTTTTTGCTTGATAAGCACTAGTGAAACTAGCGAATGAGGTTCAAATGACCGGAGATGATCTTGCGGTAATCGTTTTCCTTTGGTTCGAATTGTAATTTCCATATGTAAATGCCTGCTGGCACTTTAATGCCGTCTGGGCCATAGGTGCCATCCCAAGCTTGTGTGGCATCATGGGTTTCCCAAATGAGCTCTCCCCAGCGGTTAAATACGGCTAACTGGAACGAATGTGGATCAAAACCAGTGGTAAAGATGGCTTGCCATGTTTGGTTATGTTCGTCTTCATCCGGAGTAAATGTATTAGGCAAGTAATAAATTGGCTCAGCAATGACTGGGATATTGAGTTGGTATTCATCTGAACAACCAAGAGAAGTGCTCACCGTCAGTGTGACCAAAAGGTTTTCAGTAACATCAACGTAATTGTGTAGCGGATTTTCTTCGGTGCTATTAGTGAGGTCATCGAAATCCCAGAAGTAATTGATGGCTCCTACGGAGTTATTCAAGAACTGAACTGGCATGGTGGTTTCTGTCAAAGAACCTGGGATACAAGAGAAAGATGCCTCTGGATAACTTTCCATATATATGTAGTCATTGTAGGTTGTAGTTTCTATACAACCCAATAAATTGTATTCTAGGGTAATATCGTGGTAACCACTGGCATCGAAGTTGTATGCTAAAGTTGTGCCTGTTCCGATAGTTGTGCCATTCCAGAACCAAGTGTATTGTGCACCTTGTACGGCCCCAATTGTACTGAGATTAACAAGTAACGGGTTACATCCTGAAAGTGTGTCAGCAACAAATGTAGGTGGTACTGCAGGCACGATAGTAATGATCATGTCGACTGTATCGCCACATTGCCCGGGATCAGGGAAGAAAGTATGCGTGAAAATTCCAGGAATTGAAGTGTCAATGTTTGGTGGTGTCCAAGACCCAGTGATACCCGGTACATTGTTGGATGTAGTAGGGAATATTGGATTGGTATCATCTTGACACAATTGTGGTATTTGGGTAAACTGAGGAATGATCAGTGGATCAACAGTGATCGGGAAAGTAAGCGTACTTGCACACTGATTTGGATCAGGTGTAAACGTGTAATTGACGGTTCCTGGTGATGTTGTGATTACAGTTGGGCTATTCCAGGTACCGGTGATGAGCGGACCATTCAAATAACTTGTGGTGTTAGTGGCAGTTGTTGGAATAACAACGTTGGTCATGTACTGACAAATTTGCCCCATAGGATTGAACTGAGGAGTCGTAAGCGCATGTGTTACGATGTCCATGGTTGCTGCTAAAGCACACTGGCCAGCTGTTGGAGTAAACGTATAAGTTGCAGTACCAGCTACAGCAGTTGATATAGTTGCAGGGCTCCAGATACCCGTATATGGAATGTTATTAGTAGATGTTGCCGGAAGTGCAGGTGCTACGCTATTGATACAAAGATCAGGGATTTGATTAAAGGTAGCTTGCTCGTTGGGCAAAATCTGAATATTCATAGTTGCAGGTGTAGCGCAAATACCAGCATTTGGAGTAAATGTGTAGGTAAATGTACCAGAGGTAGCAGTATTGATGGCTGCAGGGCTCCAAGTTCCGGCAATGCTTGGGTTATTGGTAGATGCAGCCGCTAAGGCAGGTGCATTGGCATCTTCACAAATAGGTGCAATTTGATTGAATGTCGTAACTACTGGAATATTAACGACAACTGTTGTTGTTGCAGTTGAAATACAACCTCCTGCGTCATAAGTTAGGGTGTAAACACCAGCCATTGCTGCTGTTGCACTAGGAATGCTTGGGTTTTGTAGGTTTGAAGTAAAACCATTTGGGCCTGTCCAGGCATATGCCGGAGCACCAGTTGTTGCAGTAAGGTTAATAGGGCTGCCAACACAAACTGGTCCATTGTTTGCGACTGTTACAGATGTTGAACCTGCTGTGTAGGTAATGACAACCTGACCATGACCTGTTTGAAAACCTTGCGTACAAGTGCCACCAGCTGGGTAGAAACTCGAGCCACCGCCACCGGCACCTCCACCGTTGGCTCCAGCACAGCAGTTGTCACCGCCGCCACCGCCACCACCGAAGTAGCCGCCACCGCCGCCGCCGCCGGAAGCAGTTGTGTAAAAACCACCGTTGCCTCCAGTACCAATTGTTCCGGCTGTTCCAGGCTGGCCGCCTCCCCATGGTGGGCCACCGTTACCACCAGCAGTTTGTGTACCCCCACCACCACCTGTTCCAGTGAATGGTGAACCTGTTCCGGTTTGCCCGGTTGCGCAACCTCCTGCACCCCCTGAGGCTTGGTAATTGGTTTGTCCTGAACCGCCAGAGCGACCTCCGCCACCACCAGCAACTACAATTCTATTGTTCATAGCATATGGAGTGACTCTGATGTCAGAAGCACCACCACCACCTTTAGATTCATTTTGTGGGTTTGAAATACTTGCTTGTCCGTTTCCACCACCGTTCCAACCGCCTGTAGGGCTTGTAGGGCAACCCCCAACGCGAATTTCTAATACTTGACCAGGTGTTACAGCAACGCTTGGATGCTGAACTCTAGCCCCGTTGCCACCTTGACCAGAACCTACAAATGGTGTAGCCAAAACACCACCACCTTTTGCACCGCGAACATCTACTTGAATAGAGTAAACACAAGCAGGGACTGTCCAGGTTTGAATGGCTCCGGTGTAGTTAAAAGTTACAGATTGTTGGGCTTTGGTGGAGAATAAAAATAAAAAAGAGAATAGCAATAGTAGTATCTGCTTAAACATAGCTTTTAGGTTAACGTAGGTAGACAAATTTAAATTAAATTATTGTGAATTTAGAACGTAAAACTACCGAGAGGGTTGCTTTTTTCGTAGCAAAGCGTTAATTTTCACGTAAACTATTGCTAATGAATCCTTTTTCAGGCCCATTTACCCCCATCGAAGCTGCACATTTGCTGCGGAGAACAACTTTTGGGGCCAGCTATGCTCAACTGACCGCTTTTGCCAATTTAGGCCTGAATGCAGGTGTCACTCAACTTTTGAATGTTACACCCATTAGCCAACCTATAGCTTACGATTCAGGTGAACAAATAGTAGCCATTGGCCAAACATGGATCAACGCTGTGTACCCAGCAGATGTCACTGCAAATCAGCAAACAGAAACGGCTCGTCGTAAATCTTTGGGCGCTTGGCTGATGCAAAATATCAATCAGGAGCAGCTGAACCTCACCCAAAAAATGCAATTTTTTTGGCAAAATCATTTTGGTGTCACAACCTCAGGTGATGCCAGGGCAATGTATCAGTTTATCGAAGTTTTACACCAACATGCCTTAGGGAATGTCAAAGCGCTGGTCAAAGCTGTAGCTACAGACCCTTGTATGTTGCTTTTTCTCAATGGATCAACCAATACGGTATTTTCTCCAAATGAAAATTTTTCCAGAGAATTACTCGAATTATTTTCGATAGGTAAGGGGCCACAATTAGCTGCTGGCGATTACAGCAATTATACAGAACAAGATGTGGCAGCGGGTGCTAAAGTCTTTACTGGTTTTGTGGTGCAGGGAGTCCGAAGTGCAACTCAAGCTCAAGTCACTAGTCAATTTATGCCCCAACTACACGACAACACCACCAAAACACTTTCTTATCATTTTGGAAATCAGTCATTGGCGGCAAATGGTGCTCAGGAACACCTCGACTTGATCGATGTCATTTTTGCACAGCCTGAAACAGCAAAGTATATCTGCCGCAAACTTTACCGTTATTTTGTAAATTATGACATATCGGTTTGGGTAGAATCAAACATCATTGTTTCGATGGCTCAAATTCTAGAGAGTAATAATTTTGAAGTGTTACCTGTGCTTGAAGCTTTGTTTAAAAGCGAACATTTTTACGATATAAGTGTGAGAGGGGCAGTGATTAAATCCCCGTTTGAGGCCATTTTTTCGATGTTAAATGCTACTGGTTCAAGTATAAATTTAGATCTTCAAACGACTTCCCAAATGTATTTAGCAATGTATACGCTAGCCGATCAAATGGGGCAAGAATACGCAGCGCCACCAAGTGTAGCCGGGTGGACATCCTATTACCAAGCTCCGGCGTTTACTAAGCTTTGGATCAACTCAACGTATCTGAAAAAGCGCTTCGATGTGGCGCTACTCATGACGACCAATGGCCTGACGCTCAATAATCAAAATTTTTCGTTGAACTTTTTGGGTTTACTCAATGGATTGTCAGCTCCGGCAAATGCTCCGGCTGTCATTAACGATTTATGCCTTGTTTTTTGTCCAAAAGAAATAGACCCCGCGGACAAACTTTATTTGAAAAGTTTGCTCACCGGAGGGCTGCCTGATTTTGAATGGACATTGCAATACAACGAGTATTTGGCAGATCCGAATAACCCTACTTTTTATAATCCGGTCATTTTACGTGTGAAGGCTGTGCTAAACATCCTTTTTAGAATGCCTCAATTCCATGTCTGCTGATGAAAAGAAGATCCTTTCTAAAAAATGGCGCAATGGCGAGTATCTCTTTGCCCTTTGTGCAAAATGGTTTTTCGATGCAGGCCATTGCCAAAGAACTGTTTACAGTGCCAAAAAGTGCTGAAGACAAAATCTTTATCCTCATTCGGATGAACGGCGGAAATGATGGATTAAACACGGTTTTTCCACGCGATCAATATGCAGAATTACTGATCCAAAGATCAAATATTTTGGTACCAGAGGCTTCCATTTTACCACTTACCAGTGAAGTAGGTTTGCATCCAAAAATGACCGGAATGCAAACGCTATTCAATGAAGGGAAACTTTCAGTGATACAAAATGTAGGTTACCCAGAACCCAATCGTTCACATTTCAGATCCATGGATATCTGGACTACTGGTGCTTTGGATATCAATCAAACAAGTGGTTGGTTGGGCCGTTATTTTGATGCAACTTATCCTAATTTCCCCGAGGCGTATCCTAATGTAGATTACCCTGATCCTTTCGCTATTTCGATGGGCTCAGAAGTGTCATCTACGTGTCAAGGTTTGGTAGGTAATTTTAGCCATGCGGTTTCAGATCCATTCAGCAGTTCTGTTTTACCACTGACGCCTGTTATAAACGATGGCAGCTACTACGGCTCTCAAATTGAGTATATTTCTACGCTCATCAACCAAACCAACGAATACGGGCAACAAATCAATAGTGCTGCAGTTACAGGTAACTCGCTTTCCAACCTCTACGACCCCCAAAATCCGCTTGCGGTTCAATTAAAGTACATTGCTCAAATGATTTCGGGGGGGCTTAAAACCAAGGTTTACATCTTAAATGTCAATGGTTTTGATACCCATGATGCACAAGTTGATGCACTTGATTTTAAAGAAGGTGTGCATGCCAATTTATTACAACGCATTTCAGATGCCGTAAGAGCCTTTCAACATGACCTTCAATTGTTAGGTTTAGAACAGCGCGTGGCTGGTATGACTTTCTCGGAATTTGGGCGTCAAATTGCCAGTAATGGAAGCATGGGTACAGACCACGGTGATGCAGCTCCGTTGATTTTATTTGGTTCTTGCATCAGTTCGGGCATCGTTGGAGCTAACCCACAAATCCCTAATCAAGTCAATAATCAAGCGGGTATTCCGATGTCCATTGATTTTCGAGATGTTTACGCCAGTATTTTAAAAGATTGGTTTGAAGTAGATCCTAACCTCATACAAAGTCTCTTTGAACAAAACATCAGCTATATTGATCTTATACAAGGATGTACGAATGCAGTCAGTGAATTGGGCAATGCTAAACCAGCAAAAGCGTTGGTTTACCCGAACCCTTCTTTAGCAAAACACCATTTGAAATTCAACAGCAAAGCAGAGCGCTATGAAATTTTCTTAGTGGACAATCAAGGTAAAATACTGACAAAAGTATTTGACGGGTTTGTTCCATCAGGCGAATTCAACCAAAGTTTTGAATTAGCGTTTTTAGCGCCAGGAACTTATCACTACTTACTAAAGTCCTTGATGCACCAAGAGCTTGTGACCTTCCAAAAAATATAAGGTTATTAATTGCCGCGTTGCAGCTGCTCCAAACGTTGTTGGCGCTGCATCGGGTTTTCACGAGTTTGCTCTTGCTTGTAAAGCTGATAACGTGTTGGTTGCATTTGTCGGGGCCAAGTATTGTTGTCTAGGTCAGTATCTGCAGTTTCCAAGAATGGGTCCAGTCTAAATGAAACAACCGCTCGGTCATAAATAAATACTTTGCTTACTTTTTGCTCTTCAATGCGCCAAATTTCAGCCGGAATGCGCTCTACTTTTGTGGATCCATCGGCAAATGTAGCCTCAATAATGAGCGGCATGACAATTCCTCCAATATTCTCAAAACTGAGTTCATATAATTGTTTGCCAGCGTTCAAATAAGCCAGGTCTTCAGGACTGGTTTTTGAAATGAAATTTTCATAGGCTTTTTCATCGAGTGCATCTACTTTATAGAGGTCTCTTTTGGCATAAAAATCATCGATATTGGCATCCTTTTCATTGATAGTTTGGCCAATCGCTGTTTTATTTCTTGTGTCTCCGATAAAAGCGTCTTTTTGCACTTGTTGAGCTTTTAAAAACGATTTTTCCAACACAGGGTTCTGGGTATTCAATTGAAACCACTTCACATCTGTAAGGGCGATGTCCACGTTGTCTGTTGAATAAAACCAAGCGCGCCAAAACCAATCGAGGTCTACAGCTGAAGCATCTTCCATTGTTCTGAAAAAATCAGCAGGAGTAGGGTGTTTAAATGCCCAACGCTCACAGTAAGTTTTGAAAGCGTAATCAAAAAGTTCACGCCCCATAATGGTTTCCCTTAAGATATTCAGGGCAGTAGCTGGTTTGCCATAGGCATTATTACCAAATTGTTTGATTGATTCAGAGTTGGTCATGATGGGTGATATTCCAGATTTATCCCCGCGCATGTAATCGGCAATGAGATAAGCTGGACCTCGACGACTTGGATATCCGCGTTCCCATTCTTGCTCAGTAAGGTACTGTACAAAAGTGTTGAGACCTTCATCCATCCAGGTCCATTGACGTTCATCAGAGTTGATGATCATGGGAAAGAAATTATGGCCCACCTCATGGATGATTACTCCCCACATGCCGTATTTCTCCCCCTCAGAATAAGTACCATCGGCTTCAGGACGGCCGCCATTGAAGCAAATCATCGGATATTCCATGCCGATCCACTTTGAGTGTACTGAAATGGCTACAGGATAAGGATAATCAATGGTGTATTTCGAATAGGTTTTAATGGTGTGTGCTACAAGTTTGGTCGAGTAGCGTTCCCAAAGCGGATTTCCTTCCTTAGGGTAGTAACTCATGCACAAAACGTCTTTGTTGCCAACTGTTTGTTTTTGAGCATCCCAAATGAATTTTCTGGAACTTGCAAAAGCGAAGTCTCGGACATTTGTCGCCTTATAAATCCATGTTTTGGTTTGCGTGCTTTTATTCTTTTCAGCGGCCTCTGCTTCTGCTTGTGTCACAATGATAACAGGGCTATTTGATTTTTTAGCTTGTTCGTAGCGCTTGCGTTGTTCTGGGTTTAAAATAGCAGCATAGTTTTGACACTCGCCCGTTGCTGCAACAATATGATCTGCCGGAACAGTCAATGATACTTCGTAATCACCAAATGGCAAAGTAAACTCACCACGGCCCAAAAACTGTTTGTTTTGCCAGCCTGTTACATCATTGTAAACACACATTCTAGGAAAGAACTGTGCAATTGTATACAAGTAATTTTGATCAGTTTCGAAATATTCATAACCAGAGCGCCCGCCGACCTGCATGCGGTCATTGATGTTGTACCACCATTTGATTTGAAATGAAATACTTTGCCCGGGTAGTAAGGGTTTGGCTAGGTCAATGCGCATCATTGTTTTGTTGATGTAATAATTCATCTTTTGACCGCTAGTACTAGTGATTTGTTCAATTTTAAAACCACCATCGTATTTGAAATCGCGTTTACGGAGGTCTCCAACACTCTTGAAGTTCTCCATTTTTTCAACTTCAATCAATTTGGTATCAGAATTTTCATCGTATATATTTTGGTCTAGTTGCAACCAAAGGTAATCCAGGCGATCAGGCGAATTGTTGGTATAAGTAATCGTTTCAAAACCATCTAAGCGCTGTTTGTTATCGTCGAGCACCAGCGACATTTTGTAGTCCGCTTTTTGCTGATAATAGGCATGTCCGGGGGCGCCAGATGCCGTTCGGTAGCTGTTTGCCGTGGGTAACTCTTGATCGAGTTGCGCAAATTTTGCTTGCGAAAAACATACAGTACCCATCAGAAGGGCAAAGGTGAAAGACTGAATTTTCATTTTTGAAGAGGTATTGTTTGGATCAATTTTCCAGGTATGAAATTTAGGTTGAATTTATCTTGACGATAAAGAAAGGTCAATTTATTTTGCTGTGCAGGATATATTTCAAGCAGGGCATCGAATTGAATACTAACTGGCGCATAAAAGCCAGCAACCTTTGAAGAAGAAATATAGCATTCAATGGTTCCGTTTAGCTTGGTGGCTATTCCTTCTAAGGTGAAATAACTCTGGCAAAAAGCATCTACTGCATTCGAGTCGAGTGCACAGCCATAAGTAATATTGAAATGTTGATTGATATATTGTTCTAATTGAGTTCGAATAGGTGAGCTTTCGTCACTGATTTCGAGCTTTCCGATCAGGCTGCCCTTTGGATCGAGCGCTTTTTCAAGGTCATGGGTCGTAAAGATGATAGTGCCCTCAAAACGACGCGACATTTCATTGTAACTCATTTCAGCAAAAGCGAAATAAAATTCATGCGCAAAAGGCGCTGTACTACTCACTAAAAAGAAGAAGACAGAAAAGACAAATTTCGGCATAGGCACGAAAATACAAAAAGTGGCTGAAAAAATGATGAAAATAAAAGTCCCGCGTAAAGCGGGACTTTCAAACAAACAACAAACAATCCCTGCAAGCCCCATGTGGCACAATGCAGGAATATCTTCATCTCTGCGATTGAGTTGTTTCGTTAAATGGGTTTCAAGCTTCTCAAACGGAGGCTACCTATAAATGGTTACATTGTCAGCTTTGTTTTTATAATTTGGGCTTCAAATCGGCAATTTTGACATTTAAAGTTCATTTTTTCGGAAATATTGTCTTGAATTTTTGCTTTGGTTTGAGCTTTGAGCGCTCTTTCCAAAATAGTTTGCATTATGGAAACAGAAAAATTCACACACAGGGCTCAAGAAATTTTATTTCAAGCCCAAACCATTGCACAAGAGCAACAACAACAGACACTTGAACCTGGTCACCTGCTCAAAGCACTTCTAGAAAATGATCAGGATGTCGTTGCTTTTTTACTGAAAAAAAATAATTTAAATGCGGCGATACTCCTTCAAACGGTAAACCATATTGTCACTTCTTACCCAAAAGTTTCTGGGGTTCAGCAACTTTATGCGAGTAATGAATTTCAACATTTACTCAAAAGGGCAATGACTTTAGCTCAAGAATTCAATGACCAATTTGTATCGCTTGAAATATTATTTCTTGCCTTATTAGGTGGTAAAGACCAAGTTTCAAAATTGCTCCGAGACCAACAACTTCAAATTTCAACAGTAAAACAACAAATCATGGAACTCAGAAATGGCGAAAATATCAAAGCGCCACAACAAGATGCCAATTATCAGTCCTTAGAAAAATTTGCTAAAAATTTAAATACGCTGGCACAGGAAGGTAAATTAGACCCAGTGATTGGGCGCGACGACGAAATCAGAAGAGTACTTCAGATCTTGACGCGCAGAACTAAAAACAACCCCATTCTCATTGGCGAGCCTGGTGTCGGAAAAACGGCTATTGCTGAAGGATTGGCTCATCGCATTGTAAACGGAGATGTCCCTGAAAATCTCAAAACCAAAACGGTTTATTCTTTAGACATGGGTGCGCTGGTTGCGGGTGCCAAGTACAAAGGCGAGTTTGAAGAAAGACTCAAATCGGTGGTCAAAGAAGTAATTGCAGCAGAAGGTGAGATCATCTTATTTATCGATGAAATTCATACGTTGGTTGGTGCCGGAGGAGGCGATGGTGCAATGGATGCAGCCAATATTTTAAAACCGGCTTTGGCCAGAGGCGAACTAAGAGCCGTTGGTGCAACTACCCTCAACGAATATCAGAAGTATTTTGAAAAAGACAAGGCGCTCGTGCGTCGTTTTCAGACTGTTTTGGTAGACGAGCCAAGTACTGAAGATGCTATTTCAATCTTGCGCGGCATTAAAGAAAAATACGAGAACCATCACAAAGTGCTCATCAAAGACGCAGCAATAATTGCAGCAGTGGAACTTTCTCAAAGATACATCACGGACAGACACTTGCCAGATAAGGCCATAGATTTGATAGACGAAGCAGCCTCTAAATTGAGAATGGAAATCAATTCAAAACCAGAAGAATTGGACGAAGTAGAACGCAAGATCATGCAATTGGAAATTGAAAAAGCGGCAATTCTCAGAGAAAATGATCAAAAAAGATCGGCAGCAGTAGCGCAAGAACTCGCAGAACTCAACGATCAAAAAATAGCGTTGCAAAGCAGGTGGCAAGCTGAAAAGGATATTATTGATGGCATTCAAAAAACCAAAGAGTTAATAGAGGCCCTCAAGTTTGAAGCCGATGCAGCTGAACGCAACGGCGATTACGGCAAAGTTGCTGAATTGCGTTATGGCAAAATCAAAGAAGAAGAACAGCGACTTGAGCAAATGAAATTGGCGCAAGTTAAAATGGAGGGCCAACATAAAATGATCAAGGAAGAGGTTTCAGTCGAGGAAATTGCTGAGGTAGTCGCCAAATGGACCGGAATACCAGTAAGTAAAATGCTCGAAAGTGAGCTCAATAAATTGTTGCGTTTAGAAGATGAATTGCATCAACGTGTGGTGGGGCAAGAAGAGGCAATTATAGCGCTTTCTGATGCCATACGACGCAGCAGGGCAGGCTTGCAAGATGCCAAACGACCAATTGGTTCATTTATTTTCTTGGGCACCACAGGTGTTGGAAAAACTGAATTGGCCAAAGCTTTGGCTGCCTATTTGTTCAATGATGAAAATGCCTTGACTCGAATTGACATGAGCGAATACCAAGAAAAGCATACCGTGAGCAGGTTGGTTGGGGCTCCTCCAGGATATGTCGGTTATGAAGAAGGAGGGCAATTGACCGAAGCTGTCAGACGCAAACCTTATTCTATTATTTTGCTCGATGAAATCGAAAAAGCGCACCCTGATGTTTTCAATATTTTACTGCAAGTGCTGGACGACGGTAGGCTAACAGATAACAAGGGTCGTTTGGTCAATTTTAAAAATACATTGATCATCATGACTTCCAATTTAGGCTCGCAACTCATACACGAGCGTTTTGAGAAAGCAAAAGAGAACGATTATCCGAAAGTAGCAGAGGTAACTAAAATAGAGGTACTTGAATTGCTCAAGCAAAATATCAGACCCGAATTTTTAAATCGGATCGATGAGCAAATATTGTTTTTGCCATTAACCAAAAGTAATGTTGCGGAAATTGTACAGTTGCAATTAAAAGCACTCAAAGAAAAACTCAAAGAGATAGATGTTCAATTGGTTGTGACGCCTGAAGCATTTGACCACATTTTAGAGCTTGGTTATGATCCTTTCTTTGGGGCAAGACCCGTAAAACGCGTCATTCAAAAACAAGTACTCAATGAGTTGTCTAAGGCACTATTGGCACAGTCAATTGATAAAAACCAGAATGTGGTGATGGATATGTTTGACGGAAAAATTGTTTTTCGCAGACCTATTCATGCCCTTGAAGAGCAACCGGTAGAATTGTAGTAGAAAGCTGCGTAAGCGACTGCTTAGAGTCTGAACTTTTTGAAAAAGGCATCCCAGTCCCAAACAAAATTGGAAACGATTTCATCCATGCGTTTGAGAAACAAAGGATTGGGAGCCTGCATTTTTTTGAAATATTCGTCTTGGTATTCGTAGAGCTCGTATTTGTGGAAAATAGCCTTTGACATGCCGTAGATCCAGTTTTTTGATGGATGGTTCACGCGCATGATAAAGCTTTGGTAATCGCGGATCATTTGTTGGAAAGCGTAGAGGTCCATTTCATAAACCCTTGCTAATTTTTCAAAAATAAGTTGCTCTACTCGGGCTGCTTGATCAGGCTCGAAGGTGCTTTCTAAAAATGAAAGATTACCCACAACGATGATCAGACCAAAGTGTCCGCTGTCGGCTGGAGAAATTTGAGGTGATTCAATAAAAGCACTATCCTCGTTGATCATGGCCGCCACTTCTGCAAAACCTTTATCAACGCTGTCAAAGATGCCATTGATGAATACGTTGGCAACTTGGTTGTCGGTCAATTTTTTCTTGGTAAATGAACTGAACATGTTGGATTTGGTTTGCTTCAATACAAATTTAACATTCACTTTAGCGCTCACAACCGACTTAAAAAGTGCTTTATCAACTGAGTTTTCAACAAGAAAAGCGCAAAATTCACACTAAATTTGTAAAAAATTAAAATATGAAAGCTATCATCAAAACCAACAAAGGAGACATGCAGGTCAGTTTCTTTGAAAATGACGCGCCAAATACAGTGGCTAATTTTGTAAAACTAGCCCAAGAAGGTTATTATAACGGACTCAAGTGGCATCGTGTTATTCCTGATTTTGTGATTCAAGGTGGGTGCCCAAATACAAGAGAGGGAGCTACAGGAATGCCAGGAACAGGTGGGCCAGGTTATCAGATTGATTGCGAACTCAGTGGCGAGAATCAGTATCATGACCGCGGCGTATTGTCAATGGCACATGCCGGTAGAAATACGGGTGGTTCTCAATTCTTTGTGTGTCACTCTAGAAATAACACAGCACACCTAGACCGAAATCATACGGTTTTTGGTAAAGTTACTGAAGGTCTTGACGTCATTGATGCCATTGCACAAGGCGACAGCATCGATCAAATCGAAATCATCAACGACTAATACTACTGCGCATGTGCAAATGCGATAATAAGCTCAGCGAGCTCTTCACCGATTCTGTCCTGTGCCTCCAAAGTGGCGGCGCCAATATGTGGGGTACAGGCAATTTTCGGGTGACTCAATAGTGCAGGAAGTGGCGTTGGTTCGTTTTCATAGACATCGAGTGCAGCCGCTGCAACAATTCCTTCTTCTAATGCATTGAGCAAAGCCTGCTCTTCAATGACGCCCCCACGGGCAGTATTGACTAATCGAACGCCTTTTTTCATCATTTTAAATTCGGTTTCGCTGATCACTGCTTCACCATTTGGCTGCTTCGGAACATGAATTGAAATGTAATCGAGTTGTGGCAGGGCATCTGGTAAAGAGTCAACCACTTTTACTGGAATTTCAATGGTTTGCCCACCAATTTTCAGGGTAATTGGCTGTATTCTTGCTCTGCGTTCAATGGCAATAACTTTCATGCCAGCACCAAGGGCATAAGACGCCAAACACTGACCAATTCTACCAAAACCAATGATACCTAGTGTTTTTCCGCGCAATTCAACACCTTTTGCATAAGCTTTTTTGAGCGCTGAGAAGTCTCCGGTTTCAATATCTTTAAATGAATTGTTCAAGAAACGGGAGATTGAGAAAAGCTGCCCCATGACCAATTCAGCAACAGATTGTGAAGATGAGGCAGGTGTGTTGATAACGGTAAGCCCCTTGTCTCTGGCGTAAGCTACATCGATGTTGTCCATGCCAACACCACCACGACCAATAAGTTTGAGGCCTGGGCAAGCATCAATTACTTCCTGACGCACGGTTGTTGCACTGCGCACCAAAACGGCATCAAATCCATGTTCGTTAATGGCTTTTGCTAAATCGGTTTGTTCAACTTTGTCAGTACTAACAAAGTGTCCGGCTGCTTCTAGGATAGATTTTCCGAGCGCTGAAATGCCATCGTTTGCAAGTATTTTCATGGCTTATCCTTTGCGGTTAAATTCATTCATTACCTCTACCAATACTTGAACGCTTTCTAACGGAAGTGCGTTGTACAACGAAGCGCGGTAACCTCCTACAGAGCGGTGACCGGGTAAGCCGACAATACCGGCACCTTTCCACATTGCGTCAAAATCAGCTGTACGAGCTTCGTCAGTTAAGGCAAATGTTACATTCATGAATGAGCGGTCTTCGGTGGCCACATTTCCTTTGAATGCATCTAGTTGGTCAATGGCATCGTAAAGCAACTGAGCTTTGGCTTCGTTTTTCTTTTCTTGAGCCGCTACTCCGCCATTGGCTAGTAGGTGGCGCAGATTCAACATAGCTACATAAACACTAAATACAGGAGGTGTATTGAGCATAGATTCTTTTTCAATATGTTGTTTGAGATCTAGGTAAGTTGGTAAAAAGTTAGCGCTGCTTTTTCCGAGGGCTTCGTCTTTAACAATATAGAGTGTTGCCCCTGCAGGCCCTAGGTTTTTTTGTGCGCCGGCATAAATGAGGTCGAAATCGGCAACATTCATTTCTTTGGAGAAAATATCTGAAGACATGTCGCAAACTAGTGGATGCGATGTTTGAGGTATCTCTTTAAACTGCGTACCGAAAATTGTATTATTACTGGTGAAATGAACGTAGTCTAGGTCAGCAGGAATGCTGTAATTTTTTGGAATGTAATTAAAATTGCGGTCCTCTGAGGAAGCAAAGACAGAGACGTCTAATCCTACTTTTTTGGCTTCCTTGATGGCTCCACTTGCCCATGTGCCCGTATTGATATAACCTGCTTTTTTGTGGTCGCGTTGCATCGTAAGCGCAGCAATGGTGAACCCAAGGGTAGCACCACCCTGTAAGTAAGCTACAGAATAGCCAGCCGGCACGTGAAGTGCTTTTTTTACCAAATCAAGTGCTTCATCCATTACAGCAACAAAATCTTTGTGTCTGTGTGATACTTCTAAAATGGAAAGCCCATTAAAATCTAGAACAGCAGCCGCAGCTTGTTCAAATACTTCTTGTGGTAAAATGCAGGGACCTGCGCCAAAATTGTGTTTCATGTCGATTTAATATACGGTAATATTTTACTTTGCAAAGGTGCAAAAAAAAGAGCTGCGACAGCAGCTCTTGGAATCATTTTGTAGTTTTTGTACTGGGCTTTTTGGCGGCAGGCTTTTTGGCTGCTGCTTTGGGTTTTGCCTCTTTTACTTCTTTCACTTTTTTAGCTTTTGGAGCAGGCATGACAGTTTCCTCTTTGCGTTTTCTGGTTTTGCCATATGAGCCCATTGCTCGTTTTCCTTTGGTCGTTTTTTTGTCTCCTTTTCCCATAAGTAGTTGTTTATGTTCAGTATACAACCAAAGTTATAAATCTTTTTGAAATTCTATTCGATATTTTTCAGCAAGCGCAGTACCGCCATTTAATATTTTTTCACACCAACTGATTTTTAAGTTTGTTTGGGCCTCTGCACTCAATAAAAAGGGAATATTTTCTTGCACCATTCTTGTGCGCAAAGCATTCATTAATATTGCTGCGGAAACAGATACATTATAGCTTTCAGTAAAGCCATGCATCGGGATTTTAACAAAGTTGTCTGCTTCTCGCTTCAGTTCACTAGAAATGCCGTGTTTTTCAGCACCAAAGAATAAAGCAATAGGTTTGTCTAGTGGTAAATTTTGAGGTGTATAGGCATCTTGATGTGGGGTAGTAGCCACTATAGTATAGCCTTGATTTCGCAATAATTGAATGGCATCAAGTACAGGTTCTGGTTCTTGTTGGTGTTGAATGACATCTAGCCAACGTGCAGCACCTAGCGCGATGTCTCGTTGAAATTCATACCTATTATTTTTTTCGATGAGGTGTAATTCTTGGAAGCCCATGCAATCCATGCTGCGCATCACAGCAGAGGCATTGTGGTCTTGCTGAATATTTTCAAGCGCCACAACAATATGTTTGCTACGCTGTGCAGCTATTTTTTCAAATAGCTCGACCTTATTTGGCGTGATAATTTTGTAAAATTCGCTTAAAACGTAGTCGTTTTGGGTCATGCTTAAAGTTCTTTTGACATTAAATGGTGTTGGATTTCTCCAAACAATAAATGCGATTTTTCAAGGTATTGATAACCGAGCTTTGAATAAAATGTAAGGGCTTGTTCTCGGGCGTGTAAAATCATCTTGGTGAGTTGTTTTTCACGGGCTTTATTTTCAGCGAAAAGCATCAGTTCTCGGCCGATGCCAGCTTGCTGCGCTTCTGACGCCACAGCCATGAAACGAATTTGCCCAGTTTTTGCTTCGCAGCTGTCCAAGCGAATGACGCCAATAATTTCTTGCTGCTTATTAAAATAGGCAAAGTGTTGATGCGCGTCTTCATCTGGTGTTTTTTCAGAGCCGGGTGCCTGCCCCCAAGGCGCTCTGAGAACTTCATAACGCAATTGGTAATAGGCTTCCCATTCTAAGGCTGTATCAGGTGTTCGAATCATGGATTTTAAAAGCAATTTGAGTGACTCTTTTAGTAAGTTGCGTGCCAATTTGTTCGGATCTTACTAGATTTTGAGCGGTTTGTTCTGTAAAAACTTCGTCGAGTGCTTTTATTTGGGCAACCGGTACGTTCAATTCAATCAAGGAGGTGCAAATCTCTGAGCTGGTTTTTTTGGAAATGATTGGTTCTAAAAGTTGAAATAGAACTGCTCTATTTTTTACCCGCGCAATATTCATTGAAAATCTGGGGTCAGTAGCTAGTTCTGCTAAGCCTAGGAAATGCACTAGTTTTTCAAAATGCAGATCTGAACCGATTGCAAAAGTGATTTGTTTGGCATCTTTGGTTTGAAATATTTCACCGTAAGGGGCAATGTTTGGATGTAGACTACCAATTCTTTGCGGAATATGACCAGTCATAAGGTAATTGGCAGCCTGATTTGCCAAGCTACAAACGGCAGCATCGTACAATGAAACACTCACAAGTTGCCCATGTTGACTGTTCTTTAAAAGTGCCAAAAGTAGTCCTTCTTTGAGTTGATGAGCGGCCAGCACGTCGATGAGCGCTACCGGCATTTTGGTTGGTTCACTATCAGGGCTCCCATTCATGGACATAAAGCCTGTTTCGGCTTGCAAGATAAGGTCGTAAGCAATTCGATCTGTGTCCGAACCAAAACCTGTGATTTTTCCGATGATCAGCCCTGGCTTGTGCTTCCACAATGTCTGGTCATCGAGTTTTAATTTGACGTCGTCTCCTTTTTTAAAATTCATGAGTACGATGTCAGTGTCTTTCAGCGCCTCTAAAAAATGCATGTAATCGTTCGGAACTTGAAGATTGAGTTTGACGGTTTGTTTATTGAAATTGACGCTAGAATAATAGGCGCTTTGTTGGCTGAGGTCTTGTTCGTTGGGTAAGCGCCAAGAATTGGTGACATCACCAAAAACAGGATGTTCTATTTTGATCACATGCGCACCCAATTCGGCGAAAAAAGTACCGACAGATGGCCCTGCAAGAACCGTCGATAAATCAAGGATTTTTAATTCGTGTATCTGCTTTGGCTGCATGCTACAAAATTAAGTTTTTTCGTTTCTCAGTAATGGTTTGATGTGAAAGTCCATTTTTTCATCAAAAAATTGATCGTCAAACTATATTTTTTAGCAAACCGAGCAAGCTGAAATAGTTTTAAATCCGTAAATTTGAGGCGCATTAAAATTCACAAAATCGCATTATGAAAGTTTTTGACCTCGACATGATCCAACGCGTATATGAGCGTTACCCTGCTCGTATTGCGGCAGCCCGTAAAGTAGTTGGCCGCCCACTTACTTTATCTGAAAAAATTCTTTACGCTCACTTGTGGGAAGGAGAAGCTTCGGCTGCCTATGAACGAGGAAAATCTTATGTTGATTTTGCGCCAGATCGCGTTGCGATGCAAGATGCTACCGCTCAAATGGCTTTGCTACAATTCATGCAAGCAGGCAAAAAACAGGTAGCTGTACCTTCTACCGTTCATGCCGACCACCTTATTCAAGCAAAAGTTGGTGCTAGCAAAGACTTACAAGAATCATTGAATCAAAATAATGAAGTTTTCAACTTCTTGTCTTCTATTTCAAATAAATATGGCATTGGCTTTTGGAAGCCAGGAGCCGGGATCATCCACCAAGTTGTTCTCGAAAATTATGCATTCCCTGGCGGAATGATGATTGGAACTGACTCTCATACTGTAAATGCTGGTGGCCTCGGAATGGTAGCCATTGGTGTAGGTGGTGCCGATGCCGTAGATGTTATGGCCGGAATGGCTTGGGAATTAAAGTTTCCAAAACTAATTGGTGTTAAACTGACTGGTCAACTCAACGGCTGGACATCTGCTAAAGATGTCATTCTTAAGGTAGCTGACATTCTCACTGTAAAAGGAGGAACAGGTGCCATTGTCGAATATTTCGGAGAAGGAGCCATCTCATTATCTTGTACAGGTAAAGGAACAATTTGTAACATGGGTGCCGAAATCGGGGCAACCACTTCTACATTTGGCTATGATGAATCAATGCGTCGTTACTTAAATGCAACCGGACGTGAAGAAGTCGTAAAAGCGGCTGATGCCATTGCTGAGCACCTAACCGGAGACAAAGAGGTTTATGCAGAGCCTGAAAAGTATTTTGATCAACTCATTGAAATCAACCTCAGTGAACTTGAGCCGCATGTCAATGGGCCATTTACGCCAGACCGCGGAACACCAGTTTCAAAAATGCGTGCCGAAGCAACAGCTAACGGATGGCCACTACAAGTAGAGTGGGGCTTAATTGGATCTTGTACCAATTCTTCTTATGAAGATTTAGCACGTGCAGCCTCTATTGTGAAGCAAGCAGTTGCTGCTGGCATCACACCAAAAGCTGAGTTCGGTATCAACCCAGGTTCTGAGCAAGTGCGCTACACCGCAGAACGCGATGGCATCCTAGCTGAATTTGAAAAAATGGGCACCAAAGTATTTACCAATGCTTGTGGACCTTGTATTGGGCAATGGGCCCGTGAAGGTGCAGAAAAACAAGAGAAAAACACCATCGTTCACTCATTCAACCGCAATTTCTCCAAAAGAGCTGATGGCAACCCAAATACACACGCTTTTGTTACAAGCCCAGAAATGGTAGCTGCATTGGCAATTGCTGGTGACCTCGGTTTTAACCCGCTCACCGATACCTTAACCAACGATAAAGGAGAGCAAGTTAAATTACAAGCTCCTGCCGGTGACGAACTACCAACCAAAGGTTTTGCTGTCGAAGACAACGGATACCAAGCTCCGGCTGCCGACGGTAGTGCCGTTGAAATTGCTGTTTCTCCAGATTCTCAACGTCTCCAATTGCTCGAAAACTTCCCTGCTTGGGATGGTCAAAACATCAACGCCGCGCGCCTCTTGATCAAAGCCAAAGGAAAGTGTACCACAGACCACATTTCAATGGCAGGGCCTTGGTTGCGTTACCGTGGTCACCTAGATAACATTTCTAATAACATGCTCATTGGTGCAGAAAATGCATTCAACGGGGAGGCCAACAAAGTAAAAAATCAATTGACTGGCGAATATGGAGAAGTACCAGCTGTTCAAAGAGCTTACAAAGCGGCTGGGGTGCCGTCTATTGTAGTTGGTGACCACAACTACGGTGAAGGTTCATCACGAGAGCACGCTGCCATGGAGCCACGTCACCTCGGTGTTCGTGCCGTATTAGTGAAGTCCTTTGCGCGTATCCACGAAACAAACCTCAAGAAACAAGGAATGCTAGGTCTTACGTTCATCAATGAAGCCGATTACGACAAAATTCAAGAAGATGATACCTTTGATTTCATTGACCTCAAAGATTTTGCCCCTGAAAAACCATTGACTATCGCTATTACGCATGGTAACGGCGCAACGGAACAAATCCAGGTGCAACATACTTACAATGCATCTCAAATTGAGTGGTTCAGAGCAGGTTCTGCTTTGAACTTGATCAAGATGATGGAAGCCTAAAATGAAATCATTTTTTATAATTGCCCTATTGAGCCTGTTCTCCATCGGAGTCCAGGCTCAATCTTTATTCCGAGGAAATTTCATGGTTTCTCCTTACCTCGGCTATCCAAATTTGTTAAAATTTGGTATGGAAATCAATGAAGGCATACCGAGTGGGATCAACGTCAATTACAATGGGCTAGCGCCATCAGGTTTGCGTTTGATGTATATGGCCGGTGATGACATCAGCATAGGCATGGATTTCATTTATACCCAAGCCAGTGCGGCTTACCAAAAAATTGACACCTCTTTTTTCAATAATCAATGGAACTACGTTACCAATAACCATTTTATTACCAAAAAACGTTTCCGCCCACAATTTCGCTGTAATTTACATTTAGGCGCATTAGATCCAAATCTAGATCAATACATAGGCTTGGCGGTTGGTGGCAATATGCGTTGGAGAAGTGTTTATGTCAACGATAGCCTAGTGAGTTCTGCACCAAACGACCTCGATTTAGTCATTCCGGTTTCATTCAGGATTTGCTACGGTTTTCAATATTTCATCAATTATAACCTAGCCCTGAGCGGAGAAG
>JBJTCG010000012.1:0-26908 GCA_046091725.1 Flavobacteriales bacterium | reverse complement strand
GCCCTATCGTTCAAGGAGGTGTAACTTATAGATTCTGAAAATTCTATGATACCTTGAAAAGTTAGATTTTAAAAAGAAGTTTTCAAAAATAAAAAAGCCCTCATCATTGAGGGCTTTTTTTATTGAGGTGAATCCGTAATTTTTAGTAACGGTAATGTTCAGACTTGAATGGGCCTTGTACTGTTACGCCAATGTATGCTGCTTGATCTTCTGATAAAGTTTCAAGTTCTACACCAATTTTAGAAAGGTGCAAGCGTGCTACTTTTTCATCGAGGTGCTTAGGAAGCGTGTACACATCGTTCTCGTATTTATCAGAATGATTCCAGAGTTCGATTTGTGCCAATGTTTGATTGGTGAAAGAATTTGACATCACAAAAGATGGGTGCCCAGTAGCACAACCTAAGTTTACCAAGCGGCCTTCAGCCAATACGATGATATCTTTACCTTTTACATCGTAAAGGTCAACTTGTGGCTTGATCTCCATTTTTGATTGTCCGTAATTGTCATTTAACCAAGCCATATCGATTTCATTGTCGAAGTGTCCGATGTTACAAACAATTGTTTTGTCTTTCATGGTCTCAAAATGACGGCCAACAACGATATTTTTATTTCCGGTAGCTGTTACAACGATATCTGCCAAGTGAATGACTTTGTCAAGTGGTTTCACTTCAAAACCATCCATTGCAGCTTGAAGGGCACAAATTGGGTCAATTTCTGTAACGATTACACGAGCACCAGCTCCTTGAAGTGAAGCAGCAGAACCTTTACCGACATCGCCGTAGCCACAAACAATTGCTACTTTACCAGCCATCATGACATCTGTTGCACGACGAATTGCGTCTACCAAAGATTCTTTACAACCATATTTGTTATCGAATTTAGATTTGGTTACGGAGTCATTGACATTGATCGCAGGCATGACCAACGTGCCATTCTTTTTGCGCTCGTACAAGCGGTGAACGCCTGTTGTTGTTTCTTCAGAAAGACCTTTGATGTCTTTGGTTAATTCAGGGAAGCGATCAAAAACCATGTTGGTGAGGTCACCACCATCGTCTAGGATCATGTTGAGTGGCTTACCACCTTCAAATGCAAAAAGTGTCTGCTCGATACACCAGTCAAACTCTTCTTCGTTCATGCCTTTCCAAGCAAAAACCGGAATGCCAGCGGCAGCAATTGCAGCGGCAGCATGATCTTGTGTAGAAAAAATGTTGCAAGAAGACCACGTTACTTCAGCTCCTAATTCAACTAATGTTTCAATCAAAACAGCGGTTTGGATGGTCATGTGGAGGCACCCAGCAATGCGTGAACCAGCTAGTGGCTTAGTGCTTCCATATTCAGAGCGAAGCGCCATCAAACCTGGCATTTCAGCTTCAGCTAATTTGATTTCTTTGCGACCCCAATCGGCGAGGCTAATGTCTTTTACTTTATAATTCATAAGTTCAATTTGCTTAATTCAATTTTGCGTTGCAAAGGTACGTGCTTTTTTAACAAAACTACTAGAGCTGCGCACGAATAAGTGTAGTTAGTCCAGCAACAAATTCAGGTCTTGTATTAGAGCTGGGCACTAATTGTACTTTTTCACCGCCGTGCTCTTCAAATATTTCTTGGTATTCGTCTCCGATTTCGATCAATGTTTCTAGGCAGTCGGCTACGAAAGCAGGGCTAAAGACCAATAATTTTTTGGCACCTTTTTTACCCCATTCTTCCACTATTTTATCTGAAAACGGAGTGAGCCATTTTTTGTCGAGTCGAGATTGGAAACAAACGGTGTAATCTTTTTCTTGCAGCCCTAATTTTTCAGCGATTAACCGTGTCGTAGCGTAACTTGTGGCCTTGTAGCAAAACTTGTTGTATTGGTTTATTTCAGTTTCACAAGGTTGGTCTGAGCAGAGGTCAGTGTCTTCGTACACTTTGTCCACTTGTCGTTCAGGCAAGCCGTGGTAAGAGAATAAAATATGATCATAGCTCTTGAGATCAAATTGCTGGGCCTGCGCAACTATGGAATCGATGTAACCTTCGTTTTCATAGAATTGGCTAATGATTTTAATTTCAGGAATGACCCACCATTGACGGATAATATCCATCGCTTTTTCAATGGCAGAGCCCGAAGAAGCAGAGGCATACTGCGGAAAAAGTGGTAAAATGACAATGCGATCGTAGTTGGCTTTGCGCATTTTTTCCAAGACTTGGTCAAGAGAAGGATTTTTATAACGCATTGCAACCTCGATGGTGATGTTCTCATTTTCAAAATTTTGCTGGAGCAAAGCTTGTAAAGCAAGTGTGTGGGTAAGTAGGGGTGACTCACCGTTACTAAGATGCCATAGCTCTTTGTAGATTTTAGCCGATTTTGGTGCCCTAAACGGTACAATAATGCCATTGACCAAAATTTTACGCAGCAAGTAAGGAAGATCTATGACGCGAGGGTCGTTGAGAAATTCAGAAAGATAGCTTCGGACATCCTTCACGCTTGGTGAATCAGGGGTTCCGAGCTGAATCAATAGTACACCTGTTTTTTTCATAATTAATCTTTGTGCAACAAGTTCTTCGTTGCAATGTTCAAAATTACTGCTTTTATCATGAATTGCTCATGGTTTAGACCTAACTTTGTTCCATGGAACCGAGTTCATTTTTGCGCCAATTGAATCCTGAAAATTTCGAGCAAATTGCGCTTGAAACTTTTGAAAAGCAATTTCAGCATATTGCAATTTATAGGGCTTATGTTGAAATGCTCGGTATACCTAAGCCTTCAACCCTTCAAGAAATTCCATTTTTACCCATTTCATTCTTTAAATCTCATTATGTTTTAGCTGAAGGTGTAAAGGCTCAGCAAGTCTTTTTATCGAGCGGTACAACTTTGCAACAACGCAGCCAGCATCATGTGGCGGACCTCCAATGGTACGAAGCCTCTTTGTCTTTGGCTTTTGAAAAAGTTTTTGGAGCTGCTCAACAATATATATTCATTGCGCTGCTTCCTTCATATTTAGAAAACGGTGACTCCAGCCTGATTTATATGGTAGATCAACTGATCAAAGCCAGTAATCAGCCACTTTCAGGTTATTATTTAGCCGATTTGAAAGAAGTTGAGCAGATTTATCAACAAGCCTTAAATGCAGGCAAAATACCTTTCGTTTTTGGGGTGTCCTATGCACTGCTCGACTTAGCTGAATTAGGGCTTCAATTATCTGAAGCTATTGTACTTGAAACCGGAGGGATGAAAGGACGAAGAAAGGAGCTGACCAAAAAAGAATTGCATGCGCAATTGAAAAAGGGGTTTCAAGTAGAAAAAATTTACTCGGAGTATGGTATGACAGAATTGCTTTCTCAAGCCTATTGTCAAACCGATGCTCATGTTTTCGAACCGCCAGCGTGGTGTCGGGTCTTCATCCGAGATGCCTATGATCCGTTTACATACGTAAAAAGTGGCCAAAAAGGCGGCATCAATTTCATAGATCTTGCTAATCAAAAATCATGTAGTTTTATCCAAACTGACGACCTAGGTCGACTTACTGGAACTGGTTTCACCGTAGAAGGGCGTTTGGCAGCAAGTGATATCCGAGGCTGTAATTTATTGCTCGAGTGATTTTGTAGTTTAAATCTTTTAAATTTGATGGCATGAGCTTTCAAACCATACTAATTCTTTGCTTTACTGGAATTGCAGCTGGCCTGCTTAGCGGTCTTGTTGGCGTAGGTGGAGGAGTTGTCATTGTTCCGGCACTGGTTTTTTTCTTAGGACTAACTCAGCATCAGGCGCAAGGAACTTCTTTGTTTATTTTATCTCTTCCAGTGCTTGTTTTAGCAGTTTACAATTACTGGAGTACAGGCAATGTCAATTGGCGTTACGGTTTGATCATAGCCAGTACCTTTATAGTCGGGTCCTTTTTGGGCTCCAAGTTGAGTTTGAAAATACCTGTGTATTGGGTCAAACTTATTTTCGGTCTTTTTATGGCTTATGTGTCCATTCAATTGATCCTAGCAGGTTTTCAAGGAATTCGCCAAAACAATGCAAACTGATTTAGCAAATAAAATTTCAGCACTAGCAAGTGACCTGCAAAATTGGCGCAGGCACTTACATATGCATCCCGAGCCCTCTTTTCAAGAATGGCAAACCATGGATTTTGTATGCACTATTCTCGAAAAACACGGTATTTCTTATCAAAAAGGAGTTGCTGATACCGGTGTAGTCGCTATCATTCGAGCCAGTTGGCATGCTACAGATGCGACTTGCTTGGCCTTACGCGCTGACCTCGATGCTTTACCTATACAAGAGCTCAATGATGTGGCATATAAAAGTCAAAATGATGGTTGGATGCACGCTTGTGGCCATGATGTACATACGACAATCTTATTAGGTACTGCTGTATTGCTACAAGAAAAAAAAGAAGAGCTCAAGCGTCCAGTCAAACTGATTTTTCAACCTGGAGAAGAACAAAGCCCTGGTGGTGCCACCCTCATGATCAAAGCCGGAGTCTTGGAGAATCCACATGTTGCTGAAATGGTTGCCCTACATGTTTATCCTGAAATGGAAGTAGGTAATGTCGGGTTGCGCAGTGGTCTTTACATGGCCTCAAGTGACGAAATTCATGTTGAAATTCAAGGAATAGGTGGGCATGGCGCTTTACCAGCTCGTTTTGTAAATCCAATTGATATTGGCATGGCCTGGATGCAAGCCTGTAAATCGGTAGTCTCTGAACGATGCCCTGAAAACATCCCACAAGTGCTTACTTTTGGCCGCTTCGAGGCCTTAGGTAGTACAAACGTGGTGGCAGGTACAGCAGTTATCAAAGGAACCTTTCGTACCATGGATGAAACTTGGCGAAAAAAGGTACATGAGCTTCTGCACATGAAAGCCAATGAAGTAGCTGCATCATATGGCGCCCAAATAAATTTAACAATTGCCAAAGGATACCCTTTTTTAAAAAATGACCCCGACCTTACGCAACGAGTTGCAAGTATATTGCGCCAAGCACTTGGTTCAGAAAAGGTTCATGAACTTGAGTTGCGCATGACCGCCGAGGACTTTGCCTTTTATAGCCAAGAGCGGCCGGTTTGTTTCTTTAGGCTAGGTGTTGGGAATGCTCAAATGGGCATTGTTCACGCTGTTCATCATCCGAGGTTTGACATCGATGAAAGCGCCCTGGAAATTGGTGTGCAGTGTATGCTAAAAATAGCATTGTCATGAAGTGGCTGCCGTTCATTTTCTTGGCCCTTCTTTTTCATGCATGTTCCAAAGATTCAAAAACAAAAAGACTCATTGTAGGAAATTGGAAGGTGGATATCGTTCGTATTGAAGACGGTGAAGGATTTTTATTTTACGATAGTTTGGCAAATGGCCAGTTTCAATTGAGTACGGACCACATCAGTGGACAAACAAAGTACCAATATGATTATTTCTCGCAATACCTGGTACAAGATTCTGTTGCTTTTAATAATGCAACATATATTTTGGATGCTAGAGGCGAAGAATTTTCGATTGTCAGGGCAACAGATACACTGAGAACCAAAATCATTATGCTCACCACAAAGAGTTTTACTTTTGAATACTACGACCAGTTGGCGTTTCGTTTGAAACGCTTTACGTGTTCAAGAATGTAGGGGTTATTACAAGAAACCAAGTTCTAGTTTGGCTTCTTCGCTCATCATGTCTTTGTCCCAGGGTGGATCAAAAACAATATTAACCTTTGCCGAGCTTACCCCTTCGACGCTGGCTACTTTATCTTCAACCTCTTTAGGTAAAGATTCGGCTACAGGGCAATTAGGCGAGGTGAGGGTCATGTCGATAAACACCTCGTTTCCTTCCTCTATTTTTACTTCATAAATGAGCCCAAGTTCAAAAATATCAACTGGGATTTCAGGGTCAAAAATCGTTTTGAGCATTTCTACAATGCGGTCTTCGAGTTCATTCATGGGTTTAACGATTGAAGCGCTTCTGTTTTAACTCTTTTTACCATACTGAGCAAACCATTTGCCCGAGTTGGTGACAAGTGTTCGGTGAGCCCGATTTCATTTATAAAATGAGGCTCTGTTTGTAAAATTGTCTGTGGTGTTTCGCCATTGTATACATTCAAAAGCATGCCAATGATGCCTTTGGTAATGATAGCGTCTGCATCCGCTTCAAAGAACATTTTACCGTCTTTGAGTGCACAAATTAGCCAAACATTGGATTGGCAGCCCTCGATGAGTTGGTCTTTTGTTTTGCTTTCGTCCGGAATGCCTTTGACTTCTTTTCCGAGTTCGATGATGTATTCGTATTTGTCCATCCAGTCGTCGTAGATGGCAAATTCGTCAATGAGTGCTTGTTGTTTTTCTTGTATGGTCATGCGCCGAGAATTTGCATGCTGCGCTCAAGTGCGGCAACGAAGGTGTCAATTTCTTCTTTGGTGTTGTAAAATGCAAAAGAGGCCCTAACGGTTCCAGGGATTTGAAAGAAATCCATGAGGGGCTGTGTACAATGATGTCCGGTTCGTACAGCGATGCCTTGTTTGTCAAGAAGTGTTCCGAGGTCGAAAGGGTGCATGTTGTCAATGGTAAACGAAACCACACTGGTTTTGTTCTTGGCCTCACCAATAATGTGCAAACCTTCGAAAGTATCGAGAATGCCTTGGGCATATTTTGTCAGTTCGTGTTCATGTGCAGCCACGGCATTCAAGTCAAGACTTCTGAGAAATTCAATGGCACTTCCTAAGCCGATGGCACCTGCAATGTGTGGCGTACCTGCTTCGAATTTCAAAGGAAGCGTATTATAGGTGGTTCGCTCAAAACTTACTTTGGCGATCATGTCTCCGCCACCTTGATAAGGCGGCATTTTTTCGAGAATTTCTTCTTTGCCGTAAAGAATGCCAATGCCTGTAGGACCAAAAACTTTGTGTCCTGAGAAACAGTAGAAGTCACAGTTGAGTTGCTTGACATCTATTGCAAGGTGCTGAATGCTTTGGGCGCCATCTAGCAGTACTTTGGCGCCAAAGCGATGTGCTTTTTCAATGAGACTTTCAACAGGGTTGATGGTGCCTAGCGTATTTGAAATATGAGTGATGGCTAGTAATTTGGTTCGCTCATTGAGTAGCGCATCAAAAGCCTCGAGGTCGAGTTCTCCTTTTTTTGAAATGGGCACCACTTTGAGGTGGCAGCCTTTGCGCTCACAGAGCAATTGCCAAGGAACGATATTGGAATGATGTTCCATAGCTGTGATCAAAATTTCATCGCCAGCTTGGAGCAACTCTCCAAAAGAAAACGCAACCAAATTGATCGCATCTGTGGTGCCTTTAGTAAAGATGATTTCGTCAGGGCTTTTAGCACCAATGTATGTTTGAATGGTGCGTCTGGCTTGCTCATAGGCCGAGGTAGCTTGCTGGCTGAGGTAATGAACGCCTCGATGTATATTTGCGTTTTCGAGGGCGTAATATTTTTGTAGTGTGTCGAGAACTACTTGTGGTTTTTGAGAAGTGGCACCGTTGTCAAAATAAATGAGTTGCTTGCCATAAACTTGCTGCCTGAGCGCAGGAAATTGCTCTCGGATTGCTTGGACAGAAAAAGGTGAAGTGCCCATATTTTGATTTTTTGACAAAAGTACGGAAATTCCTTATTTTGAATTGTTCTAAAGAAGCAAAACACTCAAATTCTTTTTGCTTGAAAGCGCTTATTTTGCTTTCAAAACAACATACGGAATAAGAATTTCCTCAAGAGAAATGCCACCGTGCTGAAATGTTTGTCCGTAATAATTCACGAAATGGTTGTAATTATTTGGGTAAACAAAGAAATCTTGTTCTTTGGCAAAGACAAATTCTGCGGAAAGTTTCAGTTTAGGTAATTGTGCCTCTTGCGGATTTTTAATCACAAAAACTTCTTTTTTGTCGTAGCTCAGGCCTCGGCCAGCTTTATAGCGAAGATTGCTATTTGTATTGCGCTCACCGACGATTTTGACGGGTTTAGTAACTTTAATTGTGCCGTGGTCAGTTGTGATGACCAGGCGCAAACCAGCTTCGGCTATTTTCTTCAGGATATCAAGCAATGGTGAATGCTCGAGCCAGCTTGTGGTGATAGAGCGATAAGCAGCCTCGTTGTCTGCCAATTCTCGGATTACCTCCATTTCTGTTCTAGCATGGGAGAGCATGTCGACAAAATTATAAACGATAAAGTTGACATCGTTTTCTTTCCACTGATGGAATTGATCGGCCAATTTTTTACCGGCCTCTACATTGGTAATCTTGTTATAGGACCACTTTACATTTTTACCCAAACGTTTGAGTTGTGCTTCGAGAAAATCTTTTTCATGCAGGTTTTTACCGCCTTCATCGTCTTCGTTTTTCCAAAGAGTAGGGAAGCGGCGCTCAATTTCAGCTGGTAAAAGACCCGCAAAAAAGGCGTTTCTGGCATAATGCGTGGCTGTTGGTAAAATGGAATAAACGATGTCTTCCTCTTCTTTTTGGAAATAGCGCGCTAAGATACCCTCGATGGTTTTCCATTGGTCATAGCGCAGGTTATCAATGACCAAAACAGCTAATTTTTCTTTACCGATAAATGGTGCAATTCGATCCTTTATCAAGGTATGAATCATAGCTGGGGCATCGGGGTCGCCACTTACCCAATCGATGTAATTGTCTTCAATGAAATCACAAAAAAGTTTGTTGGCCTCTTTTTTTTGCATTTCAAAGATTTCCCTCATGCCGGTATCTTCGATGTTGTCGAGTTGGAGTTCCCAAAACACAAGCTTGGCGTATAGCTCTTTCCATTCCTCTGCATCGAGTCTGCTAGAAAGCTGCATACCGAGTTGCCTGAATTCTTGCTGGTAACTGGCGTTCGTTTTTTGACTAATGAGTTTGCTGTGGTCTAGATTTTTTTTGATACTCAGTAAAATCTGGTTGGGGTTGACTGGTTTGATGAGGTAATCGGCAATCTTGGAGCCAATAGCTTCTTCCATGATGTGTTCTTCCTCACTTTTGGTAATCATGACCACCGGTACTAAAGCATTATGTTCTTTAATCTGAGCCAAAGTTTCAAGGCCACTGAGGCCAGGCATGTTTTCGTCCAAGAATATGATGTCGTAGTGTTGCTGTAGCGCTTTTTCGATGGCGTCTTGACCATTTGTAGCGGTGTCTACGAGGTATTCTTTGGACTCTAGAAAAAGAATATGTGGTTTGAGCAATTCGATTTCGTCATCGGCCCAGAGAATTTTACCCTGCATATGTCTGAATTTTTAATAGTTTTGATTAAAATTTAAAGTTAGCAACTTGCCAGCGATACACACCAGAAATAACAAGAAGAAAATCATTAACGACCCTGTCTATGGTTTTATTTCTTTGCCTCACGAAATTATTTTCGACATCCTTGAACATCCTTATTTGCAGCGCTTGCGTCGTATCCAACAATTAGGGCTTAGCCATCTTGTTTATCCGGGTGCTAACCACACGCGGTTTCATCATGTTTTGGGTGCCATGCATCTCATGACACAAGCCGTAGCATGCATTCGACGTAAAGGGCATGAAATTACAGATGAAGAAGAACGCGGTGTTTGTTTGGCTATTTTATTGCATGACATCGGTCATGGTCCGTTTAGCCATGCCCTCGAGTATGATATCGTGAGCGGCGTTAGCCACGAACAAATTTCAGGATTTTTCATCGCTGAACTTTCTGTTGAATATGGCCACGACCTAGAAATAGCTTTGCAAATCTTTAACAATACTCACTCAAAACCTTTCCTTCACGAGCTTGTCAGTTCACAGCTAGACATGGATCGCCTGGATTATTTGAACCGAGATAGCTTCTACTCGGGTGTTTCTGAAGGCGTCATTGGTTCTGAAAGACTCATAGAGATGCTCAATGTAAACAATGGGCATCTTGTCTTGGAGGAAAAAGGAATTTACTCGGTAGAAAAATTCATTGTTGCGCGTCGCCTGATGTATTGGCAAGTTTATTTGCACAAAACCGTTGTGGCAGCCGAATTCATGCTCATTCATGCGCTCCGACGCGCCAAAGAGCTTGTCAAAGAAGGCCAACAATTATTTGCGAGTCCGTCATTGCAGTTTTTCTTGCAACAAGATATCACTGCAGCTCATTTCGAACAAGACCCTTTAGTCTTGACTCATTTTGCACAACTCGACGATTACGACATCTGGGGAGCCATCAAAGTATGGCAATTTGCTCCAGACTACATTCTAGCGACCTTATGTACTGGGTTGGTCAATAGACAGCTCTTTAAAATTGAGATTTCAAAAACACCTTTTTCCGCGGCACGCATCGAGCAAGAAAACCAACGCATTTTGCAAGAGCACGGCATCGATTCAGCATTGCTCAATTATTTTATTTACTCAGATGTACTCACGAATCGAGCATACAATGAGCATAAGAATAGCATCAATTTATTGCTTAAAAATGGTCAAATAATGGATTTATCAGAGGCCTCAGACAACCTCAATATTTCTGCATTGTCTACACCAGTTGAAAAGTATTTTTTGTGCTATCCGCGCTAAAAGATCGATTCAAATTGTATTCTATTTTCAAAGGTTATTTTTCCTACTTATTTTTCTTGATCGTATCGAAGGTTTCTTTCTCATGAGCTTTCACAAGATCCCAATAGCGGTCCATCGTTTCGAGATCCAGCTCGTTCATTGCTAAACCATCTTTTGCAATGAGCATTTCCATTTTTTGAAAGCGCTTGATGAACTTCAGGTTGGTAGTAGCCAGTGCATTTTCCGGAGAAATGTTTAAGAAGCGGGCATAATTGACCAAAGAAAAAAGTACATCGCCAAATTCAGCTTCAACACGCTCGGATTTTTGTGCCACTTCATGGCGTAATTCGGCTAGTTCTTCTTGCACCTTGGCCCAAGCATCTTCAGCATCGGCAAATTCAAAACCAATGCCTTTTACTTTTTCTTGAATTCTGGTGGCCTTGACCAACGCCGGTAGGGAGGAGGGCACGCCTTCTAAGACAGATTTTTTCCCTTCTTTCAATTTGAGCTTTTCCCAGTTGGCCTTCACTTCTGCCTCATCTTGCACTACGGTATCGCCATAAATATGAGGATGCCTAAATATCAATTTGTCGCAAATTTGGTTCAGCACACCAGTTACATCGAAAAGGCCCTGTTCTTGACCGATTTTACTGTAGAAAACAAGATGTAAAAACAAGTCTCCGAGTTCGCCTTTGAGGCTTAGGTAATCTTGTTCGGTGATGGCATCAGCCATTTCATAGGTTTCTTCAATAGTCAGGTTGCGCAAGGTTTCAAAAGTTTGTTTTTGATCCCAGGGGCATTTTTCACGGAGTTCATCCATGATGCCCAACAAGCGTTCGAAGGCTAGTAATCTTTCATCCATAAATACAAAGTTAGCATATGAATTGGGCTTTTGTTTAACTTTGGTTATGCGTTTGAAACTGACCCTATTGGTTTTACTGACTTCAAACCAACTTTTGCAGGCGCAAGGTGGTTTTGAATACCGACAAAAATTAGGTTTTCTTCTTGCCCATCGCTCACTCATGGCACATTTGCCACAAGCACCGGCTGTGGCCTCCGAATTGTCATATATTTATCAAACGAAGCAGCAAAAGAAGTGGCACCAGGCTTACAGACAACCATTGGTTGGCGGCACTTTATTTTTTGGGTCGGTCGGCAATAATCAAATTTTAGGAAAATATACGGGGCTGTATGGTTTTGTAGAATTACCTATCATCAAATACAAGCGGTATCGCCTAGATTTTCGATTTGCAACAGGCTTGGGATATACCAATCGACCATTTGATCCTATTCTGAATCCTGAAAACGTGGCTATTGGTTCAAAAGTAAATGCGCTCATGTGTTTTGCGCTTAAACAAAGTTACCGGATTGGCGCTTATGGTCTTACGTTCGGAATTGACATGACCCACTTTTCTAACGCCAGCTACCAAATGCCTAATCTTGGTATCAATGTGCCTTTTCTATCATTAGGTGTGCAACGATTTTTTGACAATATTACCGCCAACGAACAACTCAAAGAACTTAATCGACCTAACTACAATTTTGGCGCATCCTTGATATACAGTCAAAAAGAGATGAGACCTGTCGGGGTAGGGCGTTACCCTGTTTACGCAGGAAATATTTTTGCAAGAAAATACTTTGGCCCAAAAGCAGGCTTGGAAATGTCACTTGATGTCATTTACAAAACCGGTCTTTTACATCATCCCAGTTACCCACAAGCTACTGGTCTTGATCCTTTACAAATTGGTATTTATGTTGGCTACATTCAGCCCTTTGATCGGATCCAGTATATTTATGGGCTTGGTTATTATGTCCGAGATGTTCTCAAACCCGATGACCCATTTTATATCCGTTTAGGAACGCGTTACAGTTTTACACCAAATATAGAAGGTCAATTTAGTCTGAAAACACACTACGCCAAAGCTGATTACATGGAACTTGGTCTGATTTATCATTTCAATCGATGAAACAGTTGCTTGGCATATTGATATTATTGGTGCTTTTGGGCTGTCAAAAACCTGCTGATCGTGCCTGTTGGAAAGGTGCAGGCAAAAAAACTTTTAAGCAAGTTTCATTTTCCTCTTTTGAGCACTTACATCTTCATGCCAATATGGAAGTTGAACTGATTCAAGATTCATTGAATTTGATCGAATGGGAAGCTCCGGAAAACCTCATGAATTTTTTAGTCGCAGAAAAAGTATTGGATACATTAGTGCTGCGCAATGAAAATCATTGTCATTTCTTGCGCTACGGCAAAGAAAAGGTAAAAGTAAAAGTGCATTTCAAAGCACTCGAGCGCATTTTGTTTGAAAATAGCGAGCCGGTAATTATGCAAGGTACATGGCAGCAAAATGTCATTGAATTAATTTTGAAAGAAGGTGCTGGCCCTATCCAAATTGATCTCAATGCGCATCATGCTTTTGTGCGCAATTTATATGGCTGGCAAGATGTTCAGTTGACCGGATCGCTTAGTTGGCTCTATGCCGATTTAGATGGTACAGCAAGTGTCGAAGCAACAGGACTTCAAATCACTGATTCTTTGCTTTTTAGTTCGGCATCCCCGAAATCTTCGAGGGTCGCCACGGACAATATTTTAGTCAAGGCACAACTACACAGCATTGGTAATTTGTATTTAAAAGGTTGGCCAAGCTTACTTCTACAAAACACCTATGCAAGCGGAAAAATCATCATCGAATAAAATTGTCTATAATAGCCATTTGATGTCAAAATGGGCCCTAATTTTCTCTTTGTTTTTTGGCTGGCAAGTCAAAGGGCAATTTTCAATCCATGGAACCTATGACACCTATTTAGCATCCAGTTTAAATCGGGTAGATTCCCTTCAGTTTTTGGTTTCACATGCTGCAGTTAATCTTATTGATCTCAATTTATTTGAGCTAGAATTGCGCCATGAATCCAAATACTTCAACTTACATTTTGCACCTGCAATGGGTTCTTACATGCGACGTAATTATGCGCAAGAAGCTTTCTGGCGCAGAAATGTCTACGAGGCTTACGCAGAATTGAAATTCAAGCAAACAAAAGTGGCTTATGGAAGTTTCAGTTCGCCATATACACAAGAAACGCCAAGAGGAGTAGACCAATTACTCTACACCCGAAGTTTAGCAGCCGAAAATGTGCCGTATTATGTGGCAGGTTTGCGTCTTTCTCAGCAGTTTTCAGAAAAATTTAACGCTCAATTTTTTCTAACAAATAGTTGGCAACGCTTGAATTTTACGCAAGTGAGGCCTAGTTTCGGGGCTTTGTTTCAATGGAAATTTGATCAATGGAATCTCAACTGGAGTCATTTTTATGGAGATGTTGCTCCGAAAGGAAAACTCACAGCAGAGGCAGCTCAGGACCGTTGGCGCTATTTTCAGGAAGTCAATGCCGGTTTTACGAAAGGGAATTATGAGCTGCAGGTATGTGCCTACTTGGGTTTGCAGAGAACACATTCAGATTCAGCAATGATTCTGTATGCCAATCAATTTTGGGGGCAAGGCAATGTGCAAGTGCGCAGAAGCTTTGAAAATAACTGGAACTTGAATGCCCGAATCGAACTATTTGTTGATCCCAAACAGGTGGTCAGTAGTTTTGGAGGCCCGTATCTCAGCTCCGTGACCCTTGGTTATTTCAAACAATGTGGATCAGTTTTACAACTTGGTCAAGAAATGAGGTATTGGGTCGGGCAAGAGCTGCAAATACCTATTTTATACTCCTTTTTGCGCCTCAAATTTTAGTAAATTTGAAGCATGAACATCATTTCTTTTAACGTTAACGGTATTCGTGCTGTGGTTGGCAAATCCTTTATTGCTGATATGCAAGCGCTTAATCCTGACATCATTTGTTTGCAAGAAACCAAAGCAACCCCAGAGCAAGTACAAGATGCAGTTTCCGATCTCAAAGGCTACCATGTCTTTGCTTCAAGCGCCGAACGAAAGGGTTATTCCGGAACAGCTATCCTGAGTAAAACTGCACCTCTAAATGTTACTTACGGTATCGGTATAGAGGCACACGATACTGAAGGAAGAGTCATTTGCGCTGAGTACCAGGACTTTTTTTTAATCACGGTTTATGTACCCAATTCAGGGAGCGAATTGCTGCGTTTGGGCTATCGCCAAACCTGGGACGCTGCTTTTTTAGCCTACCTCAAAAACCTAGAGCAACAAAAACCAGTTTTGGTTTGCGGTGATTTCAATGTGGCACACCAAGCCATTGATTTAGCGCGTCCTAAAGAAAATTACAACAAAGCTGCTGGCTATATGCAAGAAGAAATTGATGGCATGAATGCTTATGTGGCAGCAGGTTTGATAGATACGTTCAGAGTCTTGAACCCCGATACAGTCAAATATTCATGGTGGAGCTACCGAGCAGGCGCACGTCAGAAAAACGTAGGCTGGCGCATCGATTATTTTTTAGCCAGTGCAGTGCTTCAACCAGCCATTAAAAAGGCTTATATTCTCAACGACATTTTAGGTTCTGACCACTGCCCAGTTGGTGTAGTGCTCTAATTTCAACACTATGGAGCACCTCAAAGATACCTTCAAGCATAAAGGGCGTCGCCGTCAGCTCATCGAAGAGTTGGCCACAATGGGCATCGAGGACACGCGTATTTTAGAGGCTTTCAATGTCATCCCGCGTCATTATTTTTTAGATCTTGCTTTTGACGAACAGGCCTATACAAACATGGCATTTCAAATTGGTTCAGGTCAAACCATTTCGCATCCGTTTACTGTTGCCTTTCAAACGCAATTACTAGAATTAGAAAAAGGAATGAAAGTGCTTGAAATTGGAACCGGGTCTGGCTTTCAAACGTGTATCCTTTGTCAACTAGGTGCCCGTGTTTATTCAATAGAAAGACACCAACCCTTACACCGTTCGGCACGCCGCATACTCGATTTCTTTAAGTTCAATGCCAGTCTTTTTTTTGGAGATGGCTATAAAGGAAACAAGGCCTATGCGCCTTATGATCGCATACTCGTTACTTGTGGTGCACCAGATATTCCACAAGAATTAATGGCGCAACTCAAAATAGGGGGCCTCATGATCATCCCGGTAGGGGAAGGAGCAGAGCAAAAAATGCTCAAGATTCGAAAAAATACCGAACTCGATTATCAAATCACAGAATTTGGTACTTTTAAATTTGTACCCATGTTAGAACGCACTGTCAAATAGCCATGCATATTTTACTCATCGACGACGAACGCGCCATTCGTAGAGCTCTTAAGGAAATCTTAGAGTTCGAAAATTGTCAGGTTGAAGAAGCTGAAAGCGGTTCTCAAGCCCTACAGTTACTCGCAAACAAATCATTTGATTTGATTTTTTCGGATATCAAAATGCCGCATATGGATGGTATTGAATTGCTAGAGCAAATCAAAAAGTTAGGCATTGATACACCAGTGGTTATGATTTCAGGCCACGGAACGGTTGAAACAGCTGTTGGCGCCATCAAATTAGGTGCTTTTGATTTCATTGAAAAGCCCCTAGATCTCAACAGGATACTCGTGTTGCTCAGACAAGTCAAAGACCGCAACAACTTAGTGCAAGAAACCGTTCAGCTCAAGCAGGTCGTTAAAAAAATTAAAGGAACCAAAATCATTGGTCAGACTCCCCAAATTCTGGAAATTACTGCCATGATAGAAAAAGTGGCTCCTTCTGATGCCCGTGTTTTGGTAACTGGCGAGAACGGTACTGGAAAAGAATTGGTTGCTCGCTCTTTGCACGATTTATCCAATCGGGCAAAGGCGCCCTTTGTTGAAGTCAACTGTGCAGCTATTCCCGCAGAGCTGATAGAAAGTGAGCTTTTTGGACACGAGAAAGGCGCTTTTACTTCGGCCGTCAAAGACCGCAAGGGTAAATTTGAGTTAGCTTCTGGTGGCACCTTGTTTTTAGATGAAATAGGAGACATGTCGTTGTCAGCACAAGCCAAAGTACTGCGCGCTTTGCAAGAAAATGTGATTCAGCGCGTCGGCGGCGAAAAAGATATCAAAGTAGATTGCCGTATTGTGGCGGCTACCAACAAAGATTTGCGCAACGAGATCAAAGAAGGGCGCTTTCGCGAAGATCTTTTTCATCGTCTTGCCGTGATACTCATCCATGTACCAGCGCTCAACGACAGGCGCGATGACATACCGCTCTTGAGTACTCATTTTTTAAACCTGATTTGCCAAGACCACGGCATTCCAACTAAAAATATTGACGACGCTGCGCTTGCAGCCTTGCAAAAAATCAACTGGACGGGCAATATTCGTGAATTGCGCAATATCATTGAAAGATTGGTTATTCTCAGTGATCAAACCATCTCTTCGACTGACGTAGAGCGCTATGCAAATCCAAACCATTAAATCATTAATTTCACTCAAAATTAGTTTATGAAATTTTCCATTAAATCATTGCTTCCACATTTGATTGCGGTGCTGCTTTTTGTCATTTTACCTTCCATTTATTTTTCGCCTGTATATCAGGGCTATACTTTAAAGCAAAGTGATATCCGACAATTTCAAGGAATGTCCAAAGAAATTTTTGACCATAAACTAGCCAATGACGGTAAACAAACCATGTGGACCAACGCTATGTTTGGTGGAATGCCGAGTTATCAGATTTCTGCTACCCAAGACTCAAATTTACTCACCACTCTAGATCAAGCCATTAAGCTTGGCTTACCAAGACCCGTTGGTATTTTATTTATTTCGATGCTCGGTTTTTATATCCTTGGTTTGTGTCTCAGAATCAATCCGTGGCTAGCCATGATTGGTGCATTGGGATATGGCTTTTCGACGATCAATATTCTGTATTTAGGTGCCGGCCATATGTCAAAAGTCAATGCAATTGCCTATATGGCACCTGCACTCGGAGGGCTCATTTTGGCATTTAGGGGCAAATGGTTACTTGGTGCAGCTATTTTCGCCTTGTTCATGGGGCTCAATATCAGTGCAAATCACCTACAAATGACTTACTACCTGGCATTTATTTTAGTTGCTGTCAGTATTGCTGAAACGGTTCGTTTAGTTATTGAAAAACAATGGTTGGGTTTAACTAAAACAATAGGAGCATTAGCACTTGCGAGTATTTTGGCTTTGGTTTCTAATGCTGGCTTATTGCTGCCAACTTTGGAATACAGTAAATACACCACAAGAGGAACATCCGAATTGACCATCAAATCCAAGACGGCCTCACAAAGTTTGGCAAAAGAGGGCTTGGCAAGTTCCTATATTTTGGAATACAATTACGGTAAAAACGAGTTGCTTTCTATTTATGCTCCAAATGCCAAGGGCGGCAAGAATGATTATATCTCTAACAATCCAGAGGCTTTGGCCAATACGGACTACAATTACGCCGAACAAGTGGGCCAAATGGATCAATATTGGGGTGGGCAAAGCATGAGCGGAGGCGCGTTTTATTTTGGCGTGATCATGCTTGTGTTCTTTGTGCTAGGTTTGCTTTTTGTGAAAGATGCCCTGCGTTGGCCTTTTTTAGTACTCAGTGTCCTGACGCTCTATTTAGCATCGAACCAAATGAATTTCTTGAATGATTTCTTCATTCATCATTTCCCGATGTACAACAAGTTTCGCGATTCAAAAATGATGCTTGTTTTAATACAAATCATGGTTCCAGCGCTCGGTTTGCTTTTCTTTGACCGCTTGCTCAAGTCTGAAGGCCTGTTGGGGCAGAAAAAACATTGGTTTATTGGTATGGGTGCCTTATTGGTTGTTTCATTTGTACTCATGACCTCGCCTTCGATTTCCGGAGATTTTCTCAGCGCACGCGAAGTTCAGCAGTTTGCTGAGGCAAGTAAACAAGCCAAAGATCCTTCACAAATAACCTACTACCAAGGCCTCAGACAAGCCTTGATTGATACACGCATTGGCATTTATAAAGCCGATATGCAACGCTCTTTCTTTTTGGTTATTCTTGCACTAGGCCTAGTGTTTATCTTGATCAGAACCCAAATGAATCGCATGCTCATTTTGGCACTTGCCGGAATTATTGTTTTGGCAGATCAACTGAGTGTGGCCAAGCGTTACCTCAACAACGATGACAGCACGGGCAGTTATAAATCATACCAAACCGAGGACGAAGCCAGTGTGCCTTATGCAGTTTCGGTCGCTGACCTCAGTATTCTGGGTAATGAAAAGGTACCTGCATCACTTGCCCAAAAATTGAAAGCAGCCTATGCTAATTTTGAGTATTACAAGAAGCTCACTGATCAACAAACCCTTGATCACTATGCTGCCTTTGGAGCACTTAACCTCAGCAGTTCTTATCGGGTTTTGAATGTCAATGGAACAATGGCTGAAACCAATACAAGCTTTTTTCACAAAAGTATTGGTGGTTATCATGGGGCTAAATTGAAGCGCTATCAAGAATTTGTTGATTTTCATTTTCCTTCGGCCGTGGGGGCGCTCAACACAGCTATGAATACAGCTAAAAATGAAAAGTTCCGCACCCTTACCCTTCCGGCAGGCTTGAGCCAAGAACAAGCACAAAAAATCTTTGATACACTCGGTGTGGCGTCAGTACAACTGAACGGTGCTGCTGAATTACTCAATATGCTCAATACCAAATATGTCATCTTGAATCCAAACCAAAAAGCGGTCATGAATAATTCTGCAAATGGCCCTGCTTGGTTTGTTCAACGCGTTAAAATTGCCAAAGATGCCAACGAGGAAATGACCCTAAGTGCTGGTGATCAATTGGGTTCAAGTAAGTTAAACGCGGTTGTACATGCTGAATTTAAAAATCAACTAGTAGGGTTGAGTTCAGACAGCACAGCGCAAATCAAACTCACTTCCTATGATCCAGCTCACATGAGTTATTTGGCTCAATCAAAAACCAAGCAGCTGGCTTTATTTAGTGAAATCTATTACCCTGCAGGATGGAATTGCTACATCGATGGTAAAAAACCTGTGGAAACACTCCGTGCCAATTACATCCTTAGAGGTGTGGTGGTGCCAGCTGGCAAACACAAGATCGAATGGAAATTTGAGCCAGTTAGTGTTAGTCGTGGTGATTCCTTATCTGCGATGGGTTCTGGTCTATTATTGCTGGGCTTCTTGCTTTCACTCTACTTTACTTTTCGAAAAAGTAAGGTAGTAGAGGCTTAAAAGTAAGCATTGATTTGATCGAGCGCCCTGACACCGAGGTCGTTGTTGTGCCAAGCCTTTAAAACGCGCTTGTTTCTTACTAGCAAAAAACTCGGAAATTCTCCGGAAGCTGAAAGCATCCAAATTGTTTGATCTTTTGGGATTTCAACCCCAATTTGCAGGGGTAAGCGTTTTCTGAAATAGCGATACCCTTCTTGGTCATCTGAACTCAGGATATACCGCATATTTAGTTTTGGGTTTTGTTGCAGCAGTTTTTTGCTCAGTTCAATGGTTTCAATGCAATAAGGGCAACCTGGTAAAATCACGACAAATAAAGTTGTTTGTTTGGGCAAACCTGTTGCAACAACCAATGGTTTGTATGTTTCAACTTGTAAATCAGCACGATAAATCGGGTAAAAAACAAAATAGCTGATAAAAGGCAAACAAAAACCTAAAGCCATCAACAGCAAGCGTAACCAATTTCTTATTTGCATCTTGGAAATAAACCGAAACATCAAAAGCCCTATACAAATAGTTAAGAAATAAGGAATGAATTTAGCGGCAGTCCAGGAGCAGCCTATTGTTGCTAAAAAATATTCGAAGCTGTTATACATTCAATATCTCCTTTTAGATTACTTCTTGTCATTTAGAAACTGCTCAATCCAAGATATTTTTTCAGTTGGTACCAACAAATAATTGACGTGTTTTTGGTGTGTACCAAGTTCTTGTAATTCAATAGGATTCAAAAAAGGTTGCTCAAGTCTTAAATAATGATAGTGCTCCCAAGATTTTAAAAGATCTTGCATTTCATGAGCGATTTCCGGGTAAATTTCAATCATCACGAGCGGTCTATTCGCGGCAAAAATATCTTGGTTATCGGCAATAATCAATTGTTCGGTATGTTCTGTATCTAGTTTGATCAAATCAAAATGACTGACTTCATGTTCCTTTAAAAAGCTACTTAGTCTGCAAACAGCTACCTTGTACGCCGTAGATTTACTTCTGCCGTGCTCTGCTTGCAAACTGCTAGAACCATTCAGATTATGTTTAAGCCATGGAAATTTGGGGTGTGCTGCTTCATGAAATTCTAAAGAAGCGTCTTGATTACTCATGGCAATTTCGTGAATGTTGATTTGTGCATCCAGACGATTTAAGGTGCTGTTTTTTCTCAAAAAATGGACGGCACCTGAACCAGGCTCAAAAGCATGAATGGTCAGTTGAGGATTGTATTTGGCAGCAAGTACGCTGTACAGACCAATATTAGCCCCAACGTCTAAAAATCCAGTTGCATTTTGCGCTAAGCTTTTAAAAAGCCAGTTGTATTCGTAGGCCTCGAACCCATTGTAAAACATGTATTTGGTGACAAAACATGTTTGGTTGGTCGCTAAACGGAAAGTAATACCTTTTGTGCTAAAGCTAATATTCCCACTGATAGACATCAGCTCTTTGCCACTTTTATGAAAGCGCAAACGTGCCAAGGGTCTGAGAAGGTAATTGATAAATGGCAGATAAATGAATCGAAGTAGCATCAATATGAATGGTTAAAGACCAAAGTTATTACTTTTGAGTTAGAGAACTTAACAAACTAATAGATGCAAGCAACAAAAAAAAGAATTAGCTATTTCTACCCACATGCATCTACTTTTATTGTCCGAGATTTAGAATTGTTAGGGGCGCATTATGAAGTCAGTCCTTATGAATTTTCTGTTCGTGTCAAGTGGAAGTTGCCAATACAATTTCTGAAGCAATTATTTTATATTCTTTTTCGAACCAAAGACGCTTTTTTTGTTTGCCACTTTGCTGGATATGCCTCCTTGTTGCCGGTGCTGCTTGGAAGGATATTTGGCAAAAAAGTATTTGTTATTGTTGCCGGAAACGATGGATCAAGGTTTCCTGATTTCAAGTATGGAAATTTCACAAAAAAACTCTTAGGTTGGGCCACAAAAACCTCTCTCCGTTTTGCAACGCATATTATGCCGGTAGCACAAGGTTTGGTTTACCAAGATTACAACTATTATCCCGGCGGTGCACCAGCTCAAGGCTTTCATTATTTTGCTCCCAAAACAAAGTCAGTTCCATACACTGTTATTCCCTACGGCTTCAATATTGATTTGTTCAGAATAGATGAAAAAATTGAAAGACCCGAACGTAGTTTCATTACCATTGGAAACCTCAAAGATCCATATTGTTATTTCAGAAAAGGTTTCGATTTGATCATTGAATTGGCTAAACGAAATCCGACTTGGCAAATAACTATCATTGGTTGGGAGCCAAATGGGCAAGAAGTACCCGCCAATATTCAATTGATTCCATTTTCACCAATTTCAGTAGTGATTTCTTATTTGCAAAAACACCGTTATTATTTTCAGTTATCCGTGATGGAAGGCTTTCCTAATGCGCTTGGGGAAGCAATGGCTTGCGGCTGTGTACCCATAGGTAGCCATGTTTCGGGTATTCCAGAATTGATCGGGGATACAGGGCTCATACTGAGCGAAAAAAATGTAGTGTACCTGGAGCGCAGTATTGAACTACTCTTTCAACAAGATTTTGAACAAGCAAGTTTAAAGGCAAGAAAAAGAATAGAGGAACATTTTTTACCAGCACATCGCGAGGCTAAAATGTTGGGTGTGTTTGAAAAATATTGCTAAGCTTATTTTATCAATTCCGATAGAACACCGTGCATCTCCTTGGCTAATTCCTGTCTTGAGTAAGGGTTGAGCGTTTGCGTACGGTCAATGGGTTGTAGCGCCAAATTAATGGCCTCGGGCCAAGATACTGCTGTATTGAAATCGACCATCATGGTACCATCTTGTTCTTTGAGAATGGCAGCTGCATCGCCGTCTTTTGGCCCAATGGCTAAAATGGCTTGTTGGCTGGCCAAATATTCAAATAATTTGCCGGTAACAATCCCTTTTTGACTTTTGACATTATTGAGCGGCAATAACAACAAACTACAAGAAGCCAACTCTTCAAGGACGCGTTCATGCGGCACAAAATTTTCAAAGTGTGTGCATTGCGTCAAGTTGTAGCGGGCTAAATCTTCCTTGACTGAAGCATCAAGAGCGCCAATCAAGCGAATTCTTAATTTTTGAGCAAACTCTGGGTGCTGTTGCGCATAGCTACTAAGGCTTGCCCAAACTGCACTCGGGTTGCGATCTTTGTTGATAGAACCCGTATGTAAAATGGTAAAGTAGGGGTCAGGTTCCTTTTCAAAAGTTTTGAAATCCTCAGGTGCAAAACCATTAGAAATCAATACGGGTTTACGACCTGCTAATTTTTCCATTTGTTGTTGCATGTCGCGGCTTACCACCACCAATTGATCGGCTTCCTGGAAAACACTATGTTCTAACTTTTGGTGCCTGCGCAACCCGAATTTTGTCAGGGGCAATTGCTCAAACCAGTCAATTTGGGTCCAGGGGTCACGGAAGTCTGCGATCCAAGGAAGATTGGTTTTGCGTTTTAAGTTGCGCGCAATGAGGTGCAAAGAATGAGGGGGCCCAGTAGAAATGATGGCTGCAACATCTTGTTCCTCTAAAAAGGCTGTTAAATATTTTGTGGAGGGCTTGATCCAGGCCATTTTGGCATCTGGTATAAAGATATTGGCGCGCAACCACATTGAAAATCGCTTGGTAAGTCCGGGTTTTACACCACTTTTTTCTTGCAAAAAGCCTGTGTGCATTTGCTTGCCGGCGTTGCCCGTGAGTCTGAGATAGAGTTGGGTGGGTTCCCAAATTTCTCTCTTGATCACGTGGATATCCTTGGGTACCATTGTTAAAAGGCTTGGGTCTTGCACAGGTGCCTCAGGGTTACTCGGCGTATAAATGATTGGGTCCCAACCTAATTCTTGCAGATAGCGCGAAAAATGTAGCCAACGCTGCACACCTGTGCCACCACTTGGGGGCCAATAATAGGTGAGGATGAGGACTTTTTTTCGCTTAGCCAAGTTTTGATTTTAGGTGTGCAAGGGCGTTTGCCAAACCACTTGGGTTTTTACCACCGGCGGTTGCAAAGGCAGCCTGACCTCCTCCGCCACCTTGAATGTGCCCTGAAATTTCTTTGATCCATTGATTGGCTTGCCAGTTGTTTTGAGTTGCCAATTGTTCGTTGAGGATGATCGTGATGCCGCATTTGTCAGCTTCTTTGTGCGCGATAACGCCCACAAAATTGGAAAATTCTTGACGCAACTGAAACAAAATATCTTTAGCGGTCGCGGCGTCAGTATGGAGTTCTTTAAAGAGGATGTGCAGGTCGTTGTGCGCGAAAACTTCTGTTTTTAGTTCATTTTTAAGCTGTTGTGCCTGCATTTTTGCAAAGCGCTCGAGTTCTTTTTGAAGGCTGCTATTTTTTAGCTGAAGCTCTTCTATGGCTTTAACGAGGTCTTTTGGTTTCTTGAGTAAGGCATCGATTTGTTCGAGTTGTGCCGCTTTTTCTTTGAAATAACTCATGGCTGCGGTGCCCGTAATGGCTTCAATTCGACGGATTCCTGCTGCAACTGCGCTTTCAGCAACGATTTTAATGACACCGATTTGACCCGTATTAGGCACATGAATGCCTCCACAAAGTTCAACGGAAGCACCAAACTGAATGACACGCACGCTGTCGCCGTATTTTTCGCCAAATAGGGCCATGGCTCCTTTGGCTTTCGCTGCATCAATGCTCATGGCTCTGTTTTCATCGAGCAAAAGGTTTGCCTGTATGTCAGCGTTGACTTGTGCTTCAATGAGTGCGAGTTCGTCGTCGGTGACTTTAGAAAAATGTGAGAAGTCAAAACGAAGGCCTTTTTCAGTGACCAAAGATCCTTTTTGTTCCACATGCGTCCCTAAAACTGTGCGCAATGCGTGGTGCAAAAGGTGTGTAGCACTGTGATTCCTAGCGGTGTCGGCTTGCTTTTGTGAATTGACCTGTGCTACGAAAGTGGCATTTGGATTATTAGGAAGCGTTGAGCTCAAGTGAACAATCAGATTGTTTTCTTTTTTGGTATCAAAAATTTGAAGTTGTTCGTGTTCGTTGCTAAGTGTACCGCTGTCGCCAATTTGACCTCCACCTTCTGCATAAAAAGGGGTTTGGTCAAGAACCAATTGATAGAATTCTTTGCCTTTTTGGTTGACTTTTCTATGCTTGATGATCTGAACGTTTGCTGTTCTCTGATCATAGCCGACAAAAGCAGTATTGACGTCTGGATGTACTTGCATCCAGTCGTCAGTTTCCAGAGAAGTGGCTGCCCTTGAACGTTCTTTTTGAATAGTTAATTCTTTTTGGAAGCCAGCTTCATCGATGGTTAAATTGTTTTCACGGGCAATGAGCGAGGTGAGGTCGAGCGGAAAACCATAAGTATCGTAGAGCTCAAATGCTGCGGCTCCGGAAATTTCTTTTTGACCTGCAGCCTTGACTTGTGCAATAAGGTCTTCTATGCGCTTGATGCCAAGTTCAAGTGTCCTGAAAAAACTAAGTTCTTCTTCCTTGATTACTTTATAGATGAGCTCTTTTTGGTTGAGTAATTCTGAGTAAGGCGCACCCATTTGCTGGCCAAGCACTGTTGAAAGCTCACATAAAAAAGGCTCTTTGAGGCCCAGCGTTTGATAGCCATAACGCACGGCTCTTCTTAGAATTCTTCTGATGACATAACCAGCACCATTGTTGGAAGGTAGTTGGCCGTCTGCGATTGAAAACGAAATTGCTCTTATGTGGTCTGCGATGACACGTAAAGCAATGTCGGTGTTTTCTTGTTGGCCATAGGCAATACCTGATACTTTTACCACTGACTGAATCAGGGCTTGGAAAAGGTCGGTGTCGTAGTTGCTTTGTTTCCCTTGAAGGGCCATTGCCAGACGCTCGAGCCCCATTCCGGTATCGACATGTTTGGCAGGAAGCGCTTCGAGAGAGCCGTCGGCTTTGCGATTGAATTCCATGAATACATTGTTCCAGATTTCAATGACTTGCGGATGGTCTTGGTTGACAAGCGTCTTGCCATCGATCAATGCACGCTCGGCATCTGAACGGAGGTCAACGTGAATTTCAGTACATGGGCCACATGGTCCGGTGTCTCCCATTTCCCAAAAGTTGTCTTTTTTGGACGCTAGAATGATGCGGTCCTCAGCAATGCGTGCTTTCCAAATGTTGTAGCTTTCGGTGTCTTGAGGAACGCCATCTTTTTGATCGCCCTCAAATACAGTTACATACAAGCGATCTAAGGGGATTTGATAGACTTCAGTAAGGAGTTCCCAGGCCCAGCTGATGGCTTCTTCTTTGAAGTAATCACCAAAGGACCAGTTGCCCAACATTTCAAACATCGTGTGGTGGTAGGTGTCTACACCCACTTCTTCGAGGTCATTGTGCTTGCCAGAAACGCGCAAACATTTTTGGGCATTGGCCACGCGTCTTTCTTGTGGTGTCTGATAACCCAAGAAGAAATCTTTGAATTGGTTCATGCCGGCGTTGGTAAACATGAGAGTAGGGTCATTTTTTACCACCATTGGTGCCGATGCTACAATTTGGTGTCCTTTACTTTCGAAAAAGTCGAAAAATTGCTGTCTTATTTCTGAAACGGTCATGTGCTTTTACTGAAGGCACAAATTTAGGAAATTGCAACGAGCTTCTTGTATCTTTGTGCAAATCAGTATAGCTCATGGACTTCATTTCTTCCGATTTACAAAACTACGTGAGTCAGCATAGCTCGGCACACTCAGCTCTTTTGGCTCAAATTGACCGTGAAACACACCTAGAAGTGCTGCAACCCCGCATGCTCAGTGGGCATTTTCAAGGTAGGGTCCTGAGCATGATCAGTCATTTACTTCGTCCAAAAAATATTTTAGAAATTGGAACTTACACCGGGTTTTCTGCACTTTGTTTGGCAGAGGGGTTAACAACAGATGGCAACTTACTTACCATAGATGTCAACGAAGAGTTAGAACAACGAGTGCGTTCGTATTTTGCCGCGTCAGATTTTTCTGAGCAAATCGAATACAGAATTGGAGATGCTGCTCAAATTATTCCAACGCTGAATCGCAAGTTTGACTTAATTTTTATCGATGCTGACAAACAGCAATACCCAACTTATTATGAGCAAGCACTTGTGGTTTTAAATCCGGGCGGTTTCATCCTTATTGACAACGTTTTGTGGTCAGGTAAAGTGGTGGATGAAAAATACCAAGATAAAGATACCGTGCTGCTGCGCGATTTAAATTTAAAAATCAGCCAAGATCCAAGAGTAGAAAAAGTACTGCTGCCTATCCGTGACGGTCTTTACTTGATACGTAAGCGCTAGTGCCATGAAAATCGAAATTTTAAAAACAGCCGATGGCTCGCCTACATTGTACTTGCCCGAACTAGATGAAACGTATCACTCGAGGCACGGAAGTGTACAAGAGGCGCGGCATGTATTTATTC
>JBJTCG010000011.1:0-7481 GCA_046091725.1 Flavobacteriales bacterium | reverse complement strand
GCTTTTTTGTAACTTCGTTACATGTTGCGTCTAGTTGTACTAACTATTTATCTTGCTGCAGGTTTTTTAGCCTGGTCGCAAGACATCCATTGGACGCAATTCAATCAAAACCCGATTTACCTCAATGCAGCCCATACAGGTAATTTCGCTGAAGACCTGCGCTTAACAGCCAACTACCGCACCCAATGGCGCAGTGTCAGTATTCCTTTTCAAACAACTGCCATTGCCGCAGATACAAAATGGAAAACATACGGACTCGGTCTCAACTTATTTCATGATCAAGTCGGAGACGGAAAATTTCAGACACTCGAGCTGCAAGGAAATGTGGCAAGGTCTCTCCAGATTAACAAAGCACAGCAACTGCGTTTCGGCCTCCAATTCGGATTCAATTATCGCCAACTGAATAGCAATGCGTTTTATTTTGATAGCCAGTTCAACGGTTATATTTTTGACCCAAATGCCCCAACCAACGAAAATTTTCAAACCGCATCCATGATCAGACCTATGTTAGGTTTTGGCACCATTCATCAATACCGCATCAATCATTCTCTTCAGTTAGAACATGGCATAGGACTATACAATATAACGAGACCTAATCAAAGTTTTTTTCTCGACGACACCAAACGTGACCTTCGCTTTAATTATTTTGCAACATTTAGTTACGATTATTACGCAAAGCTTGCTCTGCAGCCTAGTTTACAACTCAATTTACAAGGCTCATATCGTTCGCTTACAATAGGTAGCATGGCCCATTATCTGTTTTCTGATGACAAACAAATCCAACTCAGTGCAGGTCTTTGGTGGCGTATTCAAGATGCATTTTGCCTGGATTTTGGTTTCAAACGCGGCCCAATGTATGCCGGCATTTCCTATGATTTCAATTATAGCTCATTGGTTCCGGCTAGTCGCGGACGTGGCGCTTTCGAACTGAGCTTTCGCTATGTGTTTATTCGTTTCAAACCTCCTCAAAAGCAGTACCGCGTATGTCCAGATTTTATCTAGTACTTGTATTGCTATTTTATAGCCATTCCTTTTTGGGGCAAAAACAGGCTGCCAAATTCATAGCGCATGCCGACCAACAAGTAGCACAACAAGATTATCTTGAGGCCCTGGATTACTACCAACGTGCCCTCGAGTTAACTCCTACCTCTATTGAGCTTTTATGGAAAATGGCACAAACTAATGATGCTGCTAAAGATTACAAAAACGCTGCAAAGTTTTACCTCAAAGTCTACGAACTTGACCCAGAGTCTATCCAATTTGAGGAGGCGCAATTAAAATACGCCCTCATGCTGAAACAACAAGGATTATACAAAGAAGCCCTTGCTCAATTCAAAGAAGTCAAACAGCATTTTTCAGAAGATAAAACCAGTATTTTTTATAAAAAAGCTACCCAAGAAGTAAGTGCCTGTACTTGGGTACTCAAACAACTGAAAAATCAGAACGCATCTGAACATGCAGCCATGCATCCTCATCCGATCAATACGCTTGACGTTGAATTTGCTCATGCTGTACGCAATCATCAGATCTATTTTTCTGCACTCAAACCAGATTCATTGGCAATTGACCAAATTGAAGTTTTTGCAAGTGCTTATCGCTTGCAACTTTTCGTTGCTCCAGACACCAATCTTCGCCATAATACGATTCTTCAGATTCAAAATTTGAATCCAAATAGCTCGGTGGGTAATATTTCATTTAACGCTGATAGCACCTCATTTCTTTGCACAGTTTGCCAACAATTAAGAGGGCAACAAGTTTGTGATTTAAAATGGGTGCACCTACAAAAAAATGGAACGTGGGAGCTAGACACAAGCATGAAAGTATTGCCAAATTTAGTTTCAGATTACACCAGCATGCCTCATTTCAATCAAATGAATGGTAAGGAAGTCCTATTTTTTAGCGCTAAAACTAAAGATGGTAAAGGTGGATTAGATATTTTTTATGCGCAAATCCAGACAAACGGCGAACTTTCAGAACCTTTGGCAATAACAGCGATCAATAGCCCTGAAAATGAACTCAGCCCATGGTATGACTCCCTGACGAATCGTCTTTATTTCTCATCATCTTGGCACTTTGGATATGGCGGCCAAGACGTCTTCTACAGCCAATTGCAAGCCGACGGAAAATTTGGACCTCCTATTAACATCGGAAAACCCTTTAATAGTCCGGCAAACGACCTTTATTTTTTCTGTGATGCAGACACTGCGTATCTGAGTTCTAACAGGGAAGGCAGTCTTTTTGTGAGCCATCCTACTTGTTGTAGTGACGTTTTTACAAGTTATTTCCAAAGGCCATCCGTTGAGAAAAAACGAACCGATTCACTAGAAATCCAAATCATTAAATTGCCTATAGCGCTCTATTTTGAAAACGATTGTCCCGACCCGAAATCGAGGGCTGAAAGCACCAATTTGAATTACGAAGAAACTTTTGTTCAATACCAACAACAGTTTCCAAATTATTTGATTGGTGTACAGCAAAACAGAGATTCTGCTACAGCCCAAATACTGCGCTCAGAACTCCTAGATTTCTTCGACGATGAAGTCATCAAAGGAATGAACGATTTAGCAATTTTCAGAGGACAGGTATGGCAAGAACTGCAACAAGGAAAAGAGCTCAGTATTATGGTGCAAGGATATGCAAGTCCCCTGGCAAAATCAGATTACAACGTGCACTTGACCAAACGCAGAATTGATTCGATTAAAAATTATTTTGAGGAGGTCGACAATGGAAAATTTGCAGCCTATATGCAAGGCGAACAACCAAGACTTACATTTATCGAGGTTCCTATGGGTGAATACCAAGCAAAGAAGGAAGTTAGCGACAACTTCTATGATCAACGAAATTCTGTCTACTCAACAAGTGCTTCAAAAGAAAGAAGAATAGAAATTATTGAACTGCGCTCAAAAGCGGCTCAAAATTAGTTGTAACTTGCGCCCGATTACCATCCAACATGGAAAACACCACGCTTAGCTCACCACCAAAGACCCGACTGTATTTCATTGATATGGCCCGGACTATTGCCATTTTACTCATGTTAGAAGGGCATTTTATACATGATTCTTTGGCGCTACAATGGGCTGATGAATCATATCCTGCTTATGTTACTTGGAAATTCATCAGAGGCTTTACTTCACCAACCTTCCTCACAGTTACTGGCTTGGTATTTACCTATTTGATGTTGGGGAACGAAAATGTTTCCTTTTTCAATAATATCCGTATCAAAAAAGGGCTCAAGCGTGTTGTGGAACTGCTCTTTTGGGGTTATTTACTCCAGTACTATGCTTTTCATGTGCTGCAGTGTATCGCTGTCGGTATCCTATGCATTATGCTTATCTATGGCATTTGGCGGTCTGTTCAGTTCATTCCTTTGTTTCTGCTCTATGTACTCGCCGGCTTAGGGCTATTTCTTTCCTACCTATTTTTTGGACAACTCGGTGAAACGTATTGGCCAGCACATGCACCTGCATTCATACAAAACATTTTTCACGGGCCCCATTCGCTTTTCCCTGTTACACCTCACATGGGTTACACCATGTTTGGTGCAGGTCTTGGTGTATTGATCCACCGTTACAAAGAACAAGTTAAATCGTGGCAAGTAATTCTCTTTGCGCTCATCCTTGGCTTTTCAGTTTACTTTGGGATTAAGTCCCTATTGGTATCTCTTGAGTCCATTCCTGGTTTAGAAGGTACGCGGTTGTACCGCATGGATTGGCTATTACAAAAACTTGGTATTGTAATAGTGGTGCTTGCTACTTTACTTGGCCTAGAAACCTATGTGTTCAAGATTAAAAAAGAAAACCTATTTCTTAAAATAGGCCAAAATACACTCAGTATTTACATCATACACATGATGATCCTTTATGGAAGTGTGATCAAATATGGTTTTAACGACTACATTCATCACAAACTTGGTCCGTTGGAGGTTATTCCTTATACCCTTGGATTTTGGCTAATTTTTATTGTGTTCGTTTACTTTATAGATGACATACGAGCACGGCTCCATTTCATATTGTGGCCAATGAAAAAATACAGCAGTCTGTTGTTTGGGATTAAACTAAAAGAACCGGCTAGACCTTAACTTTTCGCTTTAAAATACGCTGGCCGCAAGCATCTTGGACCTTTATTTTAACCTCATACACGCCCGGTTTGGCATAAATGTGTTTGGCTTTTGTTGTAGGTGCACTGAAACCATCACCAAATTCCCAAACTACACTTGTAGCATTCGGAAAATTGGCACTGTAATGCGCGACCTTTTTGTTGGCATCATTGAGTTTGACTTCAATGTCTACCGTATTCCTGTTGAGGTCATACCTGTTTTGATTATTCAACACAGTGCTGCCAGCTAACTCTTGAAGAAGTGTTGCAGTTTTTTGTTCAAGATTAGCCTGATACGGCACTTTTGGGGTAGTTCTGAATAAAGCTGTATAAAAACACGCAGCGGTGAGGTAGGAACCCGTTAATGTTGGATGTTGTTGATCGTCTTGGTATAAGTTAATCTCAGGATAGTTTGTTCGTACGGTTTCCCAAACTTTACCAACAGGCACAATGGATAAATTCAATTTTTCAGCAACATAGTTGTAACCGTAATGAATTCTGTCCGACATCGTTTGATAATCCCAGTTAATAGGAAAAGAATCTTGTTGGTAACCATTTTTATAGGCCCAAGTTTGGTACAAGAAAACATTGGTGCACTTATTATTTGTATAAATGGAATCCAGAATTTGTCGGATGTAAGGCATGCTTAAAGAATCTATGACGGCAGTGTCTTGTGCCAATTCACGACTAAATCCTTGGATAACTACGTAATCCCATTTATATTTTTTAATAGACTGATAAAGCTCTGGGCGCTTGGCATGCATTTCAAAAGTGTGATTTGATTTTGCATCCATGTGGATATCTACAACAATATTTTTGCTATTCGCCATTTGTTGTAATAGCTTTGGCATGTCGTTATAGTGCGTATAACTATTGCCAATAAATAGTACGCGCATCGGTTGGGCTGAAACCAAAACGCTTAAGAGTAATCCAATGAGTAGTCCGAAGCTTTTCATGCCGTTGCTCAATTATTTACTTTGTAAACGTGTAGCCAGCGCCAAAAGTTCTTCAGGCGTTGGAGTCAATTTGGTGCCACTAAAGTTGATGTCTTGAATTGTTTGAAGTGGTATGAGGTGGATATGAGCGTGTGGTACTTCAAGACCAATGACACTTACGCCAATTCTTTTACAAGGTATATGTGCTTTTAATTGCTGGGCTACTTCCTTAGCAAAAGCCCATAATTTTTGGTAAGCATCATCATCAATATCAAAAATGTAATCTGTTTCTTTTTTGGGAATGACTAAAGTATGCCCCATGGCAAGTGGCTGAATATCAAGAAAAGCCAGAAAGTCTGCATTTTCGGCAACTTTATAACAGGGTATTTCACCGTTGACAATTCTTGTAAATATACTTGCCATTATCTTGAAATAGAGATGATCTCAAAATTCATGATGCCACCTGGTGTTTGAATTTCAGCGATGTCACCGACTTTTTTTCCTAACAAGCCTTTACCAATTGGAGATTCGATTGAAATTTTACGCACCTTGATATCGGCTTCATTTTCGGCAACTAACGTATATTCAATTTCCATTCCATTCGTTTGATTCTTAATCAAAACTTTAGAAAGGATGAATACCTTGCTGTTGTCCATGTGTGTTTCATCAACCAATCTAGCATTAGAAATGATGCCTTCTAATTTGGAGATTTTCATTTCAAGGATTCCTTGCGCTTCCTTGGCCGCATCGTATTCGGCATTTTCAGAAAGATCGCCTTTATCGCGTGCTTCTGCAATCTGCTCAGAAATGGCAGGTCTTTGGACGGTTTTTAAATGATATAATTCGTCTTTTAACTTTTGAAGACCTTCTGCTGTATAATAATTGATAGCCATGATACTCGGTTTATTGAAACAGACAAGAGAGCCCTAATAGAGCTCTCTTGCACCTAACAAAGTTAGAAAATTATTTTAAGCTAATGGTAGCTCCGATGGTATGAATAATGCCAAACACACCGGCAAAACGCGTAGCATACTCTATACCCAGGGCATTTTTATTTTCTCCTACTAAGGCATCAATGGAAAAACCTGCTGAAGGACCACTAAAAGCACTTGAACGAGTTTCTTCATTGAACATGCCATTTTCATAACAGAAACCTGCTCTTAGATTAAACGCCATGCTTTCTTTTGCTACCCCGTAGTCGAGACCGATACGGTATTGATCTTTCATAAAAGAATTGGCAGTAAATCCTATGGCTAGATTTAGCTTGTTGCTTTCGTTAAAAATAAAATCATAAGAGCCACCGATACCCAGTAAAGATGGTAATTCAAATGTTGCTGAACGTTGCTCCAAAGATGCAATGTAACCAGTACTTACGTACGTTACTTGCTGAGCCAACCCATCACCCTTGTAGCGCATAACAGGTCCAACATTCTTTAAAGTAATTCCAAATTTAAGTTGGTCTTGCTCACCAGATACATAACGAATACCCGCATCAATTGCAATTCCATTGGCTTTCAAGTTTGAAATGCTTTCTGAAATCACTTTGAAGTTGATACCACCATAAATTGATGATGAAAATTCTTTTGCGTATCCAACGCTAAAAATATTCATACGCGGCGAGAAAAAACCTATGTTTCCTTCAGGGTTTGCCACTGTAGTAATCGGAATATCACCGTAATTCATCGACTGAACACTGATCGAAAAAACTTCAGAATCCGAAATACGTTGGGCAACACCAGCGCCATTCAAGGCAATACCAGCTGAACCCATCCAATTCGAATAATTGAACTTAAGTTGTGTTTTCTCTGTGAACGCCAAACCAGCAATGTTCATGTAGGTTGCCTCCAAACCGGTACTGTTCGCGTAAGACGCATCACCCAAAGCGCCTGAACGCGCCCAAGGATTGACCAATAGATGAGAAGCACCAGCAGAACCTACACGATCTTCGTTTCCTGCGAAAGTTTGCAACGAGGCTACTAAACCTGCGCTGAGAAATATATGTTTTAAAGTCATTTTCATTACTTTGAAATATACAATAATTAAATACCTTGTAAGTCAGCTTGACGCATACCGCCAAAGAACTTCAAGACGCGCTCTCCAACTCCTGGTACATCGACATGGATCAAATAAATACCACCTGCAACCGGAATTGCTTTGTGGTTTGTTAAATCCCAATCAATATAGGTTTGAGGGCTATCTTTTTTGAAGCTACGAACTAGTTTACCATTAGCAGTGTAAATTCTTACTGTACAAACTTCAGGAAGGTTTACAATTTTAACTTTTGTGTCTAGGCGTGTACGTTCGTACTCGGAGAATGCATAGTAAGGGTTTGGCACAACGTTGATCATGGCCAATGCTTCTTTGAGCATGTCTTGCGAGCCAACTTTTGTAGCGATGTCTTCCATTGACCAACCATACATTGGCTTGCCAGCGTTTTCGCCTGAACCTACA
>JBJTCG010000010.1:0-47610 GCA_046091725.1 Flavobacteriales bacterium | reverse complement strand
CACCGGACCAGCACCGTAGTCATAAGTAGGGTTGGCCATGTAACCATCGTTCAAAATAGTTTTCAATGACTCGTCGGTCAACTCTAAGCTGCGGTTGCCATTGCCATAACCGTCCAAACGCGTGATGCGTGGAGATGATCCGTAAGCAACTAACTGTGCAGTTCCGCCTGCCTCTGGCATTGGGTTGTGCGGGATGGCAGATGTTGGCGAAATAGCAGTACCATCAAAGTTGAGGCGGCTAGAGATGTAAGGAATCTTTTGACCGTCTAGTAATAATGGGTCATTTGGATCGTATTCCTTGAATTGATTGTAGGCGTAAGCCACCGCAACATAATAGTATGTTTTATGGTTCACTAGGGCGCGGGCACCTTGAGCGAATGCATCTTCTTTAATAGAGAAAGAATGTTTTATTCCCGCGTTTTCACCGTCTACTTTTTCAACCGGAACAGAGAAACCTAGAGCCTCATCAAATTCAAAGTTGATGATGCGAGAAATATTGTTTTTGATATCACATTGTGCAACAAGACGCGCTTTGTCTGGATCTGAGATATCTGCAATTGAGACATCTTGTGCTTTCAATTGGAAAATTTGATATCCTTCAAAACGGTAGAAGCGATCTACTGTAGGGTCAGTAATATTAATTTCATCAATTTCAGCATATGCCTCTTCGTAGTTATTCGAAGAAATTGGGTTGTCGATCATGAGGATCAATTCATTTTCCAATTCTTGAATAGTCAAACGCGGGGCATCTGGTGGAGAAAGAATTTTAAAACAAGCATCAAATAGGGCTTGAGCTTTGGTGTCAGCGCGTTTCATTGCCTCAACTGAAGCCATCAAACCACCTTCAGTGCTTCGGCCATAAACAATACCTACCGTAATGTTATTGACAGCACCCGGACGAAGCGTAAACGGACCTGCAGACTGTACAAAACGACGGTCACCAGAAGGGTTGTTATTTGTTGTTTCATCCCATCCGTTAGGAAATGCAGGTGACATATCTTCGCCTTGCGTAGACCAATGCAATGGGTCGGAAGTTCCAGGGAACATGTAATCAGAAAGTGTTTGTGTGGCCCCTGTAGAACCAGTATAGCCTAAACCACCGTAGAACATTTCTGAACCATTTGCCCACTGACCTTCCATGAAGTTATAAAACTCTGCCGCTGGCCCTGGGTCATTGTAAGGGTATGCTGAAGTAGATGTGTAGTAGGTAAAGCGACGCATACCAAAACGCTCGTTATCGATAATGCCGTCTGAATAACCGATACCAATACCTTTGTAAACGATACCGTTATTGGCCAATGCATCAACTACAGTTGGAACTACTTCAGTTTGTGTAGCTTCATCAAAATAAGGACCTGGGTTATCAATACCGTCTGCATCTTGGTAAGGGCCTTCAAAGAAGTCACAACCAATGGCAGGTGGGTTTTCACCGTAACCTAGTTTACCACCATCGGACTCATCAATGAGGTCACCGTTGTACATGTAACCAAGACCTCTGGAGACATCACAACCAGTGTAGTCATCGGCATAGTTCCCAACGTCAGCATCGAGGTATTGTGAGAAGTAAGTATTGTAAAGGGTTTGTGTACCACGGTTGATCAATTCATAGTTATAGAAAGTCATGCGGTTTACTTCGTCGTTTGTTGCAAATGAGAAAGCTTGTGCTCGAATTTCCATACCAATTGGGTCACCATTGGTCTCTGTGTGGATGTTTCCTTTGTCGTTGAATACCCACCAATGTGTTTCGTCACCATAGAGAGAAATACGACGGTCTATGCCACATTCGATGTCGTCACGACCTAGGATGTCGTCATACCATGGGTGGTCACCGTTGTCAGGGTTGTAGTTACCATCTTGATCGCGGTCGTAGTAAGGTGCTAAGAAGTAATCTTGCCCTCTGGAAACGTCACCATGTGCTGGCCAACCGTAAATTCGATTGAGTTCGTCGTTGGTTGGTGCAGTGATTTCATCACAACCTTCAGTTGTAACACCCGCGTTACACTCCCACCAAATGTTAAATTTAATTACCTCAGCTTTGCGAATAGTGTAGAATTTGTCATAGGCGATACATTGATCTGGATCGATATTTGCCTCTCCAAAATCTCTGACTGCGTCGTCACCGACAGGATTTATTGGATTAAAGTTTCCTGTACCCGGAGTTACAGTTAACGGGCCAGGCCAGAAGTCGTTACCAGAACGGTAGCGCAAAGCGGCTAATTTTAACTGACCATTGACATCCGTACCTCCCATCCAAAGTGCACCCGCGTAAATTGAGAAGCGGTTACTTCCTTTTGGTACCTCATAAGCAGCAACACCTGCAGCACGGTTTTGGAACATACTTCCACCCTGCTCAATGAGTGCAGCAACATCGTTGAACTTCATGGTCAACTTAGCGGTAGCCGGGCTACAGTTAGCTTTTGGTTTTACGGTTGGCTTATAATCTTTGTCATTTGGGCCAAGGTATGCAAGCGCTTGAGTGCATGCTACAGTTAGACCTAAAAACGCGGCAATGAATTGCTTTTTCATAGTACTTCGTTAATGCTTTCTTAAAAATCAAATTTTACTCCGACACGAATAGTGCGAGGTATACTGATGTTAAACGGATTTTGAATCTTCATGGAGTAGTAATCACGGAAAGATTGTTCATCTATTTGGTTTTGGATAGATGTTTGACTTGCCGCAGCAGCTAAATAGCCGTCGTCGTCCCAGTTACCTGTTGCTCTGTAAACATTCAAGACATTGAATTGATTGAACAAGTTAGTGGCGCGAACATAAACCTGTAAGAATGCCGCTTTTTTCTTGTTTTCTTTGTTGCCGTATTCAAGAGAGAATGTTTTATCAGCCTGGATATCTAAGCGGTACTGCCAAGGTAGACGTGAGCCATTTAAGGTACCATTGATACCAGCATTGAGGTTACCAATTCCTTCGTCAGTAATAAAAGTTTGTGAAGAATATGGAGACCCTGAGTTGATATTAGCAATGAGGTTAAGACCTGTATTTTCTAATATGCGTGTCTTACCGATCATCGGGCCATTGTAGTCTTGACCTTCGCCATAACGGTAGTCAAAGGTTACATTGAAGGCATGGCGTTGGTCATAGCTGTAAGGGAAGATAACGCGTAGGTTCGGGAGACCTGCGTTGACTAGAGCTGACATTGACGTTGCATCTGAACCAGTACCGTCAGCAAACTGCAAGGTGTAGTTGGCCGTCATGCGGATATTACCTGTCTGACGCATGTCATAAGCAATAGTCAAACCTTTAACGGTACCGAAGTCACGGTTACCAAAAGTTTTGTACGTTACTGGATATGCCTCGAATACGTTGATCAACTGAACGTTATCCCGTTGTTCGCGGTAGAATGCAGAGATCTTGATAGAGGAAGTTCTTGTTACAACTTGTTGGAAACCAAGTTCGTAATCAACGGTTTTCTCTGGTTTTAGATTGGCGTTGTTTATTACCGCATTACGAGACTGAATGAACTGATATTCGTAAGGGTTGAAACGGAAACCAGAGGTTGGTCTTTTGGTGAGGATGTCGTAGTGCGCAAAGAAAGATGCTTCTTCTGAAATTGGGAAGGAGAAAGCAATACGCGGCATGACATTAACTTGCGCTTTGTAGTCTTCAAAAGCATCTGCCGTTGGTGTTTCAAGAGATGGATCTTGTAGCCATGGTGCGATACCAGCTGCACCACGGATTTTAGATGGATCTTCTATTGGCGTACCAGTAGCGTCATACCACTGAGAACCATTTCTGAAACCGTTAATACCTGAAGGATTATTGACGTCATTGACATAGACAACGTAGTCATCACCCATACCATTTGGTAAATTTACCCACGAATACTGGTTAGGATCGTTGGTAGCAAGTGCACGAGCCTCTTTAACAGTTTTTGCCGTATAGAATAAGTAAGGGTCTTTTAGGACAGGTTGATTGGCGTCAAAAACGTCAACACGAACACCGACGTTAAAGACGATATCTTTGAACGCAAATTTATCCATGATATAACCGGCCATGTAAATTGGTTGGAAAGCACCAACAAATCGTTTGTAATTGCCGTTTTCATCAAACTCATTAAAGTATTTGTTGATGTCGGTGTTTCCACGTACTTTTTTACCAGTGTGGTCGTATCCCCAGTAAGAAACGAATGATTGACCACTGTTGAGCAACTCGTCTGGAGAGAACATATCGAATTGGAACAGTGTTGGGTCGTATTGGTCGATATCTACGAAGTCAGTTCCGGCTGGGTTGTAGCCTAATTTCTGGCGAAGGTTGTAATCGAAGAATGATTGTTGGTCATTATTGATTTGCCCTCCGTATTCACCTGTATTTGTTTGGTAAGCATCGCCAGCGTTAAGGCGATTGTAGGTAATAGCTTTGAATGAACCGGAGTCAGATACCACACCTGAGTTGAGATCAAGCTCTTTGATGTGGAAGTTAGCCAACTGACGTGCAATAGACCAAATTCCAACAGGACCGTTGTCACCGCTTGTCCAGCCGCGGTCAACACGCTGCTCGTATTCGAATCCTAATGAAATGGAGTGATCACCGAGAACTACAGAACCAGCACCAGTTACACGGAACTGATCGTTTTCGCTTTTACCAAAACCATTTGAAGGAGAACCAATATTGGACCAAATGCCGTAGACACTTCCCGGGAGGTCACCATTTCTGAGTGCATTTCCTTGTTGGATCTGGAATAAGTTTTCGTAGCGTCCAATAGGATTTCCTTCATAAATATTGAAGTACTGAGTTGTAATAGATGCAAGTGCTGAATTTGTTTCAGAAGGTGTAAACGCAACTTCAACATCGCGGAATCCATTGTGAACGTACATTTGTGTACTTGGGTCGAACTCGTAAGAAGGAATTCGGGTGGTTTCGAATTTACCTACATGACCGTAGTTGAATAAGTTGTATTTGTGATTCGGGTCGTAAGACTCGTTGAATGACTTTGAGTAGTCAACCATTAAACTGTATAGTGCAGATTTAATTTTTGAGCTAGAACCTTCGCGGTCGTTGTTAAAGCGTTGAGTCAAACGACCATAAACACGGTAATCAAGACTCTTGCCCACACCGTAGTTGGTAAAGTTCAAAAGTGAACCACTGTAGTTATAAGAAGTACCCTGTGAATAGTTCAAAGAACCACCAAACTGTAAGTTAACAGTTGGCCCAGTGTTGACATCGATTTTACCTGATGCAGAGAACACAGAATTGCGTGCGTTCATGCGCCAATCGGTTTTTTCGAAGTCATCGGCACGTAAAAATAAAGCGTTGTGGAAAGTTCCAAAACCGGTAGAAGTTGGTCTGAGTGGATTGGCAAGCAATTCGTCACGAACGTCTTTTTTAATACGGTAAGAGCCACCAGCTAAAGGACGAGAGTCGAGTTGATCTGTGTAGTTGGCAGACACTAAGAAACCAAGAAGTGGGCGAGTTTTACGACCCAAAGAGTCACGCTGCATTAATAGCGGACCAGAGAGCATCCCTTCAACAAGGTTATATCCGTATTTGTCAAGGCCAATGACTTTACCGTCATAGCCGTTTGGATCTGCTCCGTTTAAGTAAATCCCTGAGGTTACACCTTCTAAACTCCCAAAGTATACAGAAGAAGGGCCACGTGTAGTGATCGAGATAATACCTCCTGTAACGTCACCGTAGTTTGCAGGAACACCACCTGTAATTACTGATACTTCTTCTAGGGCAGATTTTGGTAAGTTAGAAGAACCGCGTACTTTGATACCATCAATATAGAAGTAAGTTGCGTCTGAACGCGTACCACGTACAGAAATTGCTCCGGAACCTTCGCTCACGTTTACACCACCAACTGTTCCAGCAACTGCAGATGCCGAACGAGCTGGCAAACGTGCAATGTCTTCACGAGTAACAGTTGCACCAGAGGCACCACCATCTTTATCGATGAGCGGAACTCGGTAGCGAACTACTTTGATTTCCTTGGTTTCTTGGGTTTTGCTACTTAAAGAAAGATTGTCGAGGAAGGTAATGCGGTCAGGCGAAATAGAAACACCTGTTTGCAAGAGTGTTTGATAACCCCCTTCTGCATTTCTAACTTCGACATCATATGAGCCAGGCTGAATACCGTTAATCTGGAATTTTCCTTTTTCGTCTGTCAAGGAACTACCACGAATTGCGCCAGCTTGTTTCAACAAAACCTTGCTGAACTCAAGAGGAGCTTTTGTAGCTTCATCAGTAACGGTACCACGAAGCGTACCGAGACCGGATTGTGAAAATGCATAAGTGCTTACAAACAAAACACTTAAGAGCAATAATTTCAGTCTACCCACCATAAGAATGCGTATAAATTTTACTATATCTCGTTTTTTAAAGAATGTAAATATAGAAAAAACCATCTGCTTAACATAAAATTCATCAAAATTCTACCCTAAGTTTGTAAGTGAATTTTCACTAAACGTTCCTTTGTCTGTTTATGAATTTGGAAACCCTGTATAAAAAATTTGGCATTCAAGTACTGAGTACAGGGCTGTCTTCCCTTTCTGCCGATGATGTATTTCTATTTCCAGAGGAAGAAATTCAACTCAAAAAATTTCAAAACGACAAGCGAAAAAAAGAATTTTTAGGCGCGCGGAAATTGCGTAATCAATTGGCAATCAAATCTCCTATAAAATATAATGCCAATGGCAAGCCCTATTTTGCTGATGAAACAAATACCGCTATTTCGATTTCTCACACCAAAGATCTCGTGACTATTTGTACGGCATCGTTTGAAATTGGCATTGATGTAGAAACCACTCAAGATAGAATCCACAAAGTCATTGATAAATTTGCGTCTGAGCATGAAAAGAATTTATATAAGGCTGACCGATTTAATTTGACAGAGTGGTTTACTTTCATTTGGTGTGTAAAAGAGGCTATTTACAAATTAGTCCAAGTAAAAAGTCTTTCTTTCAAAGAGGAGATTTATATCGATAAAATAGAAACCACCTCAACTGATTTTTTGCAAATCAGTGGTACTTTAAAGCCAAATCTAAACAGGGAACGATCGATTACGGTGTATTGCGTCAAAGACAAAAGTTATCTTTTTGCGATTGCGAGGTTCAAAGACTAGCCTTGAGGCTCATGTCCAAAGCCTTTACCGAGTGTGTTAGGGCACCTACGGAAATAAACTGAACGCCTGTTTCAGCATAGCTTCTAATCGTGGCGGCAGTGATGCCTCCGGAGGCTTCCGTTTCAATTCCTTGAGGTATGAGTTGAAGGGCGCTTTTTAATTCTTGGGGGCTGAAGTTATCAAGCATAATGCGATGATAATCTTGAGGTAAGGCAAGTAGTTCTTTTAATTCAGCTTCAGATCGAACCTCAACCTCGACTTTCAATTGGAGATTTCGCGCTGCAAGATAGGATTTAGTGCGGGCCAACGCAGGTTCTAATCCGCCGGCGTAGTCGATGTGGTTATCCTTGAGCATGATCATGTCGTAAAGTCCAATTCTGTGATTGGCACCCCCACCTATTTTGACTGCATATTTGTCTAGCATACGCATGCCAGGAGTCGTTTTTCGGGTGTCTAATAGCGTGCAATTTGTTCCTTCTATTAAGGCGACATAATAAGCCGTTTGGGTAGCTACTCCACTCATGTGTTGCATGCAATTGAGTAGTAATCTTTCAACTGCTAATATAGACCTCGATGACCCTTTTAAAATAAAAGCGATATCACCGGGTTTAACAGCTGCACCATCAGAAAGCTTCTGATCGAAACTAATTTGTGTGTCATAAAGCTCACAAATTCTTTTGGCAACGTCTACTCCTGCGAGAACTCCCGACTCTTTGATGAGTAAAAAAGCTTCGGATAGCGCGTCTTGGGGTACGCAGGCCAAAGAAGAGTGGTCACCGGTACCGATATCTTCTTTCAAGGCATTTAAAATAAACTCATCCAGCATCAGACAAAGATAAGAAGTGTGAGTTAATCTGCAATTGTTTCTATTTTTGAGCCGTGAAAGATCAGACCGAATTATTGAATAAAGTTGCTACCCTGCCACATCATCCGGGAGTCTATCAATTTTTTGATCAAAAAGGTAAGATCATTTATGTTGGCAAGGCAAAAGATTTAAAGAAACGGGTAACCTCTTACTTTCAAAAAGACCATGCCGATGGCAAGACCAGAACCCTGGTGAAGCAAATTACTGACCTGCAATTTACAGTGGTTGAAACTGAAGTCGATGCTTTACTTTTGGAAAACAACCTCATCAAGAGCCACCGACCACGCTATAATGTATTGCTCAAAGATGACAAAACCTACCCATGGATTGTCATCAAAAATGAAGCCTTTCCAAGAGTCTTCTCGACGAGGAGAAAGTTCAATGATGGTTCTATTTATTATGGCCCTTATCCGAATGTAAAAGGAATGCATGCCTTACTTCAATTGATCAGGGAGCTTTTTCAAATTAGAACCTGTGCGCTGGATTTAAGGCCACAAAAACTAGAACAAGCCAAATACAAAGTTTGTCTTGAATATCATATTGGAAAATGTGCTGGGCCCTGTCAATTATTACAAAGTGCCCAACAATATGAGGAAACTTTAAAGGTGATTAAACTCCTATTAGAAGGCAAAAACTTTTCACTCATACAATCGCTCAAAAAACAAATGCAACAATTTGCATCAGAGCATGCATTTGAGCAAGCCCAACATTGTAAGGAGCTCATTTTGGCGCTGGAACAATTCAGAACAAAATCAATGGTGGTAGCTGATCACGGACACGATTTTGACGTTTGTTACATCGAAAAAAATGAACAATTATCTTGGGTGAGTTTTTTGGTTGTACGCGAGGGAAGTATTGTACATACTTATGCCACACGTATAGAAGATCCGCTCGATGAACCGCTCGAGGTATTATATCAAAATATCATACCTCAACTAAGATCTCATTTTTCAAGTAAAGCAAAAGAGGTAATTATTGGTCTTTCCAAAGAAATTCCTCTTTACGATGCTAAGGTCGTTTTCCCAAAAATTGGCGAAAAGAAGCAACTGCTCGAAATGGCCCAAAACAACGTCAAACATGCGCAACTTCAAGCAAGAAAGCAAGCCATGAATGCAGTTACAAGTGTGCAAAATTCATCGATGCAAGCCGTATTAGAATTGCAGACTGCACTTGGTTTATCTGTGGCTCCAAATCATATCGAATGTTTTGACAATTCTAATCTACAAGGTACCAATGCTGTTTCAGCTTGTGTTGTTTTTAAAGACGGGGTGCCGAGCAAAGCCGATTACCGTCATTTCAATGTTAAAACCGTAGAAGGGCCAGACGACTTCGCAACCATGAAAGAAGTCGTTGGAAGGCGATATAAACGCTTAAAGGAAGAGGGCCGAAAATTACCCGATTTAGTGATCATTGATGGTGGAAAGGGACAGCTTGGTGCTGCAATGGAGGCCATTGAAGAATTGGGCTTGCAACACGATCTAAAACTCGTCGGACTCGCCAAGCGCTTAGAAGAAATTTACAAGCCAGGTTTTTCGAAATCCTTGATTTTGAGCAGGCGCTCATTGGCACTTAAGTTGGTACAGCAACTCAGAGATGAAGCACATCGTTTTGGCTTGAGTCATCATCGCAATAAACGCAGTAAATCGGCACTCCATACTCAGCTTGACCAGATCAAAGGCTTGGGCCCTAAAACCATTGCACTTTTGTTCCATGAATTCAAGACCATTTCAAAAATGAAAGGAGCTGGACCAGACGAAGTGGCAAAAAAAATAGGAGCTGCAAAAGCACAACTCCTATTTCAATATTTAAATCAGGAATAGTTTATTCAACTACAAACGGCAATGTTGTGGTTGCGTTGTTAAATTCAAGTTGGAGTAAGTATGATCCTGCTGCCAATTGATTGGTTTGTGTAATGATCATATTTTTTCCTTCTTGAAGATACAATGGATAAGACTGAACTACTTTACCGCTTAGGTCAGTTACTTTCAACTTGGCAGCACCAGCCACTAAAGAGCTAAACGTTAAATGAAGGTCGGCATCTGTCGGGTTAGGATAAAGTGCTAATTCAGTTAAATTTTGGTATTCAATACCAGCTACTACCAAATCATTTGAAGGTCCTCCACTGTAAATATTGATGTCATCCAGATAGAAGTTGTTACCGCCTTCACCTTCAAATCGGAAGCGCATTCTGAAGTTATCTGTAAAGTAATTGGCAGTAACGTTAGTCATGTGGACAGTTACCCAATCAGTTTGTGAAGCAGGTGCCCAAGAAGTATTTGATGTTTGGTTAGAAAGCTGATTTCCTCCAAGTGTTTTTCTTTGGGCCCAGTTTTCACCGCAATTTCCGGTAATAAATACTTTCAAATACTCGTAATCTGCAGCAGTACGTTTGCGATAAGCATAACGGAATGAAAGCGTAACTGTGCCAGATGTGGTATCGATGCCAGAAAGGTCAATGTTGGTTGAAATTAGCTCGTCAATGTTGGATGGAGTTTGACCAAAATTGGATAGTTTGGCGCATTTGGAACCCGTATGACCAAATGAAGATTCTAACTCAAATGCATTGTTATTGTTGGCATTGAAAACCTCCCAATTAGGTAAGTTATCTAATGAGGTGTAATTTTCAAATCCTTCCCAATATGGCAATGTTTCAGGAGTTCCGAGCACACGGATATAAGATGGCTTGTTTTCAACGTCGCTATTTGTTCCGTCTGTGGCAGTAAGCTGAATGTTGTACATGCCTGGTGTGTTGAACACAACCACTGGATTTGCTGAAGTAGCAGAAGATCCTGTTGCATAGGACCATCCTGTAGTAGGTGTAATTTCCCATGACCATCCTGAAACCGCGTTATAGGACTCATCAGAAAACTGCACCTCATTACCAGCACAAATGGTTACTTTATCAGCACTGAATGCTGCTTGGCATAAATAAGTAGCGCCGGTTGCCCCTACTGCTGCTAAATTAGCTGCAGATACTACATTGGCGCGGCCAGTATTAGCAACTTGTAGTGCGTTGCGCATACGTGTGCGCTGCCCTTCAGTATACATTTTGGAACAATAAGAGTAGTCCATGTAGTTTTCGACGTTGTCGCGGATATCAAAGCCCCAATAATTGTTGTCAGAGTTACAGGTATTTGAATTAAGCAAACAGGCCGTAACACCGATACAATTTGGAGTATCTTGAACGTTGTCGTCTGATGAGCAGCTTGTTGCATTGCCTGGGTTATTATTGCCTCCCCAAGTATGATCAAGGTTAAGCCAGTGACCTACTTCATGGGTAAGCGCGCGGCTTGTGCCTACTCCTCCTGTTCCGATTGCACCAACGTAATCGTGTAAAATCCAGATACCATTTTTCATTGAGGTCGCAGCCCAAGTACTAGGCTTAAAAGTGTAACCTGCTGCACCTCCGATATCACCACAAACAAAAATATTAAGGTACTTATTGCCGGCCCAAGTGCCATTGTAAACATTATTGCCAGCGATGATGGCGTCCACTTGTGCATCTCCGTCGGCACCTTGATAACTCATAGGTGAAAACGTGCGGGTAATGCCATTGAAACATTGGCCATTTGGTGCTTTTGTCGCTAATTTGAATTCGATTTCGATATCGGCAGGCATTCCTTGAAAATCAGGATGTACATTGGCAGTATCGGCATTTTGTTTGCGGTAATCGCGGTTTAAGATAGCAAGTGCATTGAGTATTTGCTCGTCTGAAATGTTTTCAATGCCTCCAAAATGCATGACGTGAAAAACAACAGGAATTGTGTATATGGTTCCTTTATTTTGATTGCCTTTTTTAGCCACTACTTCATAGGCATCCTCTGCTTCTTGAATTCCTTTTAAATAGGCAGCATTATTGAGTAATGCTGCATGCTTTTTATGAGTAATACAGTATTCAACACTTTCACCCTCTCTGGTGTTTTGTGGGTCAGGAGTTCTTTGGTTGTTCTGGGAGAATACAGAAGAAGAGGACCCTAAAACAAGTAAAAATGTTGTTAAAAAATAGAGATGTTTCATAGTTGTTTCAATAAGAGCATGATAGTCGTTTGTAAAAATACAACAAGTCCATCAAATTCTAACATTGTCAATTTAAATAATGAGAATAAAATCCTTTGCTTAACTTTGACTCATGAAAGCAAATACCGCCTCTTCAACTTTGGCCATTACAACAAAAATTGTCCTGCCAAATGACACCAATACACTAGGGAATCTTTTCGGAGGCCAATTATTGGCATGGATGGATGTCATAGCCAGTGTTTCTGCACACCGCCATTCCAAAAGAGTGGTCGTGACCGCTTCTGTAAATAATGTTTCATTTCAGAAGCCAATTAACCACGCGTCCATAGTCACATTAGAGGCGAAAGTATCGCGTGCATTCAATTCATCTATGGAGGTTTTTGTCGATGTTTTTGTTGAGGATGCTGTTACTGGCCAACGCGAGAAATGCAACGAAGCCATTTATACTTTTGTCGCTGTAGATCAAAATGGAAATCCAATTCAAGTTCCGGCAATAATCCCAGAAACTGCTGAAGAAAAAGCGCGTTTTGATGGCGCACTCAGACGCAAACAATTGGCCCTTATTTTAGCAGGTAAAATGAAGCCAAGCGAAGCAACTGAATTGAAAAAACTATTCTTTGACGAAGAAAAAAACGACTAAAATTCTGTCGCATTTAGTTGTTTGGCAATGAGGCTTAAATCTTGGTTGCGCATACAAGCAAAATGCCCTTTCGGACAACTTTGATGACCAATCTTTGAACAAGGACGGCACGTCAAGTCCGGTACTTCATACTGGAAACAGTTTTCTTGTTCGAGGCGCAACGGATACATCCCAAAATCTCGGGTTGTATTGCCCCATATCAAATGAATTGGCACTTCAAAAGCTGCTCCGATATGCATGAGTCCGGTGTCATGCGTGAGCAATGTAGCCGCATTTTTTACAACCCAAGCAGATGCATGAATACTGAGCTGCCCTGCCATTGAAACAATTTGTTTTTGAGCAAGCGCACTGATTATTTGCTGCGCAACAACTTCATCCTCTTTACCACCTAAGAGCACAACGGGCGCATGCAATTTGTTGATCAATTCTATGAGCAGATCAGTAGGTAGTCTTTTTGTTGCAAACTGAGCGCCAATTGCAACTGCGATGTATTTTTTAGGCTGAATGCCAATACGATCTTCTATCGAAAACTGTTCTTGAACAGGGACCAGATAATTTGCCTCTGGGGCCGTTATTTCTAGGCTAAAGGCCGCTTGAAGAGTTTGGAGATATCTTTCGACTACATGTACGCGTTGACCTGGTTTGATCTTACAACGAGTGAGCAACCATTTTTGCCAGTTATTTTTCGGAAAACGAAAGGTTTTAGCTCCTGTAAATGCAGTTAAAAGTTGAGTCCTGAGATTGTGGTGTAAATCTAATACTGCATCGTAAGATCGAAAATCGATTTGCTGTTTGAGGCTGCCTAAACTACTTTCTAAAATAAAAACTTGATTGAGCCCTACACAAGCATCGAGTAAGGATCTGTAACTTTTTTTGGTGACGTAATCGATTTGGCAATCCGGATAAGCGACTTTTAGTGCCTGGACAACAGGGAAGGTCAAAACGATGTCGCCAATAGAGCTGAATCTGAGGATTAATATTTTCTTGGGAGCCCGTAACGACATGACACGAAGTTAGTAAAACTTACTTTGTGTGATGAAACAGCACGTGGTCGCGGTCAATTTGTGCCTCTAAAGCTCCGAAAAATGCAGTTTTTTGATCCTCTTGAATGCAATCAAGTGGGAAAGTGAGTTGGAGGTCTTCGATGTAATCAAAGTATATGGTTTGTTGACTCACGGAAACCTTTCTGAGTCCGTGAAGGTAAATCAAGATGATTTCGCGGTCGGCCACCAAGATAGCTTTAGAACTGAGGCCTACTCTGAAGTTTTTCTGGTTCATCAGAACAAAAAGGATGGAGTCAGCAAGCAAGATAAAATAGACTATAACAATGAAATAAGCACTTGAAGTAAGGAACAAATGGGCAACGATTAAACTTAAAAAAACCAGTGCCTCAAGCCCGTTGTAAACAAATACGCGTTTGCTTCGCTCCGCACTAATTTGCTGATTCCATACAAATTTTTCTTGCTGTTTAACCATTGAAACACCCATCCAACGGCGCACAGTTCTGCGCAAACCAATAATTAAAATGAGTAAGCCTAATGTAAAGTACAACTCTTTAATGTAAGGCAATTCTGCTGCCGTACTTTTTAGAAATTCAACAGGTAAGTCAAAGCCGATAAAGACAGAAACCAATAGCGTTGGCAAGCTAACAAGCAGCAACAATAAGTTGATAAAACTATTCATTCGGGATGAGTTTGAGTTTGGCACGCAGACCTTTTATTTTTTCTTGAGCGGCTTCAATCTTCTTTTGAACATCAGCTCTTAATTGTTCTGCCCCTTTTGAACGAGCAAAGAAACCTAGGTTGTTTTCAAGAGTGAATACCTCTTTCTGAAGCGCATCAATTTGCTTACGAATGTCATTTCTTTCTGACTGTAACAGTTTCTGCTTGTCAGGCGAAGATAGATGTCCTTCTAATTTTGCTTGGAAAAGTACGCGCTCTTTTTCTTGACCTTCTAGTTTGAGCGCTTTGTAATGCTCATCCATGTGCTTTTTGAAAGCTTCATAGGTGCTTTGGCGATCTTTGATGCCAACCGGGCCTATTTCATTGAATTGTTGCTGAAGCGAGCGTAACTGTGCTAAAGCTTCTTGTTTGTCGGTTGGTAAGGTTAAAGATTCTAATTGGGCAATGAGTGCCTTTTTAGCAGTCAAATTAGCTTCATTGGCAGCATCTTGCTGACCGAAATGCGCTTGTCTGGCATCGAAAAACACGTTGCAAGCCTCTCTGAATTCTTTCCAAAGTTTGTTTTCATAACGAGGCCCTGCTGAACCTAACTCTTGCCATTGTCGTTGCAACTTTTTAAGTTCTTCGGCAGTGTTTTTCCAATCTTGAGAGGTACTGATGGCCGCTGCTTTCTCAATGAGTGTTTTCTTTTTATTGGCTATTTCAGCACTTGCTGCATCTTTGTCTTTATTGAAAGCTTTCTTGGCTGCAAAAAATGTGTCGCACAGAGCTCTGAACTCAGCATAAACTGCTTCATTTTCTTTTCTGCCACCTGAACCAATGGTCTTCCATTGTGCCTGCAATTCTAAAATGTAGGCCGTTTGCGTCTCCCAATCTTTGGCGTTGGTCCATGAGTCAAGGGCTGTTAAGCGTTCTTGCAAAGCGGAAACAATTGATTTCTTGGCTTCAATATTGGCCTTTAAAACTTGTCTTTGCGCTTCATAATGCTCGTTGATTTTATCATAAATGCTGCGAACGGCATCCCAATAAGCAACCTTCATGGTTTCCCAATCTTCATTCAATACTGGACCAATTTCTTCCCATTCATCTTGTAATGCATGCAGTTGGGCTTCAAGATCGCGCTGTGTAACCTGGGATACGCGCAATTGCTTGAGCTTGAAAATGAGGTCTTCTTTGAGCTGCTTGTTACGGCGGTAGTCATTTTCTTTGAGCTCTTTGTAAATTTTGATGTTGTAAAAGAAAATTTCAAGTAAACGAGAATATTCTTTTTGGATGGTTTCCCTGTGTTCGCGCGGAATGGCGCCTATTTTTTTCCAGGTCTCATGAATTTCTTTATAAGACTGAAAAGCTGTCCCGATTTTCTCTTCGTTGTCAATGACTTCTTTCAATCGAACGATGAGGTCTTTTTTCAGTTTTAAATTTTGCTGTTCAAGCGTCTGCTGCAATTGTTGTTGCGCTTTTCGTTTGGCATTGAACTCTTGATAAAGAGCAAAAAATTGTGTTTTAAGTTCGGTGTAATCAATTTCCTCGTATTTTTCAGACCTATCTTGCGCCTCTAGTCTTTTGACTTGCTCTATGCGCTCTAATTCGATCAATTGGTCTTCAAAAAGTTGCTTGATTTGCCCTGCTTCACGACCTAATTGCGCAAGATCTTCTTGTGCTAGTAATGCTTCTAGTTGGCTAATGTGTTGTTGTAAGTCCATTTCAATTAGAGTTGGAAGGTAGAAAGTGAAACAAATTCTTGCATCCTTGCCTGAAGGTCAGTGCCTGAAATTTCTTTTAGGCGTTGTGTACCAAATTTCTCAACACAAAATGAGGCAAGTGCTGAACCAGCAATGATAGCGCGTTTCATGTTGTCGAAGTCTAGGCGGTCTGCAGCAGCTAAATAACCCATGAAACCTCCGGCAAAAGTATCTCCGGCACCAGTTGGATCAAAAACTTCTTCCAACGGAAGGGCTGGCGCGTAAAAAATATTTTGTTCGTGAAAAAGCAATGCGCCATGCTCGCCTTTTTTGATAATTAAAATAGAAGGACCCATTTGACGAATCACTGCTGCTGCTTTTCTTAAAGAATAAACACCTGAAAGTTGGCGAGCTTCTTCGTCATTGATGATGAGTACATCGATGTGTTTCAGTGTTTCTTTTAGGCTATCTAGGGCGATATCCATCCAGAAATTCATGGTGTCCATGGCAATTAGTTGAGGTCGCTGTTTCATTTGTTGAATAACAGACAACTGCACATCAGGACTTAAATTGCCGAGCATCAGAAATGAAGCATCTTGGGCTTTAGTTGGCACAACCGGCTTGAAATCAGCAAGAACATTCAGTTCAGTAACAAGAGTGTCTCTTGAGTTGAGGTCATTGTGATAACGGCCAGACCAAAAGAAAGTCTTTTCACCTTTTTTAACTTCTACTCCGCTAACATCTACTCCTTTCGACTCGAGTTCAGTCAAGACCTCTTGAGGAAAATCTTCACCAACCACTGAAATAAGACTTTGTTCTTTGACGAAAAAAGAGGACGCCAAAGCGATATATGTACCTGCTCCACCTACAATTTTATCTGTCTTACCGAATGGTGTTTCAATGGCGTCAAAAGCCACGCTTCCTACTGTTGCTAATTTCATATTTTAATTTATGCCGCAAAGATAGGTAAATTCAACTCTTTACAAGTTAAATTAACGTGTTTTAACTGCCCTTGGATGTGCTGTTTGATAGGCTTGCTTCAATTGAGCGAAAGAGTTGTGCGTATAGACTTGCGTAGCCGATAAATTGGCATGTCCTAAAAGATCCTTTAATGTTTCTAATCCTGCGCCATTATTGAGCATATGTGTGGCAAATGTATGTCTTAAAACATGGGGGCTTTGCTTTTCCACTGCACTAATCGTTATAAGTACTGATTTGACCAGGCGATAAACCATTTGCGCATAAAGTGGCTCATTGTTTGCGCGCACAAAAAAATTCGGGTGGTCAAGTCCCATTATTTGCTTCTGTTGACGAAAACGTTCAATAAGGGCAAATAGTTCTGGTGAAATTGGAATGATCCGTTCTTTGTTCCTTTTTCCTAGAACTTTAATGTTTTGACTTGAAATAGCTGCATCTTTCAATTGAATCAATTCAGAAAGACGAATTCCTGTTTGATAAAATAACTCGACAATTAGCTGACTTCTGAGACCTTCAAAATTGTCAGAAAAAAGTGGGGTTGTTCTATTTGGATGTAACTCTTGTTCTTTGATGAAAACAGGAAGACGTTTTTCACTCTTTGGGCCTTGCACCCTACTCATTGGGGTAGCTTTAATTTTCCCTTCTTTTTGCAGCCACTTAAAAAAAGTTCGCAAGGCTGCTAGTTTTCGATTCACGCTCCGATTTGTAATTCCTGAATCGATGAGGTGGACCATCCAAGATCGAATGGTTGCTGAATTTTGCTCTTGCCAATCTGAAAGATCTTGACAGTGATTGAACTCGCTGAATTGCGCTAAATCTTGAAGGTATGCCAAACAAGTATGTGAGGAATAACGCTTTTCTTGGCGCAGATATGTTTCGAATTGTTGGAGCATAAAAAAAGGAGCGTGAAGCTCCTTTCAATATACGTGTTAACCAATAATTAGTTACAATTGTTGGCTCTGCATTCTTTGTTTGTACGCAGCACGAATGACTTCCTGGCGACGTGTGATGGAAGGCTTTTCAAATTCCTTACGACCACGTAGTTGTTTCATCACGTTAGTTTTTTCGTACTTCTTTTTGTACTTCTTCAACGCTCTTTCGATGTTTTCGCCTTCTTTAATTGGAATGATCAACATATGCTTAGTTCTCTTTTTTAAAAGTTTGGGTCGCAAAGATACGACAGAAAATCAATTCTACAAAGTTTATTTTAAAATTTCTCTGGATATCACAAGTTTTTGAATTTCAGAGGTGCCCTCACCAATGGTCATGAGCTTGGCATCGCGAAGATATTTCTCTGCTGGGTACTCTTTCGTGTAGCCATAGCCTCCCATAATTTGAACCGCCTCATTGCCACATTTCACAGCAACTTCAGAGGCAAAATACTTGGCAAATGCCCCCTCTTTTGTAACCGCTTGTTTGGTATCTTTTTTATAAGCTGCTTGGTAAGTAAGTAGCTCAGCCGCTTCAATTTGAGTGGCCATGTCTGCTAACTTAAAACCGATGGCCTGAAAATGAGCGATTGGTTGGCCAAATTGCTCGCGCTCCTTGGCGTATTTTACACTTGCCTCAAAAGCACCCCTAGCAATTCCACAACTCAAAGATGCGATTGAAATACGGCCTCCATCTAGAATTTGCATCGCTTGCATGAAGCCCTGCCCTACTTGGCCAATTACATTTTCTTTTGGAATACGTACGTTATCAAAAATGAGCTCGGCGGTTTCGCTCGCTCTTACTCCTAATTTATCTTTGATTTTGACGGCTGAAAAACCTGGCGTTCCCTTTTCAATAATAAACGCTGTGATGCCCTTACTATCTAAAAGTTCACCAGTTCTAATGAGTACAACCGCAACATCGCCTGAAAGACCATGCGTAATCCAATTTTTGGTGCCATTCAGAACCCAGTGATCGCCATCTTGCACTGCTGTCGTTTTCATGCGCATGGCATCAGATCCGGTGTTGGCTTCTGTAAGGCCCCAAGCGCCGATCCATTCTCCGGTCGCGAGTTTCGGGAGGTATTTTTGTTTTTGCGCCTCGGAACCATGATAATAAATATGGCCGGTACACAAAGAATTATGAGCCGCAACACTAAGTCCAACTCCTCCACACACCTTGCCTAGCTCCATTAAAATAGTTGCGTATTCGGCATAAGAAAGACCTGAGCCGCCGTATTGTTCCGGAACAAAAATTCCTAACAGCCCTAGTTCTCCCATTTTTTTCATGACTTCGATTGGGAATTCTTCGAGGTCGTCCCATTTTTTGTAGTGGGGTCTGATTTCACGCTCCGCAAAATCGCGCACCATTTGTGCGAGCATTTGCTGCTGTTCGTTAAGTTCGATACTCATGTTGTTGATTGATGTTGATTGATGTTGATTGCTAAAACTTTTCCTAGTAATGGACCAGGGAATTACAATTTTCACTGTATTTTTTCAGCACGCTTTCTCCATTCAGGAAATCCAATGCGACCAAAAAACTAAAGCCTGCAACTTCGGCGCCAGCGCGTTCGATGAGCGTCGCTGCGGCCGCGGCTGAGCCTCCGGTAGCCAATAAGTCGTCGTGAATCAGGACACGATGCCCCGCTTGAACCGCGTCAGCGTGCATTTCTATAACAGCAGAACCGTATTCAAGATCATAGGCATGCTTGATTTTTTCATAAGGTAGCTTGCCTTCCTTGCGAATCAATACAAATGGCAAGCCAAGACGCATAGCCAACGGATAACCGAATAAAAAGCCCCGACTTTCAATACCTGCAACAGCATCAAGACCTTTGTTTTCGTAAAAAGCAACCAAATGATCAAGTACGGCATTGGATACTTTTGGGTCAAGCATGATGGTCGAAATATCTTTGAAAAGGATACCTGGTTTAGGAAAATCAGGAACATCTCTGATTACTGCCTTGAGTTGTTGTTCAATTGTCATGTCACAAAGATAAGTAAGGCTTTAGTTTTTCAAAAGTTTGCGCATCAATTAATACCGATTGTTTGATTTGCTCTACCGACTTAAAATTGCCCAATTGTTGTCTCATTTTAATAATTGAATTCGCTTGGTTCCAAGTTAAGTAGGGATGCTGCTTGAGTCTGTCAATAGTTACTGTATTCAAAGCCAGTTCTTGAATTTTTGTATTGACAACCAAAAATGGCAGTGCTTTTTGCATCAGTTCTGAGTTTAAACCTTTTACTTCTGCCAATTGATCCAAAGAAATAAAACCGCCCAATCTTTGTCGGTAGTTTATTATTTTCTCGGCAGAATAGCTCCCTACGCCGGGCAGAGCAACCAGTTCTTCTATGGTGGCAGTATTTAAATCGAGTTTTTGAAGTTGAATTGGAGCCGCATGGTGAAGGTTTTGCTTGCTATTTTCAAGATTACTTGTCTGAACAATTTGTTGACGACTCTGAGGTGTTGTGGCGTAGGTATTTTCAAAAACAAGCGAATCTTTGATTTGCGATAGAATGAATGGGTCTAAAACCCGTATTTGCTGCATTTGCCTATAAGTATGAAAGCCGTATTTTACTTTGTATTTGATCAACGATGCTGCTTGTTTTGGACTAAGCCCCAATCGTTGCCAATCTGCCAAACTGAGCGACTCCGGATGGCATTTTTTCCATAACTTGATTTTCTTTGGCGATGAATACCGTTGCTGTGGATTGTTGCGTTTGAAATGCTGTTGAGGCCAATTGTAGGTCCAGTAATATGCTTGTTTTGGCGGATTCAAGAGCATATAAACTCTTGGAGTAAAAATAATGATAGCACTGATCAACAGCCAAACAAATGTGCCTCGTTCAATGCGCTTAGAAATTTGGATAAATGGTTTTTTCATGGACGGCTAACGCCATCTAGGCCCCATTAATTGGAAGTATTCGCCTTTTTCCTTGCTTCGATTACGTAATATACCGGAATACCGAGTAATACAATAAATAAGCCCATTCCAGCATTGCGGAAGTCATAGATGAGCAAATCGATACAAATGGCCGATGTAATCAAAATATATAGCGCTGGAATAATGGGATAGCCCCAGGCTTTATAAGGCCTTTCAGTATCGGGCTCTATTTTGCGCAGCCTAAAGATGCCGTAAATGGTTAGAATATAAAACAGGAGACTCGCAAATGTACTGTAGGTGAGTAAGTCTCCGTACTTGCCAGAAAGACATAAAACGCTCGCCCATAGGCATTGAATCCAGAGCGCCCGACCAGGAACTGACTTTTGATTGAGCTGACCAGCTTTTTTGAAAAATAGACCGTCCTTTGACATAGCATAAAATAGCCTCGAACCGGCTAGAATGAGACCATTGTTACATCCAAATGTGGAGATCATTATCAGGCCCGCCATCAGTAAAATACCTGCATCCCCAAAAATGACATAAGCCGCTGAGGCACCCACTCTATCGTTACTTGCAAATAACATTCCTTGATCAATTGGAGAGCTAGCAGAAGGGCTTCCGTTTATAGGTAATAGTGCCAAATAAGCGACATTGGCAAGCACATAAATGACCGTGACGATTAAGGTGCCAAAAAACAAACTTTTAGGGATATTTCTTTTTGGATCTTTGATTTCACCGGCAATGAACGTCACATTATTCCAAGCATCGGCCGAAAACAACGAATTGATGATGGTTGCACCCAAAGCGCCCACCAAGGCCCATCCGGTCAAAGGTATTTGAAAAACCTTGTCGCCGCCATTGGCAATAACGGTTTTACTCGCTTTCCAGGCATCGGCAAAATTGATACTAAACACATCTGTTTTGAGACCAATGTAAAGCCCCAAAACAATCAGGGCCCCCAAAGCAAAAAGTTTAGCTGCCGTAAATACAAATTGAATGATTTTTCCGTTTTGCACACCTTGAGCATTAGAGTATGTCAATAAGACAACAGAAGCAATAGCAATCAGTTGCGCTTTTGTGATCACTAACCAATTTAAATCAAGTATAGTAGCATTTAAGCTAGGGAAAAAGACGGCCGTATATTTTGCAAAGGCAACAGCAACAGCGGCAATAACGCCTGTTTGAATCACTGTAAAGACTGTCCAGCCATAAAGAAACGAAGCCATTTTTCCGTAGGCGCGCTGAATGTAAACATATTGCCCACCAGCGTTTGGCATCATACCCGCGAGCTCTCCGTAACTCAGTGCAGCAAAAATAGTAATGAGGCCTGTGAGTACCCATAAAATCAAAAGCCAAGCCGGAGAACCTATATCGCGCAGCATGAGCGTCGAAACGATAAAGATTCCCGAACCAATCATGGAACCCGACACAAGTAGTGTTGCATCGAGTAATCCTAATTTTTTTGTTGTTTGCTCAGCCATTAATCTTCTTCCGAAGCATTGACAATGGCATCATGACCTTTCAATGACTCGTCAAATGCATAGTCATTCAAGTGGCTGTGCTTGCGTGAATATAAGAAATAGACAATGAGCCCAAGTGTTGACCAAATGATAAACGCAACCCAAGTGTCAGGACGCACAAAGTACATTAGCCCAAAGTTGAAAGCCGCACCAGCAATAGCCACAAACCAAACGGCAGGCGTTCTGAACGGACGTTCTAATTCTGGTTGCTTGATACGCATGATCAGAACGGCGATAGAAATCATGGCAAAGGCAAGCAAAGTACCCATTGAGCACATTTCTGATACTTTATCAATTGGTGTAACTGCAGCAACAATGGAAATCACGGCACCCACTAAAATGGTACTTCTGTATGGAGTTTTATAAGTTTCATGGACTTTGCCAAAAACATTGAAAGGTAAAAGTCCATCTTTGGCCATCCCTAAAAATATACGTGTCTGGCCAAGCATCATGACCAACATTACTGAAGTGAGGCCTGCCACTGCTGCAATGGTAATCATTACTGTTGCCCAAGGCATACCGACACCTTCAAACGCGGAAGCAACAGGTGCTTTGATGTCTAGTTGATTGTAAGGCACCATACCTGTGAGTACCAATGAAACAACGATGTATAAAATTGTACAAATCACCAAAGACATAATGATGGCAAAAGGGACATCTTTCTTCGGGTTAATTGCCTCTCCTGCTTGTGTCGAAACTGCATCAAAACCGATGTAAGCAAAGAAAACAATGGTAGCAGCTGTGATCACACCTGACCAACCAAATGAAGTGGAACCATCTGCATTGGTAACTGTCTCTGGAATGAAAGGCACGTAGTTGTCTGTATCGATGAAGAAGAAACCTACAAAAATGACAAAAAGTACTACTGCAACCTTTAAAATAACGATGAGATTATTGGTTTTGGCCGCTTCCTTAATTCCTTTAATTAATATGGAAGTAACCACCCAAGTAATGATAAAAGCTGGCAGGTTAAATGCAAACTCGGGTGCGGCAATTCCGGCTTGTTGCGCTTTCTCAGCGGCAGTAATTGGATCATTCATGAGCCACATTGGCGGATCAATGCCAAATTGATGTAATAACTTTTCAAAATAACCACTCCAGGCTACCGCTACTGTGGTGGCGCCCATCATGTATTCCAAAATAAGATTCCATCCGATAATCCAAGCGAAAAGCTCGCCCATAGTGCCGTAAGAATAAGCGTAGGCAGATCCTTCAACTGGTAAAATGGATGAAAATTCGGCGTAGCATAAAGAGGCAAAAAGACAGCCAACTCCTGCAATTACAAAAGATAAAGCCAAAGCCGGCCCAGCATGGTCATGGGCTGCAATTCCGGTTAAAGTAAAAATTCCTCCTCCGATAATTGCCCCTATTCCTAAAGATGTCAAACCCCAACGACCCAAAACTCGATTCAGGTCATTTTTTTTCATGTCTCGTTCAAAATGACTTACTGGTTTCTTACGCCAAACGCTCATAGTACTTAGTTTAATTTAGTTAAAGATAATTTTTTCTAGTTTAAAAGGGCAAAAGTTTCTTCCAAGGTGTGTGGTTGATAACCAAGGGTATCCTTCGCCTTGTCTAAAATAAAACCTGTTTTTGGGGGTCTTTTTGCTGCCTGATTCAAGGTGTTACTCTTGAGTCTAGTTATTTGATTAGTCGGGAGCTGGTAATAAGCTGCCACCCTCAGGACGATATCGTAGATTGAAATTGTTTCAGGGCCACTGATATGGAAGATGCCCGTTTGATCGAGTTCACAAATACGGACACAAGCCCAAGCAAGATCTGAAGCCCAGGTTGGCGCCCTGAATTGATCGTCTACAATATTGAGAGGGTTACCGGCCTGGAGTGCTTCCTTGGCCCATAAAATTAAGTTAGAACGAGAAAGCTGCTCGCCTTGTCCGTAAACTATGATAGTCCTCACTATTGAATAACTCAAGCCCTCTACTTCTTGTAACAAGAGTTCTGCTTCGTGTTTGGAGCGCGCATAAACACTTAACGGATGCGGTTGGTCTGTTTCTTTGTACGGGCCCGCTTCGCCGTCGAAAACAAAATCTGTAGACAACAATTGAAAATGTGCACCAATTGACTTGCTCGCTTTTGCCAACATGTAAACAGCCTGCCTGTTCACGAGGTCACAAGCTTCAGGTTGTGCTTCGCAGGCATCGACGTTTGTCATGGCAGCTGTATGAATGATATGTGTGGGCAAGTAGGCCTCAAAAACTGATTTTATATTGGCTTCGTTAGTGATATCTAAAGTTTGATATTGAGCAGTTGGGCATTGACTGTAGCGATTTTCACCGCTAGAGGTTGCTAAAAATGGTAGGCCTTTTGAAAGACAGAGGTCCACGACTTTTTGGCCTAAAAGGCCATTACTGCCGGTAATTAGGATTTTCATAAGTCCCAGATTGAATGTTTGCGCTTAGCTTGAAATTTGAAATAATGCTTGTGTTCGAGGATCCAGGCCATTATGAGGTACAAGAGCACCGGAGAACCAAGGCCGATGAAACCAAAGTAAATAAAGCCTAAACGGACTTTGTTGGTGCGTATACCCAAGCGCCGAGCCCACCATTCGCAGACCCCAAACGATTGTAATTCAAAGAAAAAAACAAGTTTTTGTAGTAGCCTTCTCATGTCTCAAAAGAAAAGGCGCCTTTCGACGCCTTTAAGATTATAATCTTGGAAGTGGTTTAAACTTGGTGTATTCTGGATTTGGTGCCGGAGCAATTGCCGGATCAAAAGTTGTACTGGTGATTTTGGCGGTAGTACGGCGGTTGATCGTATGCAACATTTCAAACTTCGCTTTATCTGAAGTTTTGAATTGATTGATGTAATCTTCAGTGAGCACAACTGTTTGGCCGTTTTCATCTACCCAAGTTGCAGGCTCAGCCTCACCACGACCGATCGGGCGAATTCTGCGTGGATCAATGCCGCAAGTTTCTACTAAATGCTTGTACACGGCTTTTGCTCTGTTTTCAGATAATACTTGGTTGCGAACATCGCCACCGCGTGCATCTGTGTGTGAGAATAAGTCAATGGTAATGTTTGGATACTCTTTGAGCATGCTGTCGAGGAACTTCAAGGAGTCAAGAGACATACAAGATGCATCATTGATAAATACCCACTGATCGAATACATAACGGACCTCAGGTGTGCGGATAACACCCACAGGAAGTAATGGCATCTCGATGATAAAGCTTTGACTTTGTTCTAAACCAACGGTTGATAGTTTAGCACCTTTTTTGTCTTCGTAGAAACCTTCTTTTTCAGCTTTAAGTGTGTATTCTTTGCCTGCAAGAATGTAGCGACCTTTTTTGTCAGCGCGATCTTTCCAAATGATTTTTCCTTTGGCATCTGTTACGCCTTCCCACTGAGTACCATCGCTAACAGTAACATAGACTTTAGCGCCTTCGAGTTTCTTAGACTTTTTGCCTGATTCGTAGACAGTAACGCGGAGGTCAAAAAGGTTTGGTGGTGTATTGAAACTCCAGATGTCTGGAGCGTATTCTTGGTTACTTGTGGTTTTGCGCTCAGAGGTGAAAAAACCAGATTTACCATCGAAGTCTGACATTGCGTAGTCGTTGCCTTCCGAGTTGAAAGGGAAGCCCATATTTTTAACAGCTGTCCATTTGTTAGCTCCTTCTTCTTTTTGAGCTACAAAAATATCTAGACCACCAATTCCAGGCAAGCCGTCAGACGCAAAGTATAGTTGACCATTAGGACCAATAGAAGGGAACAATTCGTTACCAACAGTATTGAACATTGGGCCCATGTTGTGTGGAACGGAATCCCAAGTTTTGTTTCTTTTGTCGAAATTGACATACCAAAGGTCACGACCACCGAAAGATTTCTCTCCTTTTCCGTTGTCTCTCATGTCAGATGCAAAAATGAGCATTTGGTCATCTGGTGATAAGCAAGGGTGACCTACTGAAATAGTATCAGAAGTTGTTAATTTGATTTCTTTTGGATCATCAAATTCATCACCAGTGTAAACAGCAGTCCAGATTTGACATCCGAGATCCATTTTTTCTGCATTGGGGCAACGCGTAAAATAGATGGCTTTTCTTTTAGAATCAAAACAAGCAGAACCTTCATTTTGGGTGGTGTTAACAACACCTTTTGTATCTAAGGATTTGACATTTGTTGGGTTGCCATTTACATCGTATTCGGCAACATAAAGGTCCATGTATTTTTCACCAGAGATAGGGTCTCTTTTGGCACCAGTGCTTTCGTCACGAGAAGAACTGAAAACAATTACTTTACCCTTTTTATCCATGAATGATGGAGCCATGTCCATTTGCTTGGTGTTGATTTTAACTTCTGACTTAACAACGAGTTTTGATGATTCAAAATCATCAAAGCCTTTGTATTTTTCACAAGCCATCATGACGTCGGCCAATTCTTTTGAACGAGAATTTGGGGCGATTCTTTTGTATTCGCGGTAGGTTTTGAGCGCGTTGTCGAAATCTTTCATCATGCGCTGCATGTCGCCTTTGTAGTAATACACTTCTGGAACAACATCGAAGTATTTCAATTCAATACAAGTGCCATACCAATCATTGGCTTTATCGAACATTTCAATTGCACGGTAAGATTCCGCCACTTTGAATGCCATATCGCCTTTTTGTCTGAGCGAGCCTCTTGCACCTAATTTTTTATAGGCATCTTGACATACATTGATGGCTTCAAAATAGTTTCCTGAGTAAAAAACTTCATTGGCTTGACGCACAAATTTAGGATCAGGCTGAGTTTGAGCATAGCTGACCGCTACTGAAAATAATGATAAAATTGCGACAATGAATAGTTGTTTCATAAAGCGTAGTTTTAGCTTGGCTATACCAAGGAAAGCAAAAATAGAGAAATTTTATTTAAAATCCGAACAATAGGTTCGCCAGCGCTCTAACAATCGTTCAAAACCCGTAGGGAGCTCAGAATCAAACTCTAAATATTTTTTTGTAGACGGTTGAACAAAGCCTAATGTTTTGGCATGAAGGGCCTGACCAGGAATGAGGTTAAAATTATTGGCCATAAATTTTTCATAGGCCGCCGATTTGGTGCCTTTCAAAATGCGATCTCCACCGTACTCTAAATCGTTGAATAATGGGTGTCCTATGTACTGCATATGCGCCCTGATTTGGTGCGTGCGTCCTGTTTCGAGCTTGCATTCAACCAAAGTTACGTAACCAAAACGCTCCACCACTTTGTAATGAGTGATTGCTGGTTTTCCGTAGGCACCATCCGGAAAGACGGTCATGACCTTTCTATTTTTTAAGGAGCGGCCAATATGCCCTTCCACAGTACCATCTTCTTGAACATCTCCCCAAACTAACGCTAAATAGCGACGTTCAGTAGTTCGGTCGTAAAACTGCTTGGCCAAATCATTGAGTGCGAGCTCGGTTTTTGCCACGACTAAAAGCCCAGTTGTATGCTTGTCTATACGATGCACTAAGCCAGGTCTTCCAAAGTAATCTTTGGGTTTAGTTGGTAGGTTGTCGAAATGATACACCAATGCATTGACCATGGTGCCACTGTAGTTACCATAGCCCGGATGAACCACCATATTTGCAGGCTTATTCACTACCAAACAATCGGCATCTTCGTAGACAATTTCAAGAGGAATATCTTGTGCAATGAGTTCGATTTCTCTGACCGGATAAGGCAATACAATCGCTATGTCGTCACCTGGTTTGACGCGGTAATTTTGTTTGACCGCTTGCCCATTTACGTGGATATTGCCATTCTTAGCAGCTATTTGAATTTTATTTCTGGAGGTGTCCGCCATGCGGTCCATCAGAAATTTATCGATGCGAACAACTTCTTGCCCGGGGTCTGCTTTAAAACGGTGGTGTTCGAAAAGATCTGCTTCTGCTTCCTCTAATTCGAGATCTGGTTGTTGTTCTTCACTCATCGAACTACAAGTTTGAGTGGCTTCAGGGTGGTACCCAAGCACTGAAGCATATAGATGCCATCAGGAAGGGTTGATGTATCGAATGTATCGCCATTTGAATGCCCAACTACTTGACCCTGCATGTTACTGATTTGAATCAAATGATTTTCAAATTGTTGAGGGATAACAAAGGTTACAAGACCCGAGCTTGGATTAGGGTAACAACTCCATTGAGGTGTTGGAGCTTTTGGTGTGGCAACGCCTAAACTAGCATCAAGGTCAGTTGAAAATATTGGTCTGAGCATAGCGGACCCCTCAAATGGAGAGGTGTACCATGTAAAACCACCATCCACACTATATTGTACTTTATCAGAATGGTCTATGTTGCGGTCAAGACCTAAATTTAAACGCTCAGGATCGAGCTGGCGCCATCCAACAAAAAAAGACTCCGGAACACTGATTTTCTGAGTATCTGGGAAAAAATAATTGACGAAAACATCTCTGTCATTGCCATAGGCCGGTGTTCGTGGAAAAAATACATCGTCTTCATAGAGCAACTGACCTGGATGGCCATTTTCATTCGACCAGACGCTAACCAGGAATAATTTTGAGCTGACATCTGTCACGGAAGGCACAAAGTGTATGGCCAATCCGAGTAAAGAATCAGGTTCGTAGGCATCGAATTGAATGGCTAATCTGGCTTGTGCTCCAGTTGGTCCGAATGCAGCCTCAGCACTACCGTCGTCGTAGCTGTAATAGTTAGAGAAACTCTGGTAAAAGCCCGTAGTGTCATTGAGTCCTAAATTAGGGAATTGAGCTGCAATGCTACCTTTGACTCTAAAGACTTGTTCGTCTCCTGGCAAATTGGTTGCAAATGGAATTGAGCTTAAGTCGTGATCAGAGTTATAAGTAGTTTGAGGGGCATAATTGAGTTGGCCATTCGATAAAACAAAGCCTGGCATACCGGCGCTTGCTTGTACAGTTCCGTTATAGCTATAGTTTATTTGGCCAGCTGTACTATTATTCTCTGGATTTGCACTACCGTTGTGAATACTTACAGAAACAGCACTTGACATGTGGTTGCTTGTGCTAGCTTTGTAATGATCCCAAGGAACTGCAGTATAGGTTTCTAGAAGTGTATTGATTGGATACACCCACGCAAAATCTTTGAAAAGTGTATCTGCGATATCTGATTGGGCGCGTAAATGAACGTAGTCAATGTGAAAATGATCTAATGAACCGGACAGTGCGCCGTAATTTCTAAAACGGAACTGAAAGCCCTTCTTAAAAAACTGTGCATTTGTTACAGGAATATGCACCACCTGAAAAGGCTGAACGGAATCACCAGGCATGGACCAAATCCAAATCCATTGATCGAGGTCTTTTGCATAAAATTCGACAATCAAAGAATCGGTAGATTCAGGGATATCTCCAAACCCTTGGGGCTGTACTAAAAAAGAAAAATAAAGTGAGTCTTCGGCTGTGTAAGGGCTGAGGTCTAGGGGTTTTGAATGTAAGTAGTCAGCAGTATTTGTTAATGAAGTTCCGATAGCATATGGAAAGCCGTATTGGTCAAGTCCATCAAAAGTTACGACGCCTAGCGACCTCGGATTGACGGCAAAACGCGCATTGCGGTATGCAAAGTTGTCTAGCCATAAAGCATTTGGATCATTCAGCGTGGAGAAAAAAATAGTTGCCTGGTCTTGAATAAAACTCGGATTCTGTACCCAAACGGTATCTGGAGTATCTGGCACGCCAATGGTATCATAGATGTAGTATGGCGGATACAAGTTCAATGTTTGATAAACAATTGGGAAGGCAGTGAAGTCTCCTACTTTAACCGCTAAGGTTGGAAAAATTGAATCGGTGTAGGAACTAGTCGTGATGTCATAGGTACGACGAAAAGTAGCCTGATCCGTAAAAGCTGCAGTGCTTGGGAGTGCTTGTAGGTTGAGCGGATTCAAAAGTTTGTAAAATAGCTGCTGAGTCAGGCCTGGAGCTGAGTAATCAACGATATACTTTTGGAATTTATCAGATGAAAACTCATCGAAGAAAGGAAGCGAAAGCGTATCAGGTGTATAGAAAAATGTGCTATCTATGAGGTTGGTCATGCTTTTAAGCTGATGTGGCCTTGCCGCTAACTGAAAGTTACGTGTAACTGGACCGATTTCAATTCCTTGAGCGAAGGAAAGCGAACCAATTACAAAGAATAAGAAAGCTATTTTAAAGCGCATAAATTATGGGGTTTGACCGTCTCCACCTTTTTGCATGGATAAAATAAATTGAGTGGATTTAAAAACGGTTGTTCCCTCAATATATTCTGGAGATTGGGAAAAAATTCTGGCTGCCGAGGAATCTTGGCTATTGAGACAGTCAGGGCAAATGAATGAGTAACTACTAACGCCTAAAGTATCGAAGATATAACCAGCCTCGGCCATTGTTAATCCGATCAGATTAGGTAAAGGAATTGGCTCTCCTTCGTCATTTTGCCCCACAATAAGTGTAACAACTGCACCGATGGGTAGACGTTCGCCTTCTTTGATTCTGCGGCCTTTATAGCGCTGATCAAGCACCGAGCCATTTGCTTCTGAGGTAGGTTTGTATTGAATTATAAAACGTAAACCGCGTTGTTCAAGAATACTTTGAGCGAACTGAATTTGTTTATGAATCAGGCTTGGCATTTCTACAAGTTGGGTTCTTTTAGAAAGTCTAAGGCCAATAATTCGGCCAGATTTTACATATACCCAAGATGTGGAAGTAGGCTCAACTAATTGCTCAATAACTGTTCCTTCAGGCAATGAAGGATCATAAATGCTGTCGAGAATTTGATAAGTAAGATCTAGCTCTTCAATCTTGTTTTTAGCTGCCTCGCTTGACATACCTACAAAATTTGGCACCCTGATTTTTTGACCATGATTTGTGGCGAAATCAAGGTAAAGAATAGTGCCAAATACGACGACTAAATAAAAAAGGATCACCAAACCAAAATGCTTCCAAAACAATTTTGTGCGGATAAATGGAATGGCTAACCGAAGGATATTTTTAATCTTTTCTAACATAGTTTGATAAGAATGAATGTACAAAGATGCTTAGAAATTCGGAGAAAGTGCATGCGAGCTGAAGAAGTCATCAATGAACTGAACTGCTTCATCGATATCATCGGTTATTTTAAAGAGCGATAAGTCAGAGGCTGAGATATAGTGTTCGGACAACATGGTTTGCTCAATCCAGTCAAAAAGGCCCTTCCAATATGCGACGCCAAAAAGTACTATTGGACGTTTTGCAATTTTTTTAGTTTGAATGAGGGTGAGTGCTTCAAAGAATTCATCGAGCGTACCAAAACCACCTGGCATAATGACAAAAGCTTGCGAATATTTCACAAAGATCACTTTGCGCACAAAAAAGTAATCAAATTCAAGGAAGTGGTCGCGGTCGATGTATTGATTATGAAATTGCTCAAAAGGTAAATCAATATTAAGGCCCACAGAAACACCTCCTCCTTGCTTAGCGCCTTTGTTTCCTGCTTCCATGATACCAGGGCCTCCACCCGTGATGACTCCATACCCGGCTTTTGCAAGTTGCTCACCAAGGGCAACAGCATTTTGATAGAATGGATTTTCCTCTTTGGTGCGCGCAGAACCAAAAATTGCAACGCAGGGTCCGGCTTTGGCCATTTTATCATAGGCTTCTACAAACTCTGCCATGATTTTGAAAATCGACCAACTGTCGTTACTCTTGATTTCTGACCAATCTTTTCTGTAAGTGTCCATGTGCCTTATTTTTGAATGTTGACTTCAAATAAAGATGGCCAATATTTTCCGGTGAGGTATAGTTTTTTGGATTTTTCTTCCCAGGCAATGCCATTGAGTACCTCGCCACTGCCACGACCTTCATTGACAATTTTTGTGGCATCTACTAACGCAATTACCCTGCCGTATGTTGGTTCAAAAACGACAATATAATTTGTCGAGTAAATATTGGCATATACATAACCATCAATGTATTCGAGTTCGTTGAGTTGTGGAACTGGACCCTCATTGGTATATACTTCAATTGTGCGTATGATTTCAAACGTCTTTGGATCTCTGAATGTGATTCTTTCAGTTCCATCTGACATGATCAATGATTTGCCATCGGTGCAGAGGCCCCAACCTTCACCAACATAACTGAATTCTTTTTTGAGCGTCAAGGTCTTGGCATCGTAAACAAAACATTGTTGGTTTTTCCAGGTAAGCTGAAATAATTCACCGTTCAGAATCGTAATTCCTTCGCCAAATTTGCTTGCATCCAAACCAACTTTTGCACCATTTTGTATTGGTTCACCAGTGGCTAAATTCATTTGAGCCACTAATGAGCTGCCGTCTTGGTTTGGATCACCGGTGCTTTCATAAAGTTGCCCGTTTAAAAAGGTCAACCCTTGCGTGTAATACTTAGTGTTGTGTGGATAGCGCTTCACACTAGAAACAGTCCACCTTTCAGGCTTGAGGTCTGACAAAATGCGCAGATTTCGCTGTTCTGAATAGGTTTGTCCGTCTTTATCTTTTGATTGGAGATCGAGCACATAGGCTCCTGGCTTCCATTGTTTTGTATCTAAAAGGTAGAGCTCTTTAGCCTTTGGTTGTTTGATATCTAGTACCACCGAATCATTGATGCTCAGGGTAATTTGCGCTGTTTGATCCGAGCTAGAAATGGGCATTGGAATAGTTTGACCGTAGGACGTGGCTAAATTTTCCTTGAATCCAAAGGTACTTGGCGCCACAGCATCTGTCAGTTCATCTGTTGTGAAAAGTGGAGCTAAAAACCCCACCAACAAACCAATGACCAGAAGCCAAATAATGATTTTCTTCATATGTTACTATTCAATTTTTCTAAGACCGTATGGCCATCAATGAGGCCGTGACTGGCTGCATATACAACTTTACCGTGGTGTAAAACGATACATTGTGGCGATTCGTGTTGCACTTTTGTATCTGTTGCGATTTGATCAGAAATATTTCTGTACTGAATCAAATCAAGGAACCAACATGGAACGAGCTCTTTTTTAAATAAGTCTGTGTTTTCAAATCTGTTGAGTGCCATAGCAGAAATAGAACAACGCGTGCTGTGCTTGAAAACGACCTGCGCTTGCTCAAGTGAAGCATCTAAAATAGAAGTCCATTGTGCAGTGTCGGTTAAATGTTGCCAACTCATGATACGCCAGATGTAAACTGTTTGAGAAAACGGATGTCATTTTCTGAGTAAAGACGCAAATCAGTGACGCGGTATTTGAGTTGTGCGATGCGTTCTACCCCCATTCCGAATGCAAAACCACTGAATTTTTTGGAATCGATGCCGCATGCGTCAAGCACATTAGGATCAACCATACCGCAACCCATAATTTCTAACCAGCCAGTATATTTACAAACATTGCAACCTTTACCTGCACAAAGCGAACACGAAACATCAACCTCGGCACTTGGTTCAGTAAACGGAAAATAGGAAGGTCTTAGGCGAATTTGGGTTTGTGCGCCAAAAAGTTCTTGGGCAAAAAACAATAGTGTTTGTTTGAGGTCTGCAAAAGACACATTTTGATCGATGTAGAGGCCTTCTACCTGATGAAAAAAGCAATGTGCACGTGCAGAAATTGCTTCATTTCGATAAACACGGCCCGGAGATATTGTTCTGATCGGTGGCTGTTGTTGTTCCATGACACGCACCTGAACACTACTGGTGTGGGTGCGCAAAGCCCATTCTTGCTCGCCTTTTTCGATGAAAAAAGTATCTTGCATATCGCGAGCTGGATGCTCAGGCGGAAAATTTAGGGCGCTAAAGTTGTGCCAGTCATCTTCGATTTCTGGGCCTTCGGAGACAATAAAACCAATCCGATTGAAAATTTCAATGATCTCGCGACGCACCAAAGAAAGCGGATGATGCGATCCGACATTTGGATCTGGTGCTGGTTTGGTGAGGTCGTCTTTGGGGCTGTGATTTTCGGAAACAGCGAGCGCTGCTTTTACAGCGGCAAAAATGTCTTCTGCTTGCTGCTTGAGCTCATTGACCTGCTGACCATAAGCGCGTTTTTGCTCATTGGGGATGTCTTTGAGCGCGGCATATAGGTCTTTGAGAATATTTTTAGAACCCAAGAAACGGATCCTGAATTGTTCGAGTTCGGTTTGGTTCTGAATGGCAACCGATGAAAGCTCTTTGGATAAATCTTCGATGTTCATTTTTCTGCTGCAAAATTGTAACCTTTTATGGCCTTAACTTGTTTAAGTCATTGGTCATGGGTTATATGCAAATGTACGAGAAAAAAAAGCTGCTGCGTTCAGCACGCGTTGGTTTTATAGGATTATTCCTGTTATCACTGCTTTTGAATGCTTGCAAAGAACCTGCACCTACCACCTTAGAAGTAAGTGTTATTACGGATGCCGGCACTATTTTACCTAACGCAAAAGTTTGGTTAAAAGCCGAGCCAACCGATACCGCACACAACGCCATTGCAATCGATGACAGCACCTCCACAGATGCTTCAGGAAAGGCCTATTTTGACTTGAGTTCATATTATCAACCAGGCCAGATTGGCGTGATGGTGATCAAGGTCAACGGGTTTTATTTCGGCTTGACGGGATCGGCTATCAAAGAAATCAAAGAACAAGAACGCAATCAAGTTCTCTTGACCTTACAATAAGCGTACAAACTAGAAGTTTTAAAATTTGAAAATTTAACGTAAATTTGGAACATTCGAAACCTATGAAAACGATCTTAACTAGCCTACTCGCCGTATCTCTTCTATTTATTTTAGGGAGCTGCGAACCAACAGATCCAGCGGTCATTAAAGTTTTTGTCCGCTCTTCTTCTAACCAATTAATCGATGGCGCTAAAGTCATTATCATTGGCGATATGCAATCTGAACCTGCCACACTAGAGTGGGTGGATACCACCTACACCAACTCTTCGGGGTTCACAACCTTTGACATGAATCCTTATTTTGCCATTTCTGGCGAAAACGGAAAAACAGGATATTTCGATATCATAGTGAAATACAACAACAAAACGGCCTACGGTTACACACGCGCTAAGGTGCATACTACAGCTGTTGAAACCATCTACTTACCCAACTAAGAAGCACTCATGAAAAAGCTCATTTTACTATCATTCGCGGCAATTACTTTAGTTTCATTGACTTCATGTCGTAAAAAACTAGATACCATAGCTCATATTTACGTAAAAGACGAAACCAATGCAAGTGTTTCAAACGCAATGGTTGTGCTCTACGGTACCAACACGCAAAGTACGCCTCAGCAGGTTGCCGTTTACGATACAGCTTACACAAATGCCAATGGTCTGGCTACTTTCAACTACAACGAGCTTTATCAGTTAGGTCAAGCAGGTGTTGCAGTTTTGGACATCAAAGCACAAAAAGCAAATAAAGTGGGTCAAGGCATCATTAAAATTGAGCCTGAAACTGTCAATGAAGAAACAGTCTACATTCAACCTTAATTAGGCAACGATCTTCTTCAATAAGTCTTCTTGATTTCCAAGGAGCTCATTCAAACTTAGGTAACACTGTGCGTATTCTGGAAGGCTAATTTGGTATTCTGTAATGAATCCAAATTCATACCTGCACAAGAATTCACTGACCTCCAGCCCTGTCTCTTTTTGAATCAAGTTGATCACAGCGTTCAACCTTGACATTTTGATTAATAATTTTGTTTCGTAAAACAAAACGTCTTCTTGCATCATACCTGAGATCGTTACGTCTGCATCTTGGTCATTGAACCAAATGTGTTGAATTTTGAAATTTCTTGTCATAGCTCTGTGTTTTGATGATACAAATTTCTTGCTCTACATCGTAAACGTTTTACGTTCTTCTCTAAAAATATCAAATTGCTGAATTATTCATTAATTTTACACCATGTCTGAAGACCAACCAATGTCTTTTCTAGATCACCTCGAAGAACTCCGCTGGCGCTTGTTACGTGCTGCCATTGCCGTCATTATTTTTGCGTGTGTCATCTGGATTTACCAACGAGAAATCATGGAAGGTGTATTCCTCAACATGGTTGACCCCAATTTCATCAGTTTTAGACTACTTTGCGAGTACTTGGGTGTCTGTGTCGATCGAATCAACGTTGACTTTCAGAGCACCACACTCTCTGGGCAATTTTCATACGCACTCATGATGAGTATGATGGGCGGTGTAGTTTTAGCATTTCCATACATCTTTTATCAACTATGGGCTTTTGTCAAACCCGGTCTCAAAATGAAAGAGAAAAAGATGGCCCGAGGAATAGTATTTTATGTCAGCATATTATTTTTTACTGGGATCTTATTTGGTTATTATGTAGTAGCGCCTTTGAGCGTTCAATTTTTTGGAGCCTTTCAAATTACTCCGGAAATTAAAACAGATGTTACGATTGCCTCATACATGAGTACCGTACTCTCAACTGTTTTTTATACTGGTTTATTTTTTTTGTTTCCAATTGTGACCTTTTTGCTTGTAAAAATTGGGTTGTTCACACCAGCATTTTTAATCAAATACCGCAAACACGCTATTGTCGTCATCTTGATCTTGGCAGCGGTCATAACACCACCAGATGTTATATCTCAGGTCATTGTTACCATTCCTATCTATTTACTTTTTGAAATCAGTATCTTGGTTGCCAAACGTGTGAGCAAAGAAGAAGAATAGTTTGATGCGCCATTTGCTACTTTTTTTCTTGTTGTTTCATTTGCCTATTTGGGCACAACAAACTGTTGTATCCGGTCGTGTTACCGATCAAAAAGGCGAGCCAATTGCTTATGTTTTGATTCAGTATCAAGATAGCAAAATCAGCACCAAAACAGATACCCTAGGTTTTTATCAAATCAGTACTTACTACGCTACTGATACCCTAACATTTAGACTCATCGGCTACCAAACTGTTAAAAGAGCCGTTCAAAAAGATCAAGGTCAAGAAATCAATGTGAAGCTCAAAACGCAAGACAAAGAAGTTGCAGAGATATTAATTAAAGCACCTAAAGAATCCCGTGGAGCACAATTACATCGCAGAGTGATCTCTTTTAAAGATGTCAACAACAAAGAAAAACTTGGTGCTTACGAATACCACCTGTACAACAAAATTCAACTAGACATCAACAACCTCGATTCTAGCTTGCTCCAGCGGGATATCATTGATAAGGTTGGTGTGGTCAAAGAGTACATGGAAACAGACAGTATACAAAAAGCGCTTTTGCCTATTATTCTGTCTGAAAGTGTTTCAGACTATTATTACCGCAAAGATCCGAAGGTCAAAAAAGAAGTGGTGAGTGCCACTCGTATCACTGGTGTCGAGAATATGCAAATGACCCAATTTTTAGGTGATATGTACCTCGACTTGAACGTATATGATAACATTTATGATTTGTTCAATAAATCTTTTATCAGCCCTTTGGCAACCTTTGCGCGTAATTACTACAACTTCTATCTGGATGACTCTACTTTTATAGGTTCAGATTGGTGTTACAAATTGCGCTTTGTACCCAAACGTACTGGTGATTTAGTGTTCACAGGACACATGTGGATACACGATACTACTTACGCAGTTAAGCAAATTTCAGCCCAAATTACCGAAGGTGCGAACCTCAATTATATCGACCAATTTTATTTCGAACATCGCTTTGAACAAGTTCAGAAAGAGGTTTGGATGCTCACTGAAGAAAGGATGGTGATCTCTTTCAAGGCAACTGAAAAAACAAAATTACTCGGCTTAGTTGGCAGAAAAACAAGCAAGCGCGGCAGTTTTGTCATCAATCAACCCTATGACGAAGCTTTTTACCGTACTGATAATGCCGTGGAGGTCTTGGAGAATGCCAAAAATCGCACTGATCAAGAATGGGAAACCTTGAGGCCTCAAGCCCTCACCGATAAAGAAGAACGCATTGAAGAAATGGTTGACTCATTGGAGGCACAACCGTTTTATCAAAACATGCGCAAGCTGACCTATTTTGCAACCACCGGCTATTGGCCTATAAGAAAAATAGAAATTGGATCAGCAGCATCCCTTTTGAGTGTCAACCCTGCAGAAAAATTTAGGGTTGCACTCGCATTGCGAACTTCCAACGATTTCTCTAAAAGACTCGAACTTGGTGGCCGTTTGGCATATGGTTTTGGCGATGAAAAATTTAAATACAACATTCGGATACGCTACAATATAACTCCGAAAAAACGCGGGATGCTCATCGGCTACTATAGCTATGACATCGAACAAATTGGTCAATCGCCTACAGCTGCATCTATGGGGACCTCATTTGCAACGTTCTTCAGCACAGCTCCTTTTGATAAGCTCACTTTTGTACAAAAAGCGGGGGTGAGTCTTGAAAAAGACATCAAGAAAGACTTGATTGTTTATGGTGCCTTTGAATGGAAAAACTACACGCCATTGGGGTTAGCTACCTATCAACAGGCAATTGGACTTGACACCTTCAGTTTGGATCATATTACAACTGCAGAATGGACCACACGCATCCGCTGGACCAAAGACGAGGAATTCCTTTCTGGTTCTTTTGACCGTACTGCTTTGAGGTCACCCTACCCCATTTTATCCTTTCAAAGTATCATTGGTATCAAAGATATATTTGGCAGCGCCTATAATTATCAAAAATATGAATTTCAATTTGAGCACAACACCCAACTAGGAGTATTGGGTCGTATGCGCTACGGTTTCAATGTTGGCTATATTCATGGCCAGACAGCCTATCCTTTTTTGAAAGTACACGAAGGGAACCAATCTTTATGGCTGCTTACAAGCACCTTCAACATGGTTAACTTCATTGAGTTCATTAGCGACCGTTATGTAGTTGGATTTGCTGAAAACCATTGGGAAGGCTTATTTTTTGACCGCATTCCATTATTAAAACAAACCAAATTTAGGTTGGTAACAACCGAAAGAATCATGTTGGGTAGTTTATCACCAATTCACCAGCAAGAATTGCTTATCCCGACATTTGTAAGACCTTTCAACGGCATTCCGTATGTGGAATTGGCAGTTGGAGTTGAAAATATTTTAAAAGTCTTTCGTGTAGACCTCGTTTACCGTGCCACACACCAAATTCCAGGCACGAGCCCACTTGGCATCAGAGCGCGTTACTCATTGAATTTTTAGTACTTTCGTTCCGTGAAGCTTTCAACAGAAAATATCAGTAAATCTTATCGCGGCCGCCAGGTTGTTGATGGCGTCAGTATTGAAGTGAATCAAGGCGAAATAGTTGGTTTATTGGGGCCAAATGGTGCTGGCAAGACAACCTCCTTTTACATGATGGTCGGTTTAGTAAGGCCTGACAACGGTACTGTTTTCCTTGATCAGACAGATATTACAAAATTTCCGATGTACAAAAGAGCTCAATTGGGCCTCGGATACTTGCCGCAAGAAGTTTCTGTTTTTCGCAAACTAAGTGTAGAAGATAACATCTTGGCTATTCTAGAAATGGGGCCATTGAAGCCAAAAGAAAGGCTAGAAAAACTCGAACAATTACTAGAAGAATTTAGCCTTGCACACGTACGTAAAAATCTCGGAAACAGACTCTCAGGTGGTGAAAAGCGAAGAACTGAAATTGCCCGAGCCTTGGCTACGGACCCAAAATTTGTTTTGTTAGATGAACCTTTTGCTGGCGTAGACCCTATTGCCGTCGAGGACATTCAGTCTATTGTATCTGCCCTGAAAAAAAAGAATATCGGCATCCTGATAACCGATCATAATGTTCAAGAAACACTTTCTATAACAGATAGAGCTTACCTCCTGTTTGAAGGAAAAATTTTGAAATCAGGAACTGCTAAAGAACTAGCGGCAGACGAACAAGTCAGAAAAGTTTATCTCGGGCAAAACTTCGTATTGCGTGACTCAGCGCAATAAATGAACAATTCCTTCGTATTGCCTCATGATTTTTGGCTGGTGGCAAGGCTTGAATTTTAAAACGTAATTATATTGTCCGTCCTGACATACATTGCCTTTGTAAGTGCCATCCCATCCTTCATCTAGATTATCAGCGTCATAAACTACTTGTCCCCATCTATTATAGATTTTAAAGGAGCATTCAAATACCTCAAAATCTGTTATGACTTTAAAAAAATCGTTACGACCATTTTCATCGGGGATGAATGTATTTGGTGCGTAAATCGTAAATGGCGCAACCTCCACTTTTGCATAAGCAGTATCTGTACATCCGAACGCGTTGGCAACAACTTGCATTGGAATATCCGTGCCCCCGGTCTGGTAGGCATGTACAAAATTGGCGTCATAATAAACATAGCTCCTGTCTTCCACGTAGTAGGTATAGCTCACAGCAGCGATTGCCTGACTTGTAAATGAAACTTCGTTGTCACAAACATCAACTTCATCAGGGCTGACAACAAACCCTGCCTGCGGACTCGGATGAACTGTCACTAAATCTTGTTGGGCCATGTACAAGGTATCTAGGCAGCCGCTTTGCTCTTGTAAGGTTAACGATACGGTATAATTGCCCGGTGTGGTGTATATGTGATTCGGATTTAAAGCTTGTGAGGTACTGCCATCTCCGAAATTCCAGATAAATGCAGTGGGCACTTCAGTCTGGCTCAGATTGATAAACTGCGCTACAGATGGGGCGCATTGCAAAGATTCAACAAAAAGAAAATCAATTGACGGATGTCCAAAAACACGAACTACTTCAGCTAGAGTATCTGTACATAACGGATTTTGACCGATTAACAACACTTGTTGCCATCCATTTTGCATGAAAAACACCTGATTACCTGTAAGTTGCGCGCTCGTTTGGGGATTTGCTTGGGCGCCGAAATCCCAAAAATATTGCGTCCCGACGGGGCCACTAACTTGGGCGTCAAATGAGAAAGAGTAATCAATACACAGCGAATCTGAATGTGTAATTGATAAAATAATGGGTTCATTAATAGGTACTAATGTTGAAATTGTATCGGCACAAGTACCGGCGCTCGAGGCAATTAGCGTGACCGGATAGAGCCCTGGGGCTGGGAAGGTAACTGTTGGTGAGTTTTGAGTGCTTGTTTGACCAAAGCCGAAATCCCAGGTATAATTAAAAGTATTTTGCGAGTTGTTGGTGAGTGTAATTGTATATCCCAAGCATTCTACCTGGGGCGGCACTATAAAATCTGCGATGGGGTCTCCAAAAATGAATATGGAATCGGTAAATAATGCTTGGCAATAATTGGTTTGGGCTTCTAACGTTACTACTTGATAACCCGGTGAATTAAATGTAACATTTGGTACAGTTGTGCCAACAGCATTGGTGATGGATGCACTACTCGGAAGAGTCCAAGAAAAAGTGGCATTAGGATCACTGACTTGCCCAATAAATGTGACCGAAGCTTGGCTCTGACATAAGGAATCTGGGGCTGACCAAGATGGTGTTAGTGGATTATTAATGATAACATCAACATAAGCCGTATCCGTGCAATTATTTCCTGGATTGACGATGAGCTGCGCAGTGTAGGAACCTGGAGCAGGATATGTATAGCTTGGTTCAAAGAGGTTGCTTTGGTCAGCATTTGTATTTGGCACCCCAAAATTCCAAGCATAATTAGTGCCACCAAAGGAGTTATTTTCAAAATTTACGGTAAGGCCATCACAATAGCCATTGAATGTAGCCAATTGGTCTTGGGTTGGCAAGATTGCTGCCAATTGAATATTGCAATCAAAAACCCTGAAAAGAAAGTCACGGATGGTCTCACCGATGAGCTGCCCATTGCGGTATTCTTGTACACGAACACCTACAACGAACAAACCAATCAGGTTTGGATTCACGGTGAGTATTCCAGTATTTGGGTGAATAATCGTCGAAGAACCCGGGCCTAATGGTACTGCTGCATTGAAATTTGCCTGCCACGTCACGGGGAAGTAAGGTGGTGGAGGCATTTGAAGAGGTTGAGGCGAATTTGAATTGGCACCAGCATAGGGTGTGACCAAAGAATAAACCAATTGATCGCCATCAGGGTCTGTGGCTGAATGATTGAAAACAAGCTGGTCATTGTTGCACAACAAGACTGGCGGATAATTCGTAAATCTGGGGCTACTATTGTTACTTGCGCCGGTATTAGATCCGGGAACTTGCGCAACAAGCGTGAGGCCGGTGTCATCAGGGAACTGCAAATTGGTAATGTTAGGGCCTCTACAACAGCGCTGATAAGAAACAGTGTAGCCACCTGGTATGGGTGGCAATGTGAGTACAGCTTGATAAATGGCGCGTTCTACACAAATTCCGGTGGGTTGTGTAGCGCACGGATTATTGAAATTGTTCGGTAAAATAACTGAGCCCGGGAATGGGACTTGAACCGTTTGAACATGAACATTTCCTTGTTTGAAAATTGACAAATACAAAGGATCGTCATAGGCAGCACCTGTTGAAGCACAATCGCGGTACAGCGTTATAAAAAACCGGTATTGGTTATTGCCTAAAAAATCATAATAGATGTCCCCGCCAATTATATGCGATGCCTTTACCGGCTGCAAAAGCAGGCAAAAAATAATGGAGAGAAAAAGGCTGATTCTAAGCACGATATAATAACGCAAAATTAAGACTTTGGTTGTTCGTAGACAAACAGTAACTTTGTAAAAAAATTTACAAAAATGGATGCTTTTGATGTAGTAGTAATAGGTTCTGGTCCCGGTGGTTATGTTTCAGCGTTGCGTTGTGCTCAGTTAGGCTTGAAAACTGCCCTTGTTGAAAAATACAACACCTTAGGTGGAACTTGCCTCAATGTAGGTTGTATCCCATCCAAAGCCCTACTCGATTCTTCTGAGCATTTTCACAATGCACAACATAGTTTTACCGAACATGGTATTGAAATAAGCGGGCTAAAAGCCAACTTGACACAAATGATTGCCCGTAAAAACGAAGTCGTTGCCCAGACGTGTTCAGGTGTGAAATACCTCATGGATAAAAACAAAGTGACGGTCTATCATGGTCTAGGCTCTTTTGTCGACGCTCATACGATTCAAATTAATGGTGATCAAACTACCCAAATTACAGGTAAAAACATCATCATCGCCACAGGAAGCAAACCCAACTATTTCCCGGGTATGGAACCTGATAAAAAACGCATCATTACTTCTACAGAAGCGCTCAACATGACCGAAATTCCAAAGAAAATGTTGGTCATTGGTGGTGGTGTAATTGGCCTGGAATTAGGTTCTGTCTATGCCCGTTTAGGTACATCCGTAGAAGTCATTGAATTTGCTCCTAGCATTCTTCCTACCATGGATGCAGGTCTTGGTAAAGAATTTACCAAAATTCTCAAGAAAGAAGGTTTTAAATTTCACCTCGAGCATAAAGTTCTTGAAGTAAAAAACAAAGGGAAACTTGTTGAACTGAAGGCCGAGAACAAAAAAGGTGAAGTAGTAACACTTGAAGCTGATTACTGTCTTGTTGCGGTTGGACGCAAACCATATACAGAAGGTTTAGGCCTTGAAAACGCAGGATTGAATGCCAATAATCGCGGTCAGATTGAAGTCAATGAACATTTACAAACTGCACAAAGCCATATTTACGCAATTGGCGATGTAGTAAGAGGCGCCATGTTGGCTCATAAAGCAGAAGAAGAAGGTGTTTATGTTGCCGAAACAATTGCCGGACAGCACCCGCATATCAATTACAACTTGATTCCAGGGGTGGTTTATACTTGGCCAGAAATTGCTGCAGTTGGAAAAACTGAAGAAGAACTCAAAGCCGCTGGCGTCAGTTATAAAACAGGTTCATTCCCAATCAAAGCTTTGGGCCGAGCACGCGCAAGCATGGACACAAGTGGATTTGTCAAAATCTTGGCCGACAGCCAAACCGATGAAATCTTGGGAGTGCACATGATTGCAGCGCGAGCAGCAGACCTCATCATGGAAGCTGTAACAGCAATGGAATACCGTGCATCGGCTGAAGATATTGCAAGAATTTGCCACGGACACCCGACTTATTCTGAAGCGATCAAAGAAGCGGCATTAGCTGCCACAGCAGATCGTGCCCTGCACGTTTAAGGAGCTAATTAAGGTTTTGGGCTAAAGGCCCCCTTGATATGATTCAATTCTGTTTGTTCTTCATTATGAACAATTGAAATGATGTCAAATCTGACTTCATGTGGCCATTGTACGGCTTTTGTATAGTAATTTGCAACTCTTACAATCTGTCTTTGTTTGGCGTGGTTTACTGCCCTCCAAGGCTCTCCTAGTGCTGCACTTTGCCGGGTCTTGACTTCTATAATGAGTAACGTTTGCTCGTGTTCCATGATCAAGTCAATTTCCATGCGATTGAATCTGTAGTTTCGGCATTTCAATAGATAACCTGCTTTGATTAAATGTTGCAAAGCAAAGTCTTCTCCCCATTTTCCGAGGACATCGTGTTTTTGCCATGGTGCAGAAATTGACATACCCGAAATTAAGCCGAAATTGAGTGTATATTTACAGTGAAAATACGTATGCGCAAACAATTTATTAAAAACATCAAAGGATTGGTTCAGGTCGGTGAAGACCTACCAAATGTCATAAGAGGACGACAAATGCAACAGCTGCCGGTCCTAGAAAACGCTTATCTTGCCTTAGAGGACAACACTGTTGTAGATTACGGGCTCATGACAGATTGGCCTGGCATTACAGATTGGCGAGATGTCGAAGTCATCGATGCTACAAATTGTTTTGTATTGCCCGCTTTCATTGACTCACATACACATACCGTTTTTGCAACAAGTAGAGAAGAAGAATTCGTAGATCGAATTCTGGGTCTTTCTTATGAAGAAATTGCAGCAAAAGGTGGCGGCATTTTGAACTCAGCTCGTAAACTCAACGACATGAGTCAAGAAGCACTTTTTGAAGCCGCATGTGGTCGCATTGAAAAAATGATTGCAGCGGGTACTGGTGCTTTAGAAATTAAGTCCGGTTATGGTCTTAGTGTTGAAGGAGAGCTCAAGATGCTACGAGTTGTAGCTCAATTAAAAGCGCATTTTCCGCTTGAAATCAAGGCGACTTTCTTGGGTGCCCATGCCATTCCTCAAGCATATAAATCAAGTAGATCAGCCTACATTGACCTACTGATCAACGAAATGCTCCCGCAAATTGCCAACGAGAAACTTGCCGATTACATCGATGTTTTTTGTGAGCGCAATTATTTTTCTTGTCAAGAAATGACACAAATTTTAGAAGCTGGGGCGCGCTATGGCCTGAAGCCAAAAGTTCATGTCAATCAGTTTTCAGTACTCGGCGGTGTAGCAGCGGCAATTCAGCAAGGAGCTGTTTCAGTAGATCATCTTGAAGAGCTCGATTTGAACGATGTGGACGCCTTAGCAAAGAGTGACACCGTCGCTACCTTGCTGCCGGGATGCTCGCACTTTTTATCAATCCCTTACGGTTCAGCAAGACAACTCATGGACGCAAATGCCATCGTTGCATTGGCCAGTGATTTTAACCCCGGCTCTTCGCCAAGTTATCACCTAATGCATATATTATCATTGGCTTGTATCAAATTGAAAATGACACCTGAAGAGGCCATCAATGCCCTGACGATCAATGCTGCAGCAGCACTTGAACTGAGTGCTACTCATGGCAAAATTGCCCTCGGTCAAAAATGTCCAATCATCTTGACCAAAGAAGTGCCCTCCCTGGCATATCTTGCCTATGCATATACAGAAGATCACATACAAAGGATTTTCATCTAAGTTTATTGTATCTCTGATGCTTCTCAAGGGATTTGTTTAACTTTGAATAATGCAGGCCAGAACCCTCTTCCTATTGATCTGTTTTTATTCCTTGGGCTTTTCTCAAATGATATTGCCCGAGAAAGAATTACTTTGGGAGGTCAGTCATCCTAAATCAAAAGTGAAGTCTTATATTTTTGGCACCTTACATGCCAATGATAGGTCTTTATTCGACCTCTCTGATAGTGTTTATGTGTGTTTCGATCAAGCACCTATTTTAGTTTTAGAAACTGACATTTATCGTCTTTTTGAAACAATGGATAGTCGCAAGAACTTGCCCGACACCAAGTTTGACGACCAAGGAAAATCTTACACGAACATAGCCTCAAGCTCCGCAACGCTGTATGGTTCAGAAGATGGCATGCCGCAGTTCCTCGATGCGTGGTTTCAAGTACTTGGGCTACAATACAACAAGCAGTTTGTTCCGCTTGAGGCCCTTGAAGAACAATACGCTCTAACCAACGAGTTCAACCTCAGCGAGCGTAAAATTATCGATAACGGAATCAACGCATTTACCCAAGAAAAACTCAAAGAACTGTATCTCATTGGGGATATAGAAGCGCTGCAACGCTTCATGAAATCAAATTTATCAGTGCAAGATCAACTTTACGAGCAAGTCATAGTCAAGCGCAACAAACTGATGCTCGGTAAACTTATTGAGCTTTTAAAAGGCAATACTTCTTTCTTTTGCGCTGTTGGAGCAGGTCATTTAGGCGGAGACGACGGCCTCATTCAAATGCTCAGATCAAAAGGTTATCGCGTCAGACCTGTGCTTTGGTCTGTTGCTGATCAAGCGCCTAAAGCCAAGCAAAAACTTAAAAAACCAACCGAGTATATTTATACCCATGAACCTTCGGGACTAGTTGCCAAATTCCCTGGTAAACCCTATGTTGCTGATCTCGAAGATGGTACCAAAAAAATTATCTACAGAGAACTTGGTCAAGGAAATACTTTTGAAATTGACCTCCTAACGCTTGACCCAAACATTTCACAAGAAGAAATTGCCAGTATTTATATCAACCCGCCAACTGGTTCCCCTATCACAAAAAAGATACTTGACGACGGCTCCATCGTTTATTACGGGCTCTCAGATACATATCCCGAGGGGCTCAATTTTGTTCAAATTCAGTTTGGTGCTGGCTACTTTGTTGTGCTCAAATGCTACGGCGGGAACAAATTTATGCACTCCAACAGACCCTTTTCATTTTTTGAAAAGGTTTGGTTCGACTGACAAAGACCATGAAAGTCCTTGACAAACTTGCACTTGAAATCTTAGATCAACTTGAAAACAAGCAAGTTGTTCATGTCATTTTACCTTCAGAACGGGCCAAACGGTATCTTGTCAATGCCTTGTACATACAAAATAAGGGGCCGTTACTAGCGCCAGCTATTCAAACCATTGACGAATGGGTAACTGAACTAAGTCCGAAAAAAATCATGCACCCAACTCGGGTCTTGTTGACGCTTTTTGAAATTTATCAAGAGGTTCTTGGTGCCGAAGCTCAATCCTTTGAGGAATTTCTGAGCTGGGGGCCCATTTTGATATCTGATTTTGATGACGTCGATCGTTACTTAGTCAATGAGCAACAACTTTATCAAAACCTTGCATCCATAAAAGCCCTAGAAAGTTGGCAAATAGACGAAACGCAATATTCGGCTTCGCAAAAGAAATTCATGGCATTTTGGGAGCATATCTCACAGCTGCACAGTGGTTTATTAAAAGCCCTTTCTGAAAAAAGCGCATTCACC
>JBJTCG010000009.1:0-18981 GCA_046091725.1 Flavobacteriales bacterium | reverse complement strand
ATTATAACGCCTAACCCATTGAATGCGACCTTTTTGAGCAAGGGCTATTTTGATTTGGGTATTCCCGGCATCGAGTAAATAAACTTGTTCTGAAACAGGCATCTTCAAAAATACTTAGCTTTTTTGAACTTTTTTAGCTTTTAAGTTGTGAGAAAGCGTAAAAATGTATTAAATTTGCATCCACCAAAAGCTGGTACCTTAGCTCAGTTGGTAGAGCAAAGGACTGAAAATCCTTGTGTCCCTGGTTCGATTCCTGGAGGTACCACTCAAAAAACCCCGAAGTTTACTTCGGGGTTTTTTTGTTGGTTTCAATAAGACGCTCATAATCCTAATTAATCCGTATTTTTAGTGGAATAATTAAAGATGACTATGAAAAATTTTATCAAGGAAAATTGGTATAAAATTGTTACCGGAACATCCATGTTGATGGCATCCTTTGGCTTCATGATTCATGCCATAAGCCCAGCATATTCAAGTAATGACGCAAAAAAGTTAACGATTTCGACAGAACAAAATTCCAATTCACCTCAGGTTGTAAACGGTATAATAGACGGTGAATATGCTTATTTTGTTGATGGAGGATATGTTTACAGGTGGAACAAAGAAAGTTACAATTGGAATAGCATGAGTTATTCTGCTTGGAGCAAATTCAAACTTCCTTAGTCCCCATTAACCAAATGAATAAACCCATGTTTGTCAATTTGGGTACCGCCCAGCATGACTCCTTTTAAGCGATAAAAGAAGACGCCATCGGTATGGAGTTGCCCATTAAAGTCATAGCCATCCCATACGGCTATGCCTGTCTGGTCTTTGAGTTCAAAGACAAGTTGTCCCCATCGATTTAAAATCTGGATATCATAGGTTTTGAACGACGGATACGGTAAAGTAACTACATCGTTAATACCATCACCATTTGGTGTAAAAACGTTCGGAACCCAAATGTCAGGGTCTGAAACATATACCGTAATGAAACTGGTATCAATACAGCCCAAATTATCAACCAATACTAACCCAATTTGTTGCGGCCCACCAGTACCAAAAATGATATTTTGGTTGGTGCTTTGAAAATAAGTATTGGTACTATCTGGGAAAATCCAGGTCCAGGTCTGAACTGGATTCAAGCTCGTGCTGGCATCGGCTAATAAAATCGGTTGATTGATGTTTGCATAAACTGGGCTTGCGTTGATTTGTGCATTTAAGCCACTTAAGCTTGCGGTGAGTGGATCTAACAAATACAAAATTTGACAACCGGCAGTGTCATATACAGTAACACTCGGATTATATGTTCCTGTAGAAGGATAGAAATAAGAAAATTCAATGCTGTCGGCAATCCAAATGCCATTTCCAAGGTTCCAACTCACTGAATCAATGTTTGCCGGATTTTGGATGGTAAAGAGTGCTCCTTGCGCACATATTGTGTTGTCTTGTATCCAGGTTGGCGTGCCCAAGGGGCCACCGATAGACACATAATTGGCCACGGTTGTGTCATCGGTGCAGCCATATTGATCTGTTACAGCGAGTTGCAGGGTAAAAGAACCGCTTGTTACTAGAGTGTTTGCCGGATTTTGCAGCACTGAATTATTACCATTGCCAAAAGACCAATTCCAGTTTGTAATGGTTCCGATGCTCGAGGACTGATCCGTAAAATTACAGAAGAGAGGTGGACAACTATATTCACCATTAGCATTAATGGCTGCACCTGAAAAAGTATAGGTTGGGTTAGCTTGTGGGTTTGAGATATAAATAGTTTGCCCAATAGAATCTGTACAACCATTTACATCAGTGACAACTAAAGATATCGGGAATGTAGAAAACAATCCATTGCCAGTAGCAGCCTGATTCAACAACAATAAACTATCAAAACTCGTTATACTTGATCCTAAATACCATTGGTATGCGAGTGGCGCTTGTCCTGTACTCAGGGTACCAATGATGCTGCTGTCAAGGGCACAAATTACCGTATCAGTGCCTATCTGAGCAGTGGGTTTGGTTAGCGTAATTTGGACAGTAGCAGGATTCGAAACACAACCATTGATATCAGTGGCACTGATGGTAGCCGTATAAACGCCATTTCCTGTAAAAGTATGATTGATTACCTGATTGACATTCGTAGTGGTAATGCTGGAGTTGTTGTCAGAGAAAGTAGTGGTGAAACTAGCTAACGGAAGGCCATTGGTAATGCTGTAACTGGTGTTGGCAAAACTGACTGGAAAAGGCGAGCAGCCCGCATAGCTCGGGGCGAGCAGCCCAGCAACTGGTTTGTTAGCTACATAAATAGTTTGGCTACTGGTTGAGGTACAACCGGCAGTATTGAATACGAGTAAACTTATATTATAAGTGCCACTTGCTGGGTAAAGATAGTTTACGTTTGGTCCATTATGAATTTGTTGACCATTGCCAAAAGTATAAAACCAGTCGTTTATGGGGTGTGCAGACCATGTGGTACTTAGACTGCTTAAGCTAATTGCGTCTCCTTTGCAAATGGTGTCGTCAGGGAGTAAAAAATTAGATTGAAGTTGAGAAATGGTAATAGCTAATGAAATACTATCAGAGCAGCCAGTTGTGTAATTGTGGACCACTTGCTCAATCTGGTAAGTGCCGTAATTACTAAAGCCATGAGTAGTGTTGCCCCCGTTGGGCAAATCGAGTTGCGCGTTGTTGAAGTAGGTATTTGGAGTGGCATCATTCCATTCATAATGCATGGCTATACTGTCACTGGGTTCACCATCAAGGGCTGTGTTTTGGAATTGAATCTGAACCGGAAAACTTGTTGGGTTGCACACCAAGCTTGTATTGGGGTTGAACATGGCAATAGGCGCCAAAACATAAAGTGCAGAGTCAATGGTCGTTGAGTCGATGCAGCCCCTAAAGTTGACATATAGCGTGATGTCGACAAAGCCGGTATCTTGTGAAAATTGGAAGCTTGGATCGTCTTGAGTACTGATGCCTTGCGAAAAATCCCATAAATAACTGATTTCAGAAGAGTCATAAGGGACAGAAATATAAAATTCAGAGGTGAAATCTACGTCGTCGTTGGAACAAGTAATGTTTGGATTGTATGTAAAACTTACAGAATCGATGTCGCCTACCGTGACGTATGGTGTTTTTATGATGGTGTCTTTGCACCCAGAAGCTGTGGTGATGATCAAAGAAACATTATAGAGGCCGACTCCATAAGTTTGAGGCGGTGGCACATGACCACTGTAGGTTTGACCATTTCCAAAGTTCCATTGCCAAGAAACTATAGGATTACTAGGAGTGAAAGATGTGTCGATAAATTGGACCGTAAAAGGTGCGCAGCCGCCTGTATCAAGTGCATAAAAGCCAGCCTCTACCGGAGTAATTTCTATAAAATCTTGTAGTGTTTGCGTGCCTGAACATCCGACAGCTGAAGTATAAGTGAGGCTTACGTCATAAAGGCCACTTAATTGATAAATATGCGCTGGAGGTGTAGCTCCGGTATAGGTTTGACCATCTCCAAAATTCCAAACATAGGTTCCGGGAAGTGTCGTGTTATTGATGAATTGAATGCTGCCGGGTGCACAATTAGCTGTTGGGTTAGCCGTGAAGTTGGGCACCACATTTGGTTGAATGGTAATTTGTTGGCTCGTGGTAGCACTACAACCCGAATTGGTATTTTGTGCGGTTAGGCTTACTGTGTAGGTGCCAGGAGAATTATAGGTAACATTTGGATTTTCCGCATTGCTTTGCCCAGCGCTACCAAAATTCCAAGCCCAACTATTGGCACCCGCTGTAGAATTGTCCTGAAAAGAAATGCTTTGCCCGACACAGCCAACCGTGGGTGCTGTAATGCCTGCTTGAAAGTTAGAAACTACAATTGCTTGGGTTTGGCTATTGACACAACCCGTATTGCTGTTGGTTACAGTCAAAACAACTTGAAAAGTACCTTGAGAATTGTAGGTAATGCTCGGCGGGGTGTATAAAGTGGAAGTCTGGCTGTTTCCAAAATTCCAAGCTTGTGAAAAGTTGGCACCCTGTGAAGAGCTATTGGTAAAGCTGAGGGTCAGCGGTACAGTACAACCGAGTCCGTTGGCAGTGAAATTGACATTTGGCAGCGGATTAACGGTAATATAAGCAGGTTTTATTTCGGCATCGGCTACCCCATTTGCATTGGTTACAACGAGTGTAATGGTAAAGGTGCCAGCACTTGAGAAGGCATGAGTAGCATTGTTAGTTGTTGCTGCTGAACCGTCTCCGAAATCCCATTGATAGCTGCTGAGCGCTGGCCCACCATTGGCGCTTGAAGTATTGGTAAAGCTGACATTTTGCCCTACACAAACCGTGAGCGGTGTTGCCGTAAAATTAGCGACTGGGCTTTGCGCCAAAAACTTGCCTGTAAAAAGGAAGAAAATTAGCGTGAATAAGCGCAGCTTCAGGGTCATGGTAGGTGTAACGTAAAAACCTGCCTAGAAGTTGCTTATGGGAGTGTAACTGTCTTTAATGAGTCGGGAAAATATTTTTCCATATCAGGGAAAAAGACATGCCCTAGTATAAGTGGGTTAAAAACATGGTATTGGCATTTCACCAATTCGCCATCAGGTAAAAGGCACCAAAAGCTATTCATATCCATATTGACCAATTGACCAAATTCATTTCTTTGTTCTTCTTGGCTTTTGATCCGGAACATTTTTAAGTGAATGGTTTCATCAATTGTCTTCACATCAAGCACACAAAATGCCTGACTTTTCTTGACACTATCTACCTGGCGGTCCGAGAGGGTAAAATTCTTTTGCTCGAAATGGATTTTTTGAAATCCCTGAAGGTATCTGAACACATTTGTGGTGTCGAGGCTTTGCAACGGCACACCGTTTTGGGTAACCTTATACTTGTTTCCTTTTTGTACAATTTCAAAATTGCGATATGGTTCTTTCAAAAATTTAGCCTTGACACTTTTGATTTCATCGAGCTGCAAAGCCATAATTTCTGTGCAAGCCCACTGACGCGGATCTGCAAAGAAGCGCGGGTCAATGACACCATTGATACCGGCAATTTTCATCATGACAGGGCTGCTACTTTTGCCATCTTCAGCGGTTTCAAGTAACATTATTTGGCCATAATGATCGGGGGTTGCAGGCCCAAGATACCATGTTTTTGTCCATTCTCCATCTTGTTCAATTTCCACTTTGATATGAGAGGTAGCCATGAGCTCCGTAAAGCGTTTCTCAGCATTTTTTGCCAAATAACCCTTGAATTCAATTTTATTGAGCGCTTCTAAAATCAAAGACACATTGGCCTGAGAAATACAAGCTCCTTTGACGTCTGTCCATGTATTTTCTTTTTTGACAAGCGTAAACTGCTGCCCAAAAGCATCGGTTATTTTGATGCGCGAAATAGTGGTAGTATCTTCTATTTTGAAATTAAATGCTCGAGTATCTGAGCCTCCTTGTTCGGCATTGAGCTGTAGTGCATACCATGCGAGACCACCCAAAATAATCAATAGTAAAAGAATAATGCCTGCTTTTTTCTTCATGTGTTAGCGTTTACGTGCGTACTTACGATTCCGAATTAAATTCATGACGAAGGCAAGTGCCAAAATGATCAATAAAGGCAGCAGCATATTGATGCTCTTGTAAAACAAGGACGCTGACTTAATTTTTTCTTTGTCAATCTCTTTGATATCAATCTGGCGGCTACGAATATCGAGTACAGAGTTATCTCCCATCATGTAGTCTACCATATTTTGGAAGAGTTCTTGGTTGCCGAAGATCAGTGGAATGCGTCTTTGAGCTAACTCTGCGTCTACTTTGAGCTCATTGAGACTCAAGGGTCTGTAAAGGTAACTATTGAGTTTTTTAGGGTCAAGGATAGAATCGTAAGTGTTTTTAATGAAGGTGCCGTTCCCGACCACCAGCACTTTGGTTTCTTTCTGGCTTTCTTCGAGATAGTTGACATCTTTGCTATTGACGAATTCTCCGACAATTCTGTTTTTAAAATGTGACTGATAGAATCCTTCTGACAAGCCTGCTACACAAAGCCGATTGATCGGATCTTCGGGGTTTTCGACAAGTTTAGGATTTTTACCGTAGTTCAGCGGAAGCGCAAGGTTAATCAAGGGTTGTAAGCCCGTAGGGATTGAATTGCTTGAACTGGTAAGAATGGGTGTCAGTTGGGCTTTTGGTAACTGAACAAATTCAATTTCATTGGCATATTTCAATGAAATTGGATCTACGTTTCGGGTAATTGGGTGCTGACTAGGCGTGGCCAACATATGAAAAAACCAAGGTAAATAGGTGGTTTCTGCAAAGGGAACTATTTTAGGGGCGCAATTTGCATCTAGTACATAATTCTCTTTGATTTTGATTCCGTAATCAAAAAGCAATCTGTCGAGCAGTAAGTTTTTGCGCGTGGTGTGCGTCATGCCCTTTGAATTGAGGGTATCTTCATTGAGCGCCAATGTATTGATAAAGCACATTAATTTTCCACCGCGCATGACAAACTGATCAATGAGGTAGAGGTCTTTCTGTGAAAAAGATGCTTGGGGATCTGCAATAATGAGGCCGTCTACATCATTGAGTGCGGCAATACTATCATTGAGTGTAATGTCCGTAATGTTGTAGTAAGGTGATATAAGTGCTCTGGCTCTAAGTGTTTCAGGATAACTCAGTTCACCGTGTCCTTGCAAAAATGCAATAGTAGGCTTGGTTTGTTGTGTCAGGCGACGCAACGCAGAAAGCAGATTGTATTCTAAGTTATTCAAAGCATTTTCGATGACTTCGCCCATTTGATCGAGGCTATATGGCCTGCCAGGTTGGGTACCAGGTAAAAACTGAACAACGCCTTCTTTGGTAATACCGTTCACGCTGTAGGATAGTAAAGCGCCGGGGAACAAAAGCATCTGACTTTGAGTGCCGTCTTTCATGTACAAAATTTCAAGTGGCATGATACCCCGACCTTGGTCGTAGAGTTGAGCGCGCAACGCATTGATTTCGTCTTCAGTACCTGTGTTTGGGTCGGTGAAAAGAAATTCGATGCGGTTCCCGGCTATGCGTTTGAAATCTTTGAGTTTATCCTTGAGGGCGTTTTGAAAATATTTCAATTCTGAAGGCATGTTGCCATCAAGATAGATTTGAATGCTGATGCGGTTTTCAAAATTTTTGTTGTCGGCAAGGTAAGAGACCGTACTTGGTGCCAATGAATAGCGTTGGTCTTTGGTCATGTCGAGCTTCCAGTAGAGCATCGAGCCAATCAGATTAACCAAAATGAGGGCTGCTGCTAGAAGGCCAAGAACCGTCCAGTTGTATAGACCTTTGTTCCAATTGAATTTCATAAACTATTTCTTGAGAGTTTTCAAAACAGTAAGGGATGCAACTAAAAAGAGCGCGTTAAGGCTCAGAAAGTAAAGTAGATCACTGCTGTCAATGACACCTTTTTTGATGGCTTCGTAGTGGAAAGCAATTCCGATATATTTGATGAGGTAATCGAGGCCACCAATTTGACTGAAATTTCCGAGCAATTCAAAACCGTCATAAAAAACCCAACACATAAACATTGCCAAAATAAACGCAACAATTTGACTCTGGGTGAGTGCCGAGGCAAACATTCCGATAGAAACAAAGGCGGCACCAAGTAAAAGTAATCCGATGTAAGAAGTAAATGTAGCGCCTAGATCAATGTTGCCGACCGGAGCCCCCAAGAAATACATACTGACGAGGTAAACGATAGTAGGTAAAATTGCCACGAAAACTAAGGCAACACCGGCCAAATATTTGGCAAAAATGAGTTGAAAATCAGAAATAGGGCGTGTCAAGAGCAATTCAATCGTGCCGGTTCTGCGTTCCTCTGCAATAGAACGCATGGTAATTGCAGGGATGAGAATCAGGAAGATTACCGGCGACATATTGAAAAAAGGGATGAGGTCAGCGGTTGAGCCTTCGAGTAAGTTGGTGTTGTAGGATAAAATCCAATGGAAGAGTCCGGAGGCGATGAGGTAAATGAGGATAAACACATAGCCGATGACGGAACTCAGGAAACTAGATATTTCTTTTAGGAACAGGGCGCGCATAGCATTATTTGAGTTGTCAAATTTAACAAATATCTATAAACGAAAATTCCCGCCTTGAGGGGCGGGAATTTAGATACACTCAATCTTTTATTATGCTTGTTTCACATTCACAGCATTCAAACCTTTACGGCCTTCTTGCAATTCGAATTCAACTTCGTCATTTTCTTTGATTTTGTCTACCAAACCGGTAACATGAACAAAATATTCTTTGTTCGTGTCTTCTTCAACGATGAAACCAAAACCTTTAGTTTCGTTGAAAAATTTTACATGTCCTTTACTCATTGTGATAATATTAATTTCAGTAAAGTTAAGGACCTATTTTACTTACGCACTATTTTTTAACGAATAAATCCGTTAAAATTTTCTTGAAGGCTCCATGCTTCGGCCCGTTGGGCAAACCAGGGCTTGATTTGAGGCCATATTGACAAAAATAATTCTGAGTGTCGATAATTGTCTAGAGCGGCTTCATTTTCCCATTCAGAATAGGTAAAAATGACATTGGGCTCATATACATCAGTCAATAATTTCATGCCATGACAACCCGGAAAGTGTGAAACGTCGTGCTTCACTTTTTCAAAATGTGCAAAGAAATCGGCTAAATGTTGCTCTTGAAAAGTAAGTTTAACTACTCTTGTCAGCATTAGAATAACGATTGAATGTTCTCCTTGGAGCCTTGCGGGGTAAATTCGACATGAACTGGATCACCAATGCGCATTCCAAACAATTTGCTGGCTCCTCCGAATCCTTGGTTGGCTCCTCTGTTAATGGCAATTTCTAGTAAGCCAGCACTATTGAATAAGGCCACTCTTTCTCCTTGAGAAACGGCATTATAAGTGGCGGAGATCTCGTCAATGAAGTACTCCTTTTTCATGTATTTGATGGTAAAAGGAATATCGGCGCCAAATCTTTCAAAGTCAACTTTACTGATATTGGTGATGAGGTTGCCAAATGCATCGATATGAACCACGGCGCCTCTGATCAGCAATTGATCAATGGCTGGTTTGTGTTCAAACGCACGTTTGTAAGAACGAGACGGTTCTGCAAATGAGGATATTGAAATTTGATTGGCGATTTTGCTTGCTAAATCAACAAAGCATTTTTTTTCAGTGAAGCGCCAAGCATCAGGTAGCTGGGCAATAGCAGTGTAGAGGTAAAACTCATCTGGAAAGGAGTCGTCGAGCATACTGCCAAAAAAACCGTTGTCTGAACCTATAAAGTAATGCCCTTTGTATTTCATGATAGCTGGCAAGGATTCTCGGCCATTTTCAAAATTGGGTTCAGCGTCTACGCCAATGATATGAATTGTTCCGGTTGGAAAATCTTCAAAACAACAACGCAATTGAAAAGCAGCTTCACTTACATTGAAGGGGGTAATGTGATGCGTAACATCAATAATGTGCGCGTCAGGCAAGGCTTGTAACAAAGCTCCTTTAATGGCTGCAACATAGTAATCCTGGTAGCCGTTGTCTGTGGTGAGCGTAATGATTTGCATAGCTTTGGAAGCGACTTTGTGCTCAGAAATTTATAATTTTACCAAAAGTAATTGAAATCACTAAAATCACTCCACAAATAACAGAAATAAATTGAGTTCAGGACAACGTCATATCAGCATAGAAGGTCTGAATCCGGCCGAAATCTATGGCATTAATAATTCAAATCTGAAACACATCAAGAGTTATTTTCCTAAGCTCAAAGTGATGGCTAGAGGCAATGAAATCAATATTGCCGGTGACGACGAAGTAATGGACGAATTTGAACGCAAGTTTGCTTTATTTGTGCAGCACTACCAAACCTACAACGCATTGACCGAAAACAACATAGACAACCTAATGTTACAAGATGGCGCCAAAATGCTCTCCCACGACGATGGCTCTGAAACGCTCGTGCACGGGAATGGCGGTGTCAAAATCAAGGCACGAACGGTCAATCAAAAAAAACTGGTTCAAGCGGTCATGCAGTCCGACATGGTCTTTGCAGTGGGCCCTGCCGGTACTGGAAAAACCTACACGGCAGTCGCTATGGCTGTAAGAGCGCTCAAAGCCAAAGAAGTAAAGCGCATCATTTTGACGCGTCCGGCCGTAGAGGCCGGAGAAAATTTAGGTTTCTTACCAGGTGATCTCAAAGAAAAACTAGATCCATACCTCATGCCGCTCTACGATGCCTTACGTGACATGATTCCTGCAGAAAAATTAGCAGACATGATCGAGTTTGGCGTGATTGAAATTGCGCCCCTTGCTTTTATGCGCGGCCGTACCCTCGATAAAGCTTTTGTGATACTTGATGAGGCGCAAAATACCACTCAAATGCAAATGAAAATGTTCTTGACCCGCATGGGCATGACCGCCAAATTTGTCATTACCGGTGATATGTCACAGGTAGACCTTCCCTCCAAACAGCGTTCAGGTTTGGCTTATGCGCTAGATGTACTCAAAGACATCGACGATATTCAAATCATTCGCCTAGGACAAAGTGACGTCATCAGACACCGTTTGGTCAAACAAATCATTGAAGCATTTGATGTCGCTGAACAACACGAAAAGCAACAAAAGCTAGATAAACAAGCAATCAAAGAACAACAATTATAAATTACCCTTATCAACTATGCAAGCCCTCACCAGCAATTCATTTCATTTCAAAGGACAAACCAACGTATACAACGGAAAAGTACGCGACGTCTATACCCTTGACAATGGGTTACTCGTGATGGTTGCTTCAGACAGAATTTCAGCTTTCGATCATATTTTACCAAAGGGTATTCCTTTCAAAGGTCAGGTGCTCAATCAAGTTGCAACCCTATTCTTGGACGCAACCAAAGATATCGTGCCCAATTGGCTTATTGCTACCCCAGACCCATCAGTAGCCATTGGTCATGCCTGTGAGCCAATTCGCATTGAAATGGTAATACGCGGTTATTTAGCTGGTCACGCTGCCCGTGAATACAAAGCAGGAAAAAGAATGCTTTGTGGGGTTTCATTGCCAGAGGGCCTTAAAGAAAATGATTGCTTGCCGAGCCCAATTATTACACCAGCTACCAAAGCAGAAGAGGGGCATGATGAAGATATTTCCAGAGAAGATATCCTATCAAGAGGTTTGGTGGATCCAGCAATCTATGAACAAATGGAAACCTACACCCGAGCTTTGTTTGAAAGAGGAACACAAATGGCTGCCGCAAGGGGTCTGATCCTTGTGGATACCAAATACGAATTTGGGCTTCGAAATGGAGAAGTCATATTAATTGATGAAATTCACACGCCAGATTCTTCGCGTTATTTTTATGCCGATGGCTATGAAGCGCGTCAAGCCAATGGCGAAGCACAAAAGCAATTATCCAAAGAATTTGTGCGTCAATGGCTCATCGAAAATGGGTTTCAAGGTCTTGAGGGCCAACAAATGCCAAATATGCCCGACGACTTCGTTCAAACCATCTCAGAGCGCTACATCGAATTATACGAGCGCATTACAGGTCAAACATTTGAGAAAGCCGCTACCTCGGACATCGTCGCTCGAATTGAGCAAAATGTCAATGCTTATCTAGAAAACCTTTAGACATGTCTGTACACAACAACCATAAAAAGATTACTACACACTCCTTGCTGGAAATGAAGCAAGGGGGGCAAAAAATATCGATGCTGACGGCCTATGACTACTCAATGGCAAAAATTGTCGATGAAGCCAACATTGATGTCATTCTTGTTGGTGACTCCGCTTCTAACGTAATGGCTGGCCACGAAACGACCTTACCAATTACACTCGATCAAATGATTTACCACGCTTCAAGTGTGGTAAGGGCTGTTAAAAGATCACTTGTGGTGGTCGATATGCCTTTTGGTTCTTATCAAGGAAACTCCAAAGAAGCGTTGTCAAGTGCCATCAAAATCATGAAAGAATCTGGAGGGCATGCGGTTAAAATGGAAGGCGGTCAAGAAATCCTAGATTCAATCAAACGCATCCTAACTGCCGGTATTCCGGTGATGGGGCACTTAGGCTTGACACCTCAGTCTATTTATAAATTTGGAACCTACGTGGTGCGTGCCAAAGAAGAGGAAGAAGCCCTGCGCCTTATTGAAGATGCCAAAGCGCTTGAAGAAGTGGGTTGCTTTGCCATTGTACTCGAGAAAATTCCTGCTGCTTTGGCTGCAAAGGTGGCACAAATGATTTCAATCCCAGTGATTGGTATTGGTGCCGGAAACGGAGTAGACGGTCAAGTTTTGGTGATTCACGATATGTTGGGTATCAACAATGAATTCAACCCTCGATTCTTGCGCAAATACAATAACCTCCATGCACATATGCTCAAAGCTTTTCAGGACTACAAAAATGATGTGCAATCAGGTGATTTTCCGAATGCTTCAGAGTCATATTAAGCTAGCATTTTTAGGTTTTCTTCTGTTGCTTTTTAGTTGCGGTGCACCGCAAAAAGCCCAAAAGTCAGCCAAAAGCAATCAATGTAAACACAGTGAATACCTGCGTATTTATCGCATTCAAAACGGTTTTAAGATTGAAATCATCGATCCAGATTTTGGTGGCAGACAGCACGTCTTTCATTTTTATAAACCTTTCCAGCGAATTGCAGCCCTTAGCGCCACTCATGTAGGCATGCTTTGTGCAATTAATCAACAGCAAAAGTTGAGCGCTATTTCTGCTGCAAAGTATGTCCATGACCCCAAAGTAAAGGCGTTGATAAAAGCGGGTAAGATTGAAGATTTAAACGCAGAGCAAGGTTTTTCTGCTGATAAATTCTTAAAAAATGGAACACAAATCGTTGTTTACAGTGGATTTGGTAATGAATATAAACAGCTTCAGCGACTAAAAGGCTCATCAGTTTGGCAAATACCCAATTACGAATGGCGTGAAAAAACACCGCTTGCAAGGGCCGAGTGGGTGCTCTTATTTGGTGTTATGAGTGGTCATTTTGAAAAAGCGCAAGCTTTTTTTAGTGCTGTTGAACAAAAATATTCTTCCCTTCAGCGCAGCATTCAACAAAAGAATCGTTCAAATCAACTTCCCGTGCTCATAAGCGGAAATCTTTATGGAGATCAATGGATTGCTCCTGCTGGACAAAGTTTTGAAGCTCAGTTATACAAAGATGCGGGAATGGCCTATCTTTTTGCCAACGAAAAAGGTACAGGCAGTGTATTTAAAAGTTTGCCTGAAATTCTTAAACGCGGTTCCATAGTTACACTTTGGCTCAATCCAGGGCAACCTAGTCGTAAAGCCCTTCAACGACAATTTCCGAAAGCAACTTTTTTTCCTTTCTTTAACAAAACAGTTTATTGTTATACCGCCCAAACAAATAAATATTGGGAACAAACGGCTGTTCATCCAGACTGGCTGCTTTCAGATTTAAGTCAAATAGCTACAGGAAAGCCAAAAAAGTTGCATTTTTATGCCTTAGTAAAATGAAGCAGCGCGGCTTTCAGTTCCTTGTTTTTAGTTTTATCCTACTCATCATTTTGAGTTGGGCGCATCTTTTTGTTTTCCAACAGCACGAGGGTTCAAATAGTAATTTGATTTTTTGGGAATTTCAAGTTCCAAGATTACTGAGTGCTGTTCTTGCCGGAGCTGGTCTCTCTTTGAGTGGTTTGCTGATGCAAAATCTATTTCAAAACCCGATGGCAGGCCCTTATGTATTGGGTATAAATTCGGGTGCGAGTTTGTTTATTTCTATTGTTATACTAGGCGCAACACCTGTTTTTTTGAATGAGTTGAGTTACGTAGCTGCATCTATGCTCGGTGCATTTTTAGCTGCAAGCCTGATGTTTTTTGTAGCGCGTCGTGTGCAGAACCTACAATCTTTATTGGTTATTGGCTTAATGTTTGCCAGTTTTACGGGTGCTATAGAAGCCGTATTACAAACTTTTGCAGCACCTGAACAGGTGAAGCAATTATTTATTTGGAATATGGGTTCTTTGCAGCAAATGAGTGCCTCACAGCAACCTTGGTTGGTAATACTGGTGCTATCTGGTGTATCATTCAGTTTGGTTTTGGTTAAGGGATTAAATGCAATGGTCTTGGGCTCCGTTCACGCTCAGCAGCTAGGCATCAATGTGAAGCGCCTCAGAATGATCATTCTGCTACTTACGGCTTTACTCGCGGGAAGTGTCACTGCGTTTTGTGGCCCTATTGCATTTATTGGTTTGGCCATACCAAATATGGCTCGCTCCTTATTGCGTAACCAAGATCATTTACAACTTATTTTATTTTCGGTTTGTTTTGGTGCCTTATTTTTAGTGGCTATTGATCTACTTATTTTGTTCTTGGATCCTTGGATAAGTATTCCAGTAAATGTGCTCACCTCTTTTGTAGGGGCACCCTATATTGCTTACTTAATGCTGCGCCGCCAATGATTCGATTTAAAAATGTCCAGGTGGGGTATTCCAAAGTACTCCTTGAAATTTCAGATCTAGTGTTAAAGCCTGGAAAGGTTTATGCTTTGATTGGCAGAAATGGATCTGGTAAATCAACTTTACTAAAGTCAATGATAGGGCAACTGCCTCTACTTAATGGACAAATTGAGCTTGGCAGTAATCAACTTACTGACCTGATCAAAAATCATGGACAACGTGCCAAAGAAATTGCTTATGTCTCTAGTATGTTCAATGGTGTAGAAGCCTTGACCTTATATCAATATGTAGCTTTGGGCCGTTTGCCATATCTGGGCCCTTTGGGCCGTTTGAATCCCGAAGATGAGCAAAATATTGCAAGAGTACTGCGACAATTAAATTTGAGTGAACTTGCCGAGGTTGCTACCCAAAAACTGAGTGATGGCGAAAGACAACTAGGAAGTTTAGCCCGAGCAATTGTTCAAGATACACCCTTCATGGTACTTGATGAACCGGCTTCTTTTTTAGATTATTTCAATCGGGACTTGTTGCTTGCTCAACTCGAAGTTTGGGTGCAGCAGGATGCAAATCGAACGGCTATATTTTCGAGCCATGACATCGATTTGTGCCTTGAAAAGCAAATACCGCTCTTGATTTTGAGCAATAAATCATTGAAATTAATGGAGAACGCAAACAAAGAAAGCGTCATGGAACTGCTTACACAGTCATGATGTCTTTTTCTTTGACCTCTACTAGCTCATCAATTTTTTTGATGTAACTATTGGTGATTTTTTGTACCTCTTCTTCGGCAACTTTGACCATATCTTCTGATAAACCCTCATTTTTGAGGTCTTTGATCATGTCAAGAGCATCTTTGCGGTTGTTGCGCACGCCTACTTTGGCTTGCTCAGCCTCCGCTTTTGCCTTTTTCACGAGATCACGGCGACGCTCTTCGGTAAGTGGCGGTACCGTAATGATGAGTTGCTCACCATTGTTTTGTGGATTCAGGCCTAAATTAGCATTCATGATGCCTCTGGCGATGTCGTTGAGTAATGGTTTCTCCCAGGGCTGCACAATGATGGTACGTGCATCTGTGGTATTGACATTGGCTACTTGTTGCAAAGGAGTCATGGAGCCATAATATTCAACCATAACACCACTCAACATGGCAGGGCTGGCTTTACCAGCACGTACTTTGATCAATTCATTTTCTAGGTGATTCAAGGTTTTTTGATTAGACTCCTTGAATTCGTCATAAATCATGGTAAGTTCTTCGGTCATGAGGCACTAACTAAGGTTCCGACATTTTTACCTTCCATAAGTTGCAATAAATTGCCAGGGGTATCCATGTCAAAAACGATGATTGGTAAATTGTTTTCTTTACAGAGTGTAAAAGCGGTCATGTCCATGACATTTAGGCCACGGGCATAAACTTCGTCAAAGGTGATGTGGTCAAATTTGGTTGCACTCGGATCTTTATACGGATCAGCAGTGTATATGCCATCTACGCGTGTTCCTTTTAAAATAACATCGGCATTGATTTCTATTGCCCTCAGTGATGCCGCTGAATCTGTGGTAAAAAATGGATTTCCGGTTCCGGCACCAAATATGACAACGCGCCCTTTTTCAAGATGTCGCACAGCTTTGCGGCGCACAAAAGGCTCAGCGATTTCTTTCATTTCAATGGCCGATTGCAAGCGCGTACTGATACCAGCGCTTTCTAAGGCAGCTTGTAGTGCCATAGAGTTGATCATGGTGGCAAGCATTCCCATGTAGTCGCCGTGGGTGCGGTCCATGCCGCCTTCTTCAGCTTGTACACCACGGAAAATATTTCCGCCACCAATTACAATTGCAATTTCTACTCCTTGGTTGTGTATTTCTTTAATTTGACTCGCGTAGGCGCTGAGACGCTGGTTGTCGATGCCAAATTGTTTAGTACCCATTAGGGATTCACCAGAGAGTTTGAGAAGAATGCGTTTGTATTTCATATGCTTGACAAATATAATATGATTCGAGATTAGAATAACAGGGGTAAAAAAAAAGCTACCGATTTCGATAGCTTTTTTCTTTATTTCAAGAGCGACTAGCTCAATGAGAAACGTTGGAAGTCAGAAACAGTAAGGCCAGAAGCAGTGCTGTTTAAGAATTGTTCTACAGACATTTTGTTGTCACGAACGAATGCTTGACTCAAGAGTGTATTTTCTTGGAAGAATTTGTTCAAACGACCAAGGGCAATTTTTTCTGCCATGTCGGCTGGTTTACCTTCTTGGATAGCTAATTCTTTACCAATTTCGATTTCACGCTCGATTGTGCGTTGGTCTACTCCGTCTTTGTTGATGGCGATAGGAGCCATGGCAGCAACTTGCATTGCCACTTGACGTCCTGCTTCAGCAACTTCATCACCAGCAACAGTTAAACCAACTAATGTAGCTAATTGGTTTCCTGGGTGGTTGTAGGCAACAACGTTTGCTGCACGTACAACTGCATAAGCTGATAAATCAAGCTTTTCACCGATAACACCGATTTGCTCAGTGATTTTTTCGTCAACAGTCAAACGGCTGTCATAAGGAAGCGCTTTAAGGGCATCAACACTTTCAGGTGAATTAGTAAGGGCGATATCAACTAAAGACTGTACAAATGATACAAAACCATCGTTTTTAGCAACGAAGTCTGTTTCACAGTTCAAGGTAAGGATAACGCCTGCTGAACCATCAGCGGTAGCTTGTGCCATGATGAGACCTTCTTTTGCGTCATTACCACCGCGTTTTGCAGCAATTTTTTGACCTTTTTTACGAAGAATGTCGATGGCAGCTTCGAAATCGCCGTTGGCCTCAACCAAAGCATTTTTACAATCCATCATACCTGCACCTGTTTGAAGGCGCAATTTGTTTACATCTGCAGCTGTAATAGCCATTTTATTAGAGTTTAAAAGTGAATTATTCTGCGCTTTCTGTCGCTGTTTCAGCTGCTACTTCAGCAGGAGCTTCATCTTTGTCAGTTGCTTTTAAGTTCTTGCGCTCTTCAAGACCTTCTTTGATCGCTCCACAAATGGCATCGATAATGAGGGTAATTGATTTTGTTGCGTCGTCGTTAGCAGGAATAGGGAAGTCTACTAATTTCGGGTTAGAGTTGGTATCTACCATTGCAAAAGTAGGTATATTCAAACGACGTGCTTCAGCCAAAGCGATGTGCTCTTTCAAGATATCGATGATGAAAATAGCAGCTGGTTGACGCGTCATGTCTGCGATAGATCCGAAAGTTTTTTCGAGTTTCTCACGTTGACGGCTTTTGAATAGTTTTTCACGTTTGTTAAGTGTATCCCATGTACCATCAGACTTCATTTTGTCGATGAGCGTCATTTTACGGATAGACTTACGAGTAGTTTGGAAGTTGGTAAGCATACCACCTGACCAACGTTCAGTAACGAATGGCATGTTGACAGCTGTTACGCGCTCTGCAACGATTTCTTTTGCCTGCTTTTTAGTAGCAACAAAAAGTACTTTTTTACCTGATTTAGCGATTTGCTTCATTGCAGCACATGCGTGATCAAGGTGTACGAGTGTTTTGTTGAGGTCAATGATGTGGATTCCTTTCTTCTCTTCGAAGATGTAAGGAGCCATTGCAGGATTCCATTTGCGCTTAAGGTGACCAAAATGTACACCTGCGTCAAGGAGATTTTCAAAAGTTAATTTAGACATATTTTGTTTTTGTTTACGTTCCTAAAAATTAAAAGCAACACTGAAGGGGCCAAATGGCAGGTACTGCAGTGCTTGGATGCTAAACGAGCTCTGAAACGGATTAACGTTTCGAGAACTGGAATTTCTTTCTTGCTTTTGGTTGACCTGGTTTCTTACGTTCAACCATACGTGGATCACGAGTCATGAGACCTTCTACTTTCAACATTGGTTTGTAGTCAGCAGAGACTTCAACAAGTGCTCTTGAAATACCCAAACGAATGGCTTCAGCTTGTCCGTTGATTCCGCCACCTACTACGTTTACTTTGATGTCGTATTGACCTTCAGTACCTGTAAGTGCAAATGGTTGGTGAACTTTAGCTTGAAGAAAGTCAATTGGAAAGAATTCAGTCATCTCACGTTTGTTGATAGAGATGTTTCCTTTTCCTTTGGTTAAATAAACGCGGGCTACCGCAGTTTTTCTTCTTCCTAGTGCATTAATGACTTCCATACGATTTATTTGAGGGTATCAAGATTCAATGATTCAGGTTGCTGCGCTTCGTGTTTGTGAGCAGTACCTTGATATACTTTTAAATTGGTGTAAAGTTTACGACCTAAAGCATTTTTAGGAAGCATACCTTTTACAGCTTTTTCAATTAAGCGCTCAGGGTGATTTTTGAGCATGTTTTCAGCAGAAGTGAAACGCTGACCACCTGGGTAACCAGAGAAACGCACGTATTCTTTATCTTGGAGTTTTGTTCCAGAGAAAGCAATTTTTTCTGCGTTAATAACGATTACGTTGTCGCCACAGTCCGCGTGCGGAGTGTAACAGGTTTTATATTTTCCACGGATGATTTTGGCAACTTTACTTGCCAAACGACCAACGGTTTGACCTTCAGCATCCACAACATACCACTTTTTATCGGCAGTCTCGGTATTACCAGCTAACGTTCTGTAACTT
>JBJTCG010000008.1:0-4548 GCA_046091725.1 Flavobacteriales bacterium | reverse complement strand
ATGACGTGGATGCAGCCGTTTTCTTCGATGAGGTATTCGTTGACATATTTACACAGCAATTTAACAGGGCTGCCTTTCACAAAAGGTACAGGGCAACCGCCGTGGTAAACTGGCTCGAGGTCAGTGACTTCAAATTCACTGATTTCTTCGGGGTAATTGGCCGAGGTATGGTGCGCGTCTGCAATTTGTGAGGAAGTGATATGATTGACTGAAAAATAGCCGTATTCTTTGATGTTTTTGTAGGTGTGTCGGGGCACTGTTGTGGGCCTTAAAATAAAGCCGATCAAAGCGGGGTCACTGCCTAGATGCGTGACGCTCGAAAAAACAGCAACATTGGTTTTGCCTTCATTTGAAATGGTGGCAATGAGGTTAGCAGATTTATAGCCAGTGCAGCTATTGACGAGGTTCAGGCGGTCGATGCGGCCCATTTTTTCGATTTCTGGGCGGTCTATACGGATCAATGACATAAGTTTTATTGGAAGAACAACTACAACTTAGAAAGGTTTGAAGGCAGGAATGATAAAAAAGATACCTAAGTTGGCTTGTAAGGTTTGGGTGAGGGGCGTGTCGGTCAAGCCCATTTTTTGGTATTGCAATTTGAGCTGCAGTGCGAAATCTCTGGAGAAAAAGTAGGTAGGGCTGAGGCCCACATTGACATGAAGCATGTCGTCGCCGTTGAGTAAAAAATTATCTTGGATATTTGTGCTGCGCAAATGCGTGAGGCCTAGGCCGAGGTTGGCATAAAAGTAAAATGGGGTGCGTCTGTTGCGGCGCAAACGCATGAGGTCTTGACTAACGCTGACCGAACCACTGATCAGACGAAGATCAGGAAAAATGGCATTGTTAAAATCAAGGCCGTAGCCATGGTTGTTGACAGATTTATAAATACCAAGCGTGTAGTTTGCCCCCAATTGTTGTTGTGCTTGAGTGGCGCCGCCCTGAAGCTGTCCAAACCAGGCATTCCAACTGCGGGCAAAAGTTTGGGCCTGTGTTTGAAAACTACAGAGTGTAAGTAAGAGGCAAAAAATCAGCTTTTTCATTCCTCTAAAGTTAAGGATTGTTCTGTAAATGGCTGCTAGAAAATTAATCTTCATGGAACGTAAAAAATTTACGATCTTGTGGCTTACCTTCGTAGAAATTTATTTGTTATGATCTTCTATTTTGTCATTGCGCTTGTGTTGCTTAACCTGGTTTTGTTATTATTGATTTTCAATAAACTCAATGCCCAGCAAAACAACAATGCAGAGCAACTCATCAAGGAAATGATGGCCGCTCAATTCAAAGACAACCGCCAAGAGCTCTCAGAAGCTTTGCGCCAAAACCGCGACGAACTCACGCTAGGCCTTGATCGCCTCACCCAAAAACTAGAAGAAAAACTCACGCTCATTTCAGAGGGCCTCAACAAAAACGCCAAAGACAACCGCGACGAACTCTCCAATTCATTGAAAAACTTCTCAGAAAGCATGTCTGCCAAGCAATCAGAGCTCATGAAATCCACTGAAGCTAAGCTCGAAAAAATGCGCGAAACCGTAGACGAAAAACTCCACAAAACACTCGAGGAGCGTCTGGGGCAGTCATTCAAATTAGTTTCCGATAGGCTAGAAGCAGTGCAAAAAGGTCTTGGCGAAATGCAAAGTTTGGCCAATGGGGTCGGGGATCTCAAAAAAGTTCTTTCCAATGTCAAAACAAGAGGAGTCCTCGGTGAAATTCAGTTGGGTAATATCTTAGAGCAGATCATGGCACCAGAACAATACGAGGCCAATGTCAAAACCAAAAAAGGATCCAACGACCTAGTAGAATTTGCCATTAAACTTCCGGGCAAAGACGACCTCGGCCAAGAAGTCTATTTGCCAATCGACGCCAAGTTTCCACAAGAAGACTACGTTCGTTTACAAACCGCCTATGATCAAGGCGATATCGCGGGCATTGACTCCGCCAACAAAGCACTTTCAAATAGCATCAAGAAATTTGCCAAAGACATCCGCGACAAATACATCGACCCGCCACACACCACCGATTTCGGTATCATGTTTTTACCAATCGAAGGTTTGTTTGCCGAAGTGGTCAGACAACCAGAACTCGTGGCCACGCTACAGCGCGAGTACAAAATCATTGTTACGGGCCCAACAACATTAGCGGCCATGCTCAATAGCTTGCAAATGGGCTTCAAGACACTCGCGATCCAAAAACGCTCGAGCGAAGTATGGCAAATCTTGGGCGCTGTCAAAACCGAATTCACCAAATTTGGTGGCGTTTTGGAAAAAGCCCGCAAGAAAATCTCTGAGGCCGACACCGAACTCGAAAAACTAGTCACTACCCGCACCAATCAATTGATGTCAAAGCTGCGCAAAGTAGAAGAATTACCGGCCTCACAAAGCAGTCAACTCCTAGACGGCCCCTTAGATTCTTTGGATGAATTTGAAGATACGGAGTAATAGCCAGCTACGCCTCTACCGACGCTTTCTTTGATTGGCGGTACAAGAAGCTTTCGTAGATGAAACGCTTTGCAAAGCGCACTTGCTTGTCGGCATTGATCAGCTTTTTGTAGACATTGGCATTGACGCCAAAATACTCATAGCTGGCACCATTGGTGAAGGTAATTTCCAACAACAAACCTTTATGACGGAAATCGGCAATGCCACATTCATTGATGGTTTTTTGGTATTCTTCGAGCTGGGCAGCTTTGGTTTCAGGCGCTATGCTCACTAAAAAATGATACCCATCGACTATCTGGCGCCCCATTTCTTCGGCTTCTTCTTTGAGTGGGTCTCCGTCCTGAAACTTATCAGGGTGCCACTGCTTGACCAGTGCCCGATACGTTTGCTTCAGCGCAGCCAACTCTATTTGATTGTCAATTTGGAATAATTTTTTGTAGGCGTTGATGCGTTTCATGGGCTTAATTAGGGCTGCAAAGGTACTGCAATTGTATCATGCGCTTGCATGGCTTGTTGAACTTTATCGAGGTGTTCTTTATTTTTCTGCATTAGCTCAGCTACAGGCACAAAAGGTTTGGCCGTAATGGGGAAGTCCCGAAGCATTTCACCGCTGTAATAAAACTCGTAGCAAAGCCCACCAAACGTATACTCTTTATTGCCAACGCTAAACGAAGATCCACCTACTTCAGGATTCTTTTTTGGTTTGCTTTTATGGAAACCTAGGTTGAAGAGTGTACCCACAATTTCTGGCCTGAACGAGAGGTCTTGGCCAGCGCGTTGCCAATGGGCTTGGTATTGCCTGATCAGAAAGGCCGTATACAAATACGAATAAAAATGATCGCCACCCATAATGAGGCGCTGAATGGTTTTGTGTTGGTGCGCCTTGATGCTGTCTACCACTAAACCTGGCGCTGCATCTGTGGTATTCAGACATTTGTAAAAATAGTCACCAGGATAAAACGGGCTTTTTTCATTGATCAAGTTTTGTTCAATCTGCAAAGCGGTGTGCTCCAAAATACTGGTCACGCCATAGCCACGGTTTTTCGGTAATATGACCCGACTAAACGGATACACATATTGCTTAAAGCGCTCGCGATTCGCATTGAACATCCTCACTTGCTCACCAACCAAGCACATCACAATCATCCTGGATTCTACGCCAGTGATCCGAGAAGCAGAGTCAATAGCAGCCTTATCTTTTCGGACTGCATCACAGAAAGTTTTCCAAACTGCATAATTCGAAAACTCGAACAAAGACTTCGGGTTGTTTTTGGCCTTGATTTTTCTGAGTTCTTTCTGAAACAAGCGATTGTCTTTGAGTAACAATGCCGCTGCATCGAACATACGACGCGCCACCCCGAGGTCTTTGGTCAGAAAATAAGCCTGATTGATCTTTGCAGCATCGATAGGATTGTATTTGGCCAATAAGCCAATTTTCTGCAACAACAAACTCTCTTCGCGGTTCAGATTGGCCTTCTTCGACTTCAAATCTGTACCATATTGCTCAGCCATCGAGCTGAAATAGCGGTTATTGATATCTACGTTGCCTTTTTCGTTGGTCCATTTGAATTTAACCGCCAAGGCAGTCAGCATCAAAAAAATTGCAAAGGCAGAGAGGATATGTAGGGTAGTGAAATAAGTGATGCGTAAATACCGAAACTTTTTCTTCTTTTTTTCTTGAATTTCTTCCATGTTGAACCAAACGACAATTAACCGCAGGTAGTGTACTGAAAAAATGAGATTTGGTTACGTGGGTCACCTCCTATACTTCCAACATCATCAATTGCCCCATTAACCGTTCTCAGATTTTCGGTCATGATGGTCACTACCTTTGATATTTCTTATATTTGGCTTAAATCATACTCATGGTGCCAATTGTCATCTGTATATTTTTCATTGTGTGGAGTAGTGATGCGGAGACGTTGGAGTGGATGAAACAACTTTTGTAATGACATTTTTTGAAAAACTTAGATCTTACTTGATCAAAAACATGCGAATGAGTCATGTTTATCAACCAGTTATGATTAAACATCTATTGGAAAATAGTGGTCGAGCAAAAGCTGAGGAGATAGCTATCGATTTGGTGCAAAATGATTTAAGTCAGGTAGAGTAT
>JBJTCG010000007.1:0-5736 GCA_046091725.1 Flavobacteriales bacterium | reverse complement strand
CATCAACTTATAGTGAACAAACGGTGGTTTCTTTAATGAACGACTCATACCTTAATTATTTCTTTCTTCTTTCTACAATAAACTTATCGGAATACTTGCGCTTAGATCTAGTTTTAAATCCTTTAGCAGGCATACCATTTCTTGAACGTGGGTGACCACCGGCATTACGGCCTTCACCACCACCCATCGGGTGATCAACTGGGTTCATCACGACACCACGTACACGTGGACGACGACCCAACCAACGAGAACGTCCTGCTTTACCTGAGACCACAAGATTGTGCTCAGCGTTAGAGACAGAACCAATTGTAGCAAGACATGTCGTAAGAATCATTCTTGTTTCACCAGATGGCATTTTTACGATTGCGTATTTACCATCACGTGCGTTCAATTGCGCATAAGTACCAGCTCCACGAGCGATGATACCACCATTTCCTGGCTTTAATTCGATGTTATGAATTACTGTACCGAGTGGAATATCTGACAAGAACATCGCGTGTCCAACATTTGGCGTAGCGTTTTTACCTGAAAGAAGTACGTCACCAACTTTTAAACCGTTAGGAGCGATGATATAACGTTTCTCACCATCAGCATAGTATAACAATGCGATATTAGCTGTACGATTTGGATCGTATTCAATAGATTTAACTGTAGCAGGGACATCAAACTTTTCGCGTTTGAAGTCGACGATACGGTATCTTTGTTTGTGACCACCACCAAGGTAACGCATGGTCATACGACCGTCATTGTTACGTCCACCTGATTTTTTCATTGGGGCCAACAAACTCTTCTCTGGGGTCGCTTTGGTAAGCTCTGCAAAATCAGTAGCTACTTTGTGGCGCTGACCCGGAGTTGTTGGTTTAAATTTTTTCAAACTCATGGTTAAACATTAATAATTGTTAAATAAATCAATGGTTTCACCATCTGCTATCGTTACTACAGCCTTCTTCCATTGTTTGCTTTTTTGCTCAACAATGCCTTTATTCGTGTACTTCACAGAGGATACCCCACCACCATAATTTAATGTATGAACATCTGTGACATGTACTCCATACATCTTTTCGATGGCATTTTTAATTTCGATCTTATTGGCTTTACGGTCCACTTCAAAAGTGAAGCGATTAGATAGCTCGCTCAATTTTGTTGCTTTTTCCGTAATAACCGGCTTCTTGATAATTGTTTGCATAACGCTTAGTTAAGAATCGTTTGAATTTTCTCAATAGAGCTTTCAGCCAAAATCACTTTAGAAGCATTCAATACATCGTAAGTGTTAAAGGAATCAGCTGTTACGACTTTTACGCGTCCAAGGTTACGTGCAGCGAGGTAAACGCTGTCCGTTTTTTCACCTAGGATGAAAAGTACTTTTTGGTTCTCAATATTTAAAGAAGCAAGTAGAGATTTGAAATCTTTAGTTTTTGCTTCCATGTTGAGATCTTGGATGACCATCAAGGAATCATTTTTAGCTTTGAAAGAAAATGCTGATTTTCTTGCCAAACGCTTTAATTTGAGATTTAACTTGAAGTGGTAGTTGCGTGGACGTGGACCGAAAATACGACCTCCACCAACACGTGTACCAGATTTAGCACTACCTGCGCGTGCACCACCTGTACCTTTTTGACGCTTTAATTTCTTGGTAGAACCAGCGATTTCATTGCGTTCTTTGGCTTTGTGGGTACCTTGGCGCTTGTTAGCAAGGTGTTGTTTTACATCCAAGTAAATAGCGTGGTTGTTTGGCTCAATTCCAAACACCTCTTCTGAAAGGGTTACTGACTTCGCAGTAGCTGTACCTTTTGAATCGTAGATCTTGAGTTTCATTACTTGCTAATTGTTACGGTTGAACCATTTGCACCAGGAATCGATCCTTTAATGATCACGAGATTCTTGTCTGCAATTACCTTTAAAATTTGAAGGTTAGCCATCTTGCGTTGTTTGTTACCCATCTGACCCGCCATGCGCATTCCTTTGAATACACGTGCAGGGTAGGAACAAGCACCAATTGAACCTGGTGCACGAAGACGGTTGTGCTGACCGTGAGTAGACTGACCAACACCACCAAAGTTGTGGCGACGGACAACCCCTTGGAAACCTTTACCTTTTGTGATACCGGTTACGTCAACGAATTCACCTTCTTCAAAGATGTTTACTTCAATGGCATCACCCAAATTCGCGGCATCAAAGCCTTTGAATTCAACCAATTTGGCTTTAGGAGCCGTGTTTGCTTTTTTGAAATGACCTTTCAATGCATTGGGAGTGTTCTTTTCTTTGCGAACACCGAAGCCCAACTGAACTGCATCGTAACCATCTCTGTCTTGTGTCTTCACTTGCGTTACGACACAAGGACCAGCTTCAATAACTGTGCATGGCAATGATTTGCCCTCAGCACTAAAGATGCTAGTCATCCCGATTTTGCGTCCAATAATTCCTGGCATATACTAGTTGTTAAAAATTACACTTTGATTTCTACGTCAACTCCACTTGGAAGCTCTAACTTCATAAGGGCATCTACAGTTTTAGAAGAACTGCTGTAGATATCCATGAGGCGCTTGTAAGCACACAATTCGAATTGCTCACGAGCCTTTTTGTTTACGTGTGGTGAACGCAAGACTGTGTAAATTCTTTTGTGTGTAGGAAGTGGAATAGGACCACTAACTACTGCTCCAGTAGACTTAACTGTTTTTACGATTTTCTCTGCTGATTTATCGAGCAAATTATGATCGTATGATTTTAATTTTATTCTGATTTTTTGGCTCATCTGCTTAACTTTTTATGCTTTGACTTAACCTTTTGATTTTGCTACTACATCATCTGAGATGTTTCTTGGCGCTTCAGCATAGTGTGAAAACTCCATTGAAGAACTTGCACGACCTGAAGTGATGGTACGTAATTGTGTTACGTAACCAAACATTTCTGATAATGGAACGTCAGCTTTCAAAACTTTCGCACCATTGCGGTCATCCATTCCTTTCATCATACCACGACGACGGTTGAGGTCACCAACGACATCACCCATGTTTTCTTCAGGGGTAACAACTTCTAATTTCATGATTGGTTCAAGAAGGATCGGGCTACAGTTTTTCAAAGCAGCACGGTAAGCCATCTTGGCACACAATTCAAATGACAAAGAGTCGGAGTCAACGTTGTGGTAAGAACCATCAATTAATTCTACAACTAATGCATCGATAGGGAAGCCAGCTAATACACCATTTTTCATGGAATCTTTAAAGCCTTTTTCAACTGAAGGAATAAATTCACGTGGAATGTTACCTCCTTTAATGCTATTGATGAATTCAAGACCTGTTTTCTCTTCGTTGGTTTGTGCTGAAATCTTAACATAGATATCGGCAAATTTACCACGACCACCTGATTGTTTTTTGTAAACTTCGCGGTGTTCAGTGCTACCAGTGATCGCTTCACGGTAAGCAACTTGAGGTGCACCTTGGTTTACTTCTACTTTGAATTCACGCTTCAAACGATCGATGATGATTTCAAGGTGAAGCTCACCCATACCAGAGATGATAGTTTGTCCTGTTTCTTCGTCAGTGTTTACACGGAAAGTTGGATCTTCTTCAGATAGTTTAGATAAACCAATTGAAAGACGATCTGTATCAGCTTGTGTTTTCGGCTCAATTGCCAAACCAATTACTGGATCTGGGAAGTCCATAGACTCAAGAATGATAGGAGCGTTTTCAGCACAAAGTGTATCACCAGTTTTGATGTCTTTGAAACCTACAACTGCACCGATATCACCAGCACCAAGTTCAGGAATTTGATTTTGTTTGTTAGCGTGCATTTGGAAGATACGAGAAATACGCTCTTTGCTGTCTGAACGAGTGTTCAAAACGTAAGAACCTGCTTCAAGTTTACCAGAGTAAGCACGAACGAAACACAAACGACCTACAAATGGGTCAGTTGCAATTTTAAATGCAAGTGCTGAGAAAGGCTCATCGTAAGATGGCTTACGAGTAACTTCTTGTTCAGTTTTAGGGTTGGTACCGGTAATTCCGTCAACGTCAAGTGGCGAAGGAAGGATTTCCATAACCATGTCAAGCATCGCTTGAACACCTTTGTTTTTAAATGAAGAACCACACATCATTGGTACTACTTTACCAGCGATAGTAGCTTGACGCAATGCGTCGAGGATTTCACGTTCTGTCAAAGAGTTTTCGTCTTCGAAGAACTTCTCCATAAGGTTTTCGTCGAATTCAGCAACTGCTTCTAATAATTCAGAGCGCAATTGACGAGCATCGTCGATGATATCAGCAGGGATTTCAACTTCTTGGAAAGTCATACCCATGTCGTGCTCGTTCCAAACGATACCTCTCCAGTTGATCAAGTCAACAACACCTTTGAAGTTGTCTTCTTCACCGATGTTAATTTGAAGTGGAAGCGCATGGCTACCTAACATTTCTTTTACTTGGCGACAAACCATAAGGAAGTCTGCACCTTGACGGTCCATTTTGTTAACGAAACCGATACGTGGAACGTTATAGTTATTTGCTAAACGCCAGTTTGTCTCAGATTGTGGTTCAACACCATCAACTGCTGAGAAAAGGAATACCAAACCATCAAGTACACGTAAAGAACGGTTTACTTCAACTGTGAAGTCAACGTGTCCTGGGGTGTCAATGATGTTTACGTGGTATTTTTGACCGCGGTAATTCCAGTCTAGGGTGGTAGCTGCAGAGGTAATGGTAATACCACGCTCTTGCTCTTGCTCCATCCAGTCCATTGTTGCTGCACCGTCGTGAACTTCTCCAATTTTGTGGCTTACACCACCATAATAAAGAATACGTTCAGTTGTAGTGGTTTTGCCAGCATCAATGTGAGCTGCAATACCAATGTTTCTTGTGAATTTTAAATCTCTTGACATTGCTTAGAATCTGAAGTGTGAGAATGCTTTGTTAGCTTCAGCCATGCGAAGCGTATCTTCTTTCTTCTTGAAAGCAGCACCTTCTTCTTTTGAAGCGGCGATGATTTCAGAGGCCAAACGTTGAGCCATAGTTTTCTCGTTGCGTTTGCGTGAGTAACCAATTAACCATTTCATAGCTAATGATGCCTTGCGCTCTTCGCGAACTGGAGTAGGGATTTGGAAAGTAGCTCCACCAACACGGCGTGAACGAACTTCTACACTTGGAGTCACATTTTCGATTGCTTTTTTCCAAGTTTCGAGACCGTTAGCTTCTTCAATTTTCTTTTCTACGATTTCTAATGCTTCGTAAAAAATACGGAATGCTAAACTTTTTTTACCGTCTAGCATGAGGTTGTTCACAAATTTAGTAACGACTACTTCGTTGAACTTAGGATCTGGTAAGATCGCTATTTTTTTCGCTTTTCTTCTTCTCATGATGTCTAGCTTTTAATTATTTCTGCTTATGACGTTTTGTACCATAATTAGAACGACGTTGGCTACGGCCTTGTACTCCGGCTGTATCCTCTGCACCACGAACAATGTGGTAACGTACCCCAGGTAAATCTTTTACCCTTCCTCCGCGTACTAATACTAATGAGTGTTCTTGAAGATTGTGGCCTTCACCACCGATGTAAGCGTTGACTTCTTTTCCATTGGTCAAACGTACACGCGCTACCTTACGCATGGCCGAGTTCGGCTTCTTAGGAGTTGTCGTGTACACACGAACGCAAACACCTTTGCGTTGTGGACATGAATCAAGCGCAGCAGACTTACTTTTCTTCACTACCGCAGTTCTTCCTTTGCGAACTAATTGTTGAATAGTTGGC
>JBJTCG010000006.1:0-53453 GCA_046091725.1 Flavobacteriales bacterium | reverse complement strand
CTCCTACCCTTTGGTGCACAATATCGTACCGCTGGTCAATATCAAATCATACGTCAATTGGGAGAAAGGAAATTACACTAGAATTCCTGGCTGGGCAAAAATCAAACGCAACGATGTCGTTGTCTTTAATTTCCCTTCAGGGGATACCGCCATCCTCGACCCTCGTACACCAAGTGGCCTCATGGGGCATGATTTTCATGGCTTAGTCAATCAAGAAGCTTTATTCGAATTTGCCTTAAAAAATAACGTCAGTGCTATTTGGGAAAGACGCGACCCGAGTGCTCAAGAAAATAAACTACTAGAACAATTCATTCAGAACCACGACTTTTGGAAAATCAGGCCCGAGCTCGTTTCCAAAACGGAGAATTCCCAGTGTACATGGAGGAAAGCAAATACGGTCAAAAACACGGTGGCCTTATTTATCGTCCGGTTGATAAACGAGAAAATTACATCAAGCGCTGTGTGGGCACACCTGGCGATATCTTAGAAATCAAAAACTCAGTGCTTTATGTCAATGGCAAAAAGGCCTATGTGGCACCTGGACAAGCTTTGATGTACCGCATCGAAAAAACCAAAGTAAATTTCCCTTCAACAGAAGAAATGCTCTCCAGATACGGCCTAGAAAATTCATCAGATGGTGCTCGCACAGATTTCGACGCTTTTGGTGATCCACAATACTATATGTTAAACCTCACTCAAAAAGAAAAAAGACAAATAGAACTCGATTTCAAAATTAGACTAGAGAATATCCGTTACCCTCAACTCGATCCAAAACAGAAAGCGACACCGCTACAGCAAATTGCCAACTTGGATCAATTTCCAAAAGATTTTGCTGTGAATAACACCATGACCGATTTTCATCGCTTTCAAATCCCTAGAAAAGGACAGCGGATAGCTATCAATGTTAAAAACATAGCCTGGTACAAACGCATCATCAGTGCCTATGAAGGTCACCAGTTAGCAATCAAAGGCAACAACATCTACATCGATGGTAAAAAAACAAGCACCTATCGTTTTGCCATGAATTATTATTGGATGATGGGAGACAACCGTTTTCATTCTGCCGACTCACGTGTCTGGGGCTTTGTTCCTGAGGATCACATTGTTGGAAGAGCCTCGTTTGTTTGGTTTTCGAAGTCACCGTTTGTAGACTCTTTCTTAGGAATTCGCTTCAATCGCATTTTCCATTTCATTGACTAATGTCCGTTTATCAGACAGCGTACTTTCCGTCATTGGCCTACGTGAGGGCTTTGGCCCACGACCCTACGCCACTGATTGAAATCCACGAACATTTTGTCAAACAGAGTATTCGGACACGCTGTGAAATAATTACCGCGAACGGTATTTTGCAACTCAATGTCCCCATTATTCATGAATCTGGTCACAAGCTAGCTATCAAAGATTGTCAGATAGATTACTCTAAAAATTGGATATCAGATCACTGGAGAGCTTTGGAAAGTGCCTATGCAAATGCACCGCATTTCGAACACTATGCCCATGACCTCGACGCCATTTTTCGTCAAAAGCCAAGTCATTTAATCGCACTCAATGCAAGTATTTGGGAATGGCTTGCGCAGTGCCTCGGTTTTGATACAACTTTGCAATACAGCAGTGTTTATCTTGGTAAGACTACATCTGATAAAAAAGAATGGCTAGGCAGACAAAAAGAAATTAGCCGCGAATATCAGCAGCTTTTCAATAGTCAAGAGGGTTTTACAGAAAATTTGTCGGTACTAGATGGCCTATTTAACGAGGGACCCCTTCTCAGAAATCTTTTTTTGCCACTTCACCTTTAAAATAACAGGGTGTAGGACAGAACCATCGGTTAAAAGTAAATCTCCGGTTTTGTCAAAAGACAGCACTCTTGGCTGACTTATTTGCTGGGCATCTATTTGCTGGTAAGAAAGGAAGTTCCCTTGTTGGTCAAGTGTAAGGATCGCGCCTGTACTACTCAAGATATAGAGTTCATTGGTTTGAGGATGAACCGCCATTGAAATTGGATCAAAAGAAAAAACCTCATCAAGTGCAAGGTCTTGGGTTTGTTGGATAAAAGCAACAATTGCCGCCTGGTCGAACTGAAATAAAGGGGTTTCCGAAATTTTTTGAGATCCAAAACGCAGGGTTTGAATGGCGTATTGTTCGTTTTCAGAACCTATGTTGCGCTCTTCAAGTAGTAAAAGTCTTTTTGAATTGGGATGAAAACAAAGCAATTCAAAAGTTGCGTCGTCTTGGGTGATATCTAGTGTAGGAGCAACTGCCTTGTTTAGAGCTGCATCCATGAAATACAATTGCTGGCTTGCATCGAGTAAAATTACCGTTGAATCTAGGCAGGCCACTTGAATGATTTTTGTGCCTTCATCCAAAGCAGGCATGTAGTGAAAAGTATTGCTTGAGGTAGAATAAGCCATTACACTCAGGGAGTCGTGGCTAATGGCAATCATGGCGTTTGTATCTAAAGAAGCCAGTGCAGAGAATGGTTGCAAGCCCATTGGTAAGTAGTGTGCAGCATTTGGTTCAGTGAGGTCAAAGAAGCCCTGCTCTTTTTGAAATGACCGCGCTAACTCTTGGTAATACGACTTAACACCCTCTTGCTGAAGAGACCTTGCAGCGATAAAGGAAATCGTGGCTAACACGAAAGAGAAAAAGTACTGAACCCTTGTCATTTTAAACAAATTTAGACGAAATAATTACACGAAAAAACATTTCAAATTGAATTATCAGCAAATGCTTGTTTATTGTCCTTCAAAAGGCTGTATTTTTGTTGGAACGATTCTTGTAAATCACACCACATGAAACACTTATTTTTTTTAACACTCGGTCTTTTCATCCATTTCCAATCAAGTGCCCAAGTAAGTTTCGGTGGTGGTTTGAGTCTGACTAACTTCATGAATAATGGCAGTTCGCCACAAAAATTAACAATGCCCGGGCTACACGCCCATATTGAAATACCACGTAGCGGAGATGTTACATTCTACGGGCGCGTCAATTATTTACTTCCAAAAGCAAATAGCCTCACAACAACTTCCTATGTAACCGCAATCAGTACAAACACAAATCCATACATCCTTGCAGTCAATAGCCAACTCAAAACAAGTTATTTTTTATTTGAGGGCGGCAACAGATATTACCTCGGCAATGACTACGACAACGGATTTGCTGGCTACGGAGGTTCTGGCCTTTTATTGGGCATCGGTAAAGTCAGAAAAACATACGACAAACTAGATGTCAGTGGGGTCTATTCTTGGGAAACGCTGTACCAAACGGATCCGGCTGAAATTAGAGAAGGTAAAGTTTTTGCAATCGGTGGTTACCTACAGGGCGGTGTTAAATATACAATTCCTGCCACTGGCACAATTTACGCAGACCTGAGTGCCTATTATTTACTGCTTGCCAATGGCAGCAATAGCACCGCTAGCCAGACTGAATTCATTTCGCCTTTCTTTTTCAATTTCACAATTGGGTTTAAAAAAGATTTGTATTAAAATGCTTCAGGCATTCTGATACCAATTGTTGTACTGTCAACGTCGCATCTAAAGTTAAGTGCGCTTTTTGGTAAATTGCTGTGCGCTCAATAAGGCGTTGATTGAAATCCTCAAAACTTGCTAAAAGGGGCCTTTGTATTTCATCAGAAATCCGATCAAATAAGCATTTTACAGGCGCCTCCAAATAAATGACAACTCCCCTATTCAACAGCGCTTGCATCAAGTCATGATGACAAGGCAACCCCCCTCCGCAAGCAATAATTTGTGGCTCAAGGCTTAGCGCATGAATAAGCGCTTTCTCTTTAGCACGAAAAGAGGCCTCCCCTTGTTGCAAAAATATTTCAGAAATCGATGATCCCACTTCTTTTTCAATAGCAGTATCAGTATCGAGTAACGGAAGCGACAGCTCTAGAGACAATGCGCTTGCCAAGCTAGACTTCCCGCTACCCATCATACCTATTAAGAATATCGGCCTATCAATCATTTTTAGAACCTTGGCAATCAGTATATTGATTGTAGATGAAAATATTTTTACGAAATTACCATAAAATTCTTTGTTGTATCTAAAGATAATCTGTATATTTGCACCCTCAAAACGGCAGATTCCGTAGCTCAGCTGGTAGAGCAATACACTTTTAATGTATGGGCCCTGGGTTCGAATCCCAGCGGAATCACAGAAAAAAAGTCCACTTCTCACGAAGCGGACTTTTTTCGTTTTATGCGATTGGAGTTAGTAAAGGACTTAATCATTCGTCACTATCTGAAACTACATTGAACCACCCTGCATTAAACCCGAGGCTAACTGAGCAATTCTCTTGCTAAAATCACGCTGTTCATTTTCATGCACATATGCGATAATCAGTAACTTTTGAATATTTTCTGGGAGCTGCATTTTAGCGTGAAAACTTGTAAAAGGACAAATTGTAGTTAACCTTTCGGTTCTTCGATTCGACCATCGGCATGCTTGGCGAAGCGACCCAATTTTGGATCATGCACTTGATCGTAGCGCTCCCAAGGCCAACCACCAAATTGGGTGGTTTGGTAGTCCTGGAATGCTTGGTATATTTCTTCTCTAGAATTCATTACAAACGGACCATGTTGAACAACCGGTTCATTGATTGGACGCCCCTGCAACACCAATACTTTTGAGCTTTGGTTTCCATTGACCAATTGAATACCCTGACTTGCATCAACATCTGCAGCATGGTAAGGAGCAATCAGTTGTTGTGCAATTTGCAAGCCCTCTCCTTCATAATAATAAATACTGCGATTGATTCCTTGGACGGCAGCAGGTAATTGAAAAGTAGCTCCTGGTTCCAAATGAATATTATAAACCGCCACAAAATTGGCAGGGTCGGCAGCCCATGAATTTGGCGGTGTATTCTGAGATTTATAATTGCCAAGTGCGCCAACTAGCACCTCTACATGAGCGCTTGAACCGTTGGTCTCAACGCTGAATTTGGGAACGGATTCGGCCCATAACATTTTAAAATGCGGAGCCACCATTTTGCTTTTCTTTGGTAGGTTCAGCCAAATTTGAAATAATTCTAGCGGATTGTCTGCATCTTGATTGAGTAGCGGAAACATTTCTGCATGTTGAACACCCTTTCCGGCCGTCATCCACTGAACATCGCCATTGCCATAACGCCCAGCAGCACCCATACTATCGGCATGATCTACTAAGCCTTTTCTTACCACTGTTATCGTTTCAAAACCACGGTGCGGATGCCCTGGAAATCCAGGAACTGTTGAACCATGATACATTCGAAAACCATCTTTAACAATGAAATCTTGCCCCATATGGCGACCTTCAAAGTATTTTGGATCGGGGCCCAATTGCGCATTTCCTTTGGGGAAATAATCCTCGTGATGCACACAAAACAAAAATGGATCTAGGGTTTCCCATTGAAATCCAAGTGGTCTGATTTTTTGTATGAGTATAGCGTTCATGGGACTTTGTTGATTTTTGGATAAAAAATTAAAGGGCTGTATCAAAATGGCACCTAAACCAAGGCCCATACGAGACAAAAAGGAACGGCGTTCTAACGGATTGGACATAGCAATAGTTTAGTGCTAAAATAATGCATTTACACTTTCCAAGGACTTGATTTACATCAAGATTTTAGTCTTGCTCTAGCTTGAAAGCAGAAGTTTGATGGAATTTTAAATCGGGGTAATCTTGCTCTGCCATTTGCAACAAAAATGGTGTTTCTGCCAAGAAGACTAAATTTTCATCTTTGTCCAAGGCTAAATAGGAACCTTTAGCGCGCTTGAATGAAGACAATTGCTCTTCATTATTGGTGGTGATCCAACAAGCCTTGTAATAATTTCTTGGTACAAAACGGCAATTGGCGCCGTACTCGTGTATGAGTCGGTAATTGATGACTTCAAATTGAAGTTGTCCTACCGTACCCACGATTTTACGATTTCCTGGTTGTTGAATGAAGAGCTGTGCTACGCCTTCATCGATGAGTTGTCTGATACCCTTGTCGAGTTGTTTTGAATTGAGTGGATCTAAGTTTTCAAGTTCTTGGAATATTTCTGGAGAAAAAGAAGGAATTCCCTTGAAAAGCATTTTTTCACCAGTGGTGAGTGTATCGCCTATTTTAAAACTTCCGGTATCATACAAACCAATGACATCTCCTGGATAAGCGTCGTCGATAACGCTTTTATCTTGTGCCATAAAAGATGTTGGGTTCGGAAATTTCATGTCTTTATTGAGGCGGACATGATGGTAAAACTTATTGCGTTCAAAACGACCAGAAACAATTCTTAAAAAAGCAATTCTGTCTCGGTGTTTGGGGTCAAGGTTGGCATGTATTTTAAAAACAAAGCCACTAAAGCGTTCATCCGAGGGTTCTACTGCGCGCGTATCTGATTCTCTTCCTCGAGGTGAAGGAGATATTTCACAGAAAGTATCGAGTAGTTCTTTCACCCCAAAATTATTGACTGCAGATCCGAAGAAAACAGGCGCAACTTCCCCGTCTAAATAACGCTCGCGATCAAAAGCATCGTAAACACCCTCTACCATATCGATTTCTTCACGGAGTTCTCGAGCGGGCGCTTCACCAATAATTTGATCTAATGTGGGGTCTGAAAGATCAGCAATGGATACTACGTCTTCTGCGATTTTTGTTTTGTTGGCAGAAAAAAGATTGAGTCCTTTTTGATACATATTGTAAACGCCTTGAAAACGATCACCCATACCAATTGGCCAAGTTAAGGGGCGCACTTTGATATTGAGCTTAGACTCGAGCTCATCGAGTAAATCAAAAGCTTCTTTACCATCGCGGTCCATTTTATTGATGAAAATGATAACTGGCGTATTGCGCATGCGACAAACTTCCATAAGGCGCTCTGTTTGAGCCTCTACCCCATTTGCACAGTCGATGACTAAGATCACACTGTCAACGGCAGTGAGCGTGCGAAAAGTATCTTCGGCGAAATCTTTGTGCCCCGGTGTATCTAGGATATTGATTTGTTTGTCATGATAACCAAATGCCATCACTGAGGTGGCCACGGAGATACCGCGTTGTTTCTCGATTTCCATGAAATCGGAAGTGGCGGACTTCTTGATTTTGTTGTTTTTAACAGCGCCAGCAGTTTGAATAGCCCCTCCGAATAACAAAAGTTTTTCGGTCAAGGTAGTTTTACCTGCATCGGGGTGAGAAATGATCCCGAAAGTTCTGCGCGTCTCTATGGCTTCAGTAAATTTCATGTGGCTATGAATGAAAAAAGACCGCTAGGCGGTCTTTTGAAATGGAATTAGGCGTTGAGCTTAAAAAATCTCAGCAGCTGTAAAATGGAATTTTCCTTCGATTTCTGCATTTTCATCGGAATCCGAACCGTGAACTGCATTGCGACCTTTGCTTTCTGCGTAAGCCTTACGGATAGTACCGTCGGCGGCTTCAGCAGGGTCTGTAGCTCCAATTAAAGCACGGAAATCTGCAACTGCGTTGTCTTTTTCAAGGATTGCAGCAACAATAGGACCGCTTGTCATGTACTCAACAAGCTCTCCGTAGAACGGACGCTCTGAATGGACTGCGTAAAACGCTTTTGCTTGATCTTCAGAAAGACGCGTGTATTTCATTGCTTTGATGCTGAAACCAGCATTGATAATCATGTCGATGATTTTACCCATGTGCCCATTTTCGATTGCATCGGGCTTGAGCATTGTAAAAGTTCTATTGGTTGCCATTATTGATAAATTTGGGTGCAAAGATACCACTTTTTTGAGAATCTACACAAGTGCTTATTTGGATTTCTTTGTCACAAATTCGATGATGATACCGAGCGTTGGCTGAAGAATTCCAGATGCATTTTCAATGAGTTTAGTTTGGTAGCGTGTAGGGTCGTTAGGATCCACAACAGCCTGTCCATTCGCATCTGTATCGAGCAATAAAATCGGAGCAAGTTTTGCTTTATAGCCGTAAACATTCTGAACATCAAAATAAAAATTCATATTGAACTGCTTCAAGTAGAGTTTCTTATCTACCCTGATATTCATTTGATGAAAACTACTTTCACGTTGGGAATTTAAATTGTTATAGTCTAACAAACCAACTCCGTTGATATTCCAATTATTGATCAAACTAGAAGTTGCAATATCATAAGGCGTATAAGGAGCCCCGCCGGAGAATAACCAGCGCATTCCGAATTCCCAGCCATTTTTAAAGCGCTTGCCGCCGGTCAAAGAAACAATATGACGGCTATCCCAAGATGTCGGGACATAATTATTGTTTTTATCTAAGAATTCGGACCTCACCCAAGTGTAAGCCAATACGGCATAAAATCCTTTGTAAAGTTTCTGTTGATATAAAAACTCTGCCCCATAACTGCGACCTGATGAACTAGAACTGACTGCCTCGTTGCCAACCACACCAAAATCAGAACCGATATTGGCAAGTGAGATGGAATCTTTGAGTGAAAAAGGATAATTGTTGTACTGTTTTAAGAAGCCTTCAAGTGTTACCCTTGCATTCCATTTCAGTAAATACTCAGTTCCGAGTACGAAATGATCAGCTGTGATGTATTTCAGGCCATTTTGCTGATTCACAAGCTCACCAGCCGGATTTCTAAATCCAAGAATGGTGTAGGAAGGCAACTGATGGTAGCGGGCTATATTGACGTTTAGTGCCCAATCTTCGGTGAGGCGATAAGAAGCCGAAAACATCGGTGAAAATTGATTGAAAGGATTGCGCATTTGGGCGCTGTATGATGTGCCATCCATACGGACACCCACTGACAAACGTAGACGTTCGTTAATAAAGGCACGGCTGAGCTGAGAGAATGCTGAGAATTTGTGCAAGTTTAATTCTGATTCAAAATCTAAGGTATCTGGCTGCCCAAAAATTGTCAATAATTGATATGTGCTGTTGTAATATTTGGCAAACTCATAACCTGCACCTACATTGAAGCGCCAACCATTTTTCAGGTAGGTATGCTCGAAACGCAATTTATTCTCAGCTTCAAAGGAACTGTAATTTTGCAATAAGTTTTGTGGCTCTTCGATTAGATTTTTATAACGATAGGCTTCATTATTGAGCATGTTTCTGCTCAGCACGACTGTCTGGATAGAGGACTTTGAAGAATGCTGCCAAACAGCGCCCATGGTGTAGTTCCACTGACCTTGCATGGGCAAGTTGCCCAGAATAAAGTTATTGTATTGAATTTGATTGGTATCTGTTAAACCGTCATTCACCTTTTGATTGAGACCGAACTGATCGAGGGCTCCCAGACCAATGATTGAAAGTTTGTTTTTCGGATTGAGCTGGAAGTTGAACTTGAATTGGTAGTCGTTATAGGTTGGCAGGATGGGTAATTTGAGTGCTGCAAATAAAAATTGCAGATAAGAGCGACGCAACGAAAAAATGAAATCTCCTTTTTGACCAATTGGGCCGTCAAAAGTAAGGGCCGCATCCGAAGAACCCAATGCAAAGTTGGTAATGAGCGCATCTTTGTTGCCGTCTTTTTGCTTGAAGGCAAGTACCGATGACAAGCCATTGGCACGATTTGCTGGAAATGCTCCGGAATAAAACTCGACTTCTTTGATGAAATTAACATTTAATAAGCCTACCGGGCCACCGCTACTTCCTTGAGTGGCAAAGTGATTGATATTCGGGACTTCGATGCCATCGAGGTAGAATTTATTTTCTCCCGGAGACCCACCTCTGATGATGATATCGTTTCGAAATGTCGCGCGCGCAGCAACACCAGGTAAGGCAGCGATTACTTTACTGACATCGCGGTTCGCACCCGGCAAACGCTCTACTTCAGTTGCACTCAGTGTTTTGAGTGAGTTTGGAGATTCAGCTCTGCGTTGAAAAGGCGCGCCAGTAACTTTGATTTCTTTTGATGTCTGAACTTTTTCTTCTAGTTCAATCACAATATCAGTTGGTCTAGCATTGGTTACCAGTACTTCAGATTGTACTTTTTCTTCAAAACCCGGAGCAGTAATTTTAATGGTATAAATACCCGGTGGCAGGGCTACAAAAGAGAAGCGACCTTCTAAATCTGCTGCTTTTAATAACTGTAATTCTGTGATATTGATTTTTGCTGGGCTAACAGCGGTTCCGTTTGCCGAATTGAGGATGCGTCCGCTCAACTGCCCTGTTTGCGCAAGTGCAGAAAAAGTGAAAAATAGAAAGAATGTTTGGAGAAATAATTTCATTTTGTTGAAGTTTGATATCGCTTTTAAACAACAAAAGTTCAACAAAAAAGTTTATTGACGCCAGAAATTTTTAATCTTTTGGGATCTGGGTGGTGCGAATCCAGTCTTGGGTTCTGAAAAATGGGCCAATATAGCCCCTCACATGAAGTTGATTAGGTTGGTCTTCATCGAGCCAAATAGTACAGGTGTAATATTTTCCGTTATCTGGATCGAGGATTGTGCCCCCTTCCCACTCTGAACCTGACCATTTCATATTGGATAAAATCAGCATATTGAGGATGGGTTGATTGTGCAAGGCCCCATTACATTCCGTACATTTTGAATGCGGCCCATCTTTACCTCTTTTGTAAATATAGACCACCCTGCCATAAAGCACACCTTCCTTTTTGTAAAGTTCAACAATTGACTTTTTCAAACCTGTGTGGTCATCTATGGTGATCCAGTACCCCGTACAACTTTGTGCAAAAGAATACTGGAAAAACAAGCAGAAAAATAACAAACTAAACCAGTGCTTCATCTTTACAAATATGCAGAAAATTCTTCAAGATTACCATTCCCTGAGGTGTCATGATCGATTCCGGATGAAACTGAACGCCATATACTTTTTGCTGAGGCAACTCTAAGGCCATTGGGACGCCACTCTTTGAAGTTGCTGTTATCCAGTCCTCAGGGCAACAAACTTGCCAGGAATGATAAAGCCCAACCTGAATGGTATTTGGTAAATTGTTAAATAATGTGCTAGTATGCTTAATGTCAATCAGCTCTGACACGCCATGCTTGACTTTAGCTTGATTTTGAAGAGAACCACCAAGGTGTAATACCAGCGCCTGCATTCCTAGGCAAACGCCCAGTATTGGTAGTTTGCCAACATATTGTTCAAGAATTTCAGTTAAACCTTCCTTTTCATGGGGCAAGCCCGGGCCTGGCGAAAGTATGATTGCATTGATTTGATCAAAATCAGAAGCACTAATTTGGTCGTAGCGCTTAGTCAGCAATTCGACTTCAAGTGCCTCGAGATAATGGGCAAGATTGAAGGTAAATGAGTCATAAAAATCTATCAAAAGAACCCTCACCTAGCTTGTTTTTTGTTACTTTGCAAAAGTAGTAAAACCTCGTTTCTAAATGTCATCGATTAAAAAAGCAATACAAATACCCAATGCACCTGCACCTGTTGGCCCTTACAGCCAAGCCATCTTGATTGACAGACAGCTCTATGTCAGCGGGCAAATTCCTTTGAATCCACAGACCGGACAACTAGAAATCAACAACATTGAAGCTGCCACAAAACGGGTTTTACAAAATATTGAAGCGCTTCTAAACGAAGCAGGGTTTGCTAAAGAAAACGTTGTTAAAGTGAGTATTTTCATGCAAGACTTGACTGAATTTCAAGCGATGAACGCAGTATATGCTGAATTCTTTACGGGTGTAGCACCTGCCAGAGAAACGGTTCAAGTGAGCCGTTTACCGCTCGATGTCAATATTGAAATTTCTTGCATCGCCTACAAATGATTCCAGAAAAAACACTTGAACTCAGTGTTGTAATTGTCAATTACAATGTTTCCAATTTCTTGGAACAATGCTTAAACAGTGTTTATGCTGCCCTGAAGTCTATTCCCGCCGAAGTTTTTGTTGTTGACAACAACAGTGTAGATGGTTCGCAAGAAATGCTGCAACAAAAATTTCCGCAAGTGCAGCTCATTGCCAATAAAATCAATGTAGGTTTTTCAAAAGCTAATAACCAAGCCATCGAATTGAGCAAAGGACGCTATGTTTTGTTGCTCAACCCCGATACAGTTGTACAAGAAGATACTTTCGAAAGTTGCTTGCGCTACATGAATCAGCACACAGAGACAGGCGCACTTGGCGTAAGAATGCTCGACGGTCGTGGCCGATTTTTACCAGAATCAAAAAGAGGTTTGCCCACACCTGCTGTATCTTTTTATAAAATATTTGGCCTTTCTCGGTTGTTTCCGAAATCTAAATTTTTCAACCGATACAGCTTAGGCTACCTCGATGAACTGCAAAACCACGAAGTCGATGTCTTGTGTGGGGCATTTATGTTCATGCGCGCCGAGGCCTTGCATCAGGTAGGTTTACTTGACGAAGCCTTCTTTATGTACGGTGAAGACATCGATTTATCATATCGGATTCAGCAAGGAGGTTTCAAGGTCGTTTATTTTGCCGAGACAAAAATCATTCATTACAAAGGAGAGAGCACAAAGAAAGGTTCTTTGAACTATGTGTTTGTGTTTTACAATGCCATGATCATATTTGCGCAAAAACACTTTTCAAAGCGCTATGCCAAATTATTTTCATTAACAATCCATTTAGCCATTTACCTGCGGGCCTCGCTGTCATTAATGAAAAGAATTGCGAGTAAAAGTGCTGCGCAAATTTTTGATTTTTTAAGCAACCTTCTGCTCTTGCTTTGGCTCGCTGATCAGTGGAAAGTTAAACAAATACAATTTCCGGAATGGCTTTTGCAATGGTTGGTTCCGGGCTATTTGATTTGCTGGATCTTCAGTGCATGGTTGCTCGGGCTCTACGACAAAAGAACCCCTATTAAACGGGTTTGGAAAAGTACGTTTTTTGCCACATTAGCCATTCTTGCCCTTTATGCACTTTTACCAAAAGAGTGGCAATTTTCCAGATTATTTATTCTCCTTGGGGCGCTGTCATTTGTCAGTATTTTTTATGGCAGTCGGGCCTTATTGATGCTGCTCCAAAAAGGTAAAATTGACTTCAGTCAGTTTCCTAAAAAACGCTTCGGTATCCTAGCCGGAACCCAAGAATTTATGCGTATTGAAAACCTACTCGAACAAACTTATCCTCACATAGAAAGCATTCATCATATTGAAGTCAATACCACAGCCAATGATGCTCCGTTGAATGCACATCAGCTCGACGAAATGCTAGAGATTCATCGACTCAACGAACTTATTTTTTCTGCCAAAGACCTCTCAAGTAGACAAATTATTGAAACTATGGTTTCTACTTCAGCGGCTCAACTTGAATACAAAATTGCACAACCCGATACCAGTTACCTCATAGGTAGTAATTCAATAGATACAGCCGGAGACTACTACACTTTGCATTTTGACGCGCTCGAACAAGCCACCAACAAAAGAATCAAGCGTGTTTTTGACTTAGTCCTTGGTTTGATATTATTGGTTTTGTGCCCCCTACTGTGCATATTTTTCAAAAATCCAAAGCAATTTATTTCCAACCTTTGGGGCATTGTTCTTTCAAAATTTACATTTGTTGGCCTTCGCATGGATCAATCGAATCGTAAGTTTCACAAGAAAAGTATCATTAGACCCTATTACTGGAACACTGAAAATCAGGCAGAAACAAATTTGCGTTACACCAAAAATTACGAGGCCCTCACCGACTTTAAATCGATCCTAAAAAACTATCGATCACTCGATGAGCAACCTTCCTGATTTTGATCAAAATTGCTTAATTTTGCAACTCATCAACGACATCAATTAACAGAAAATGGCAGAAATAGAAATTCGTCTTCCTAAAATGGGTGAAAGCGTCACCGAAGCAACCATTACCAATTGGCTCAAAAATATCGGCGATTCAGTTGCCATTGACGAACCACTTGTTGAAGTAGCCACAGACAAAGTCGACAACGAACTTCCTTCAGAAGCAGCCGGAACTTTAGTGAAAATACTATTCGAAAAAGACCAGGTAGCCCAAGTTGGAGATGTCATTGCCATTCTATCCACTGACGGAGGTGCTAGCGCTGCGCCAGCCACACCAGCCGTTGAAACAACCACACCAGCCGCTGCTGCCGATATTGCGCCAGCTGCTGCGCCAGTTGCAAGCAATCATGCAGCAACTACCATTAAATCTACAGAAGATCGTTTTTACTCCCCGTTGGTCAAAACAATCGCCCAGAAAGAAAATATCAGTGCTACTGAGTTGGCACAAATTGTCGGTTCTGGCCAAGACGGCCGCGTTACTAAAAAAGATGTTTTGGCATTTTTGGCAGCTCGAACTTCAGGTGCCAGTAATGTAGCTACAACAGCAACTACGGCAACGCCAGCTACTGCAGCTGCGCCTGCAAATACAGGATCTTCGAGTATCCAAATCAAAGAACCTGTCGTTATTCCAAACGCCGGAGACGAAATCATTGAAATGGACCGCATGCGCAAGCTCATTGCCGAACACATGGTGATGTCTGTGCATGTTTCACCGCACGTGACCTCTTATGTAGAAGCTGACGTTACTACCATCGTAAAATGGCGTGACCGCATCAAAAACGACTTCAAAAAGCGCGAAGGCGAAAACTTCACCTTTACGCCTATTTTTATCGAAGCGGTTGCCAAAGCAATCAAAGACTTCCCAATGATCAACGTTTCGGTTTCCGGAACCAATATCATCAAGCGTAAAGACATCAACATTGGCATGGCTGCAGCCTTACCAAGTGGGAATCTCATTGTACCGGTTATTAAAAATGCAGACCGCATGAATTTGGTGGGTCTTGCCAAAACTGTCAATGAACTTGCCAACAATGCGCGCAATAACAAACTCAAACCAGAAGACATTCAAGGAGGCACCTATACTGTTACTAACGTCGGTACTTTCGGCAATGTGATGGGCACTCCAATCATCAATCAACCACAGGTTGCTATTTTAGCACTAGGTGCCATTCGCAAAGTTCCTGCAGTAATCGAGACCCCAGACGGAGATTTCATCGGTATTCGTCACAAAATGTTCTTGTCTCACTCTTATGACCACCGAGTAGTCGACGGAGCACTGGGCGGTCAATTTGTCAGACGCGTAGCCGATTACCTAGAAGCTTTCGATCCAGAAACTTCGCTCTAAGATGCCGCTTCAACTTCTTCGACCCCTTTGCGTATTTGACCTCGAAACAACGGGCCTTCAAATAACCAAAGACCGAATTGTCCAAATAGCGATCATTAAACTCATGCCTGACGGACAACAAGTTACTTTTAATGAGCTTGTTAATCCTGAACAAAACATCCCCGATGAAATTGCGGCGATTCATGGCATCACTAATGAAATGGTGGCCAATGCCCCAACTTTCCAGGATCTAGCACCCAAGGTAATCGAATTTATCGGAGAAGCAGATTTAGCTGGCTATAACTCAAATAAATTCGATATTCCTGTTTTGTCTGAAGAGATTCTTCGTTGCGGCATCGATTTTGACCTCGGAGCCAGACATTTTGTCGATGTTCAGAACATCTTCCACAAGATGGAACAACGCACACTTGCTGCTGCTTATCAATTCTATTGTGGTAAAAAAATAGAAAATGCTCACAATGCATTATTTGATACACTAGCCACATTAGAAGTATTACAAGCACAAACCGAACGATACCAGGACCTTAGTCAAGACATCGCGGGTCTTGCCAAATTCTCCACTGTAGGAGATCATCAAATTGCCGATTTCGCGGGCAGACTTTGTTACAACGACAAAGCCGAGCTCTGTTATAATTTTGGCAAACACAAGGGTAAAACTATAGAACGCGTATTCAAAGAAGAGCCCGGATACTATGGATGGATGCTCGAGGCTGATTTTCCGTTACACACCAAACAGGTACTACGAAAAGAAATGGATCGGATCAAACAAATCAGCGCTGGTGCAAACCTAGAAGACAAACTTGAATTATTGAAAAATAAATTCAAAAAACCATGAAAATCATCTGTATTGGTCGCAATTATGCCGACCACGCCAAAGAAATGAACGCAGAATTACCTACTGCACCTATTTATTTTTTGAAGCCAGATACGGCCTTGCTACGCGATGACACATTTTATTACCCAAGCTTTACACAAGATCTGCATTTCGAATGTGAACTGGTCGTAAAAATTGACAAAGTGGGTAAGCATATCGATGCTGCTTTTGCTCATAAATACTATTCGCAATTTACATTAGGCATTGATTTTACTGCTCGTGACCTCCAACAAAAATGCAAAGAAAAAGGCTTGCCATGGGAACCCGCCAAGGGCTTTGACCACAGTGCGCCTATTTCACAAGAATGGCTCAATGTCACTGACTACCAACTACAAGACCTCGAGTTTAAGTTCTACCAGAACAATGTACTCAGACAAACCGGATCAACCAAAGATTTTATCTTCCAAATAGACGAACTGATTGCTTACGTCTCAAAGTTCATTACATTAAAAACAGGTGACCTACTTTTTACTGGAACACCTGCAGGTGTTGGGCCTGTTCAAATTGGAGACGAATTAAGAGCTGAAATCGAGGGTAAAACCCTTTTGACACTCTTCGTAAAATAAACCTGCCTTACTTTTAATTTTTCTTGATGACTTTTTGAACAAGACCGTTTGAGAATTTCAGCAGGTAAACCCCTTGATCTAAGAAATCTAGTCGGATTTGAAGTATCTCCTCGTGCATTTCTTGTTGGTATAAACAACTTCCTTCCAAGTTGAATAATTGAATGCCCAGCGGCTCCCCTCCTTCATACTTAAGCGTCAAATACTGATCAAAGGGGTTTGGAAAAATAGCTACTGATTCAATTTTTGGCTTTTGAATCGATAAATCCGAACCTGGTTCATCTTCTAGTAGAAACAAGCCGCCGAGGTCCTGCCCGATGATCAAGTCAAGGTGTGTATCGTTATCTAGGTTGCCAGTTGTAGCTGAGGCAAATGCGCCAATTTGTCCCGACAACCCTACTAAATCAGCGGTTCTTTCATGATAATTACCTAAAATTTGATTGCTAATGCTGTCAAAAAAATGCACCCGGCCATCTTGGGCGCCGACTAATAAATAGATGGTATCTTGCTGCTTGAAAAACCAACTATTCGAAAAACCATCTGGCCCATTGACTGCAACATCGATGCCACCAAGCGCAGAACTTTGTAGTGTAAAGGCAGGAGAATTAATTGTTCCTGTATTTTCGTAGTAAATGAGGCCGCCACCTTTATGCCCAATAATCAAATCTAGTTTACCGTCTTCATTTAAGTCAAATAATTGCGGACTTGCAAATAAAGGTACTTGAATGGCAGTGCCGCTCGCATCCGATAGCACTGCGTTTTGAAGACTAAAATTTGGCGTAGCACCAGTACTTGTATTGCTAAAATAAGCTAACTGGCCATTGTCTTTTCCAATAATGAGCTCGGGTTTGCCGTCGTTGTTGAGGTCTCCGAGAGCAGGCATTAGGTTTAATCCTAAATTATTATTGGCAAGGTCTAAGAAATTTTGATCGACCAACAAAAAAGATGGCGCAGCAGATGTGCCTACATTTTGATAGTATGCAATTCTTGATTCTTTTTGTAAAAGAGGTTTATAGGCATGAAAATTAGCGACAAGTAAATCAGTTAAACCATCTTGATTGAGGTCATGTAATACTGGCCTTGACCCTGAGCCGTGGTCAATCATGTCGCCTTGTAACCAATCATTATCTTGAAAAGCAAATATTGGTGCTTGATTGCTTTGGAGATTTTTATAATACCAAACACTATTTTCATTCTCAGAGACATTATTGGCATTGGGTGCTACCAATAAATCCTTTTTCTGGTCTCCATCGACATCTAAGAAATAAGCTGCGGGGAATAATTGCACATTCGCAGGCGTTGTATTGCTAGGAAAATTGTAATCAGCGGCAATCATGTCAGAATTTTGATTGGGCGCTGTTCCGCCATTGGTCAGCTTGATTAAATTACCATAAGCTACATCCCCGAGAACTAAATCTAAAACGCCCGATTGATCGAGATCAAGGGCCAAAACCGTGGAGCCTGCATGCGCTTTTGGTGCATCTGGATGACTCATTTGAGCACCAATAACATTACCCCCATTGCAATAAGAACTGGTGTCATTTAAAAATAAATTATTGCTTGTGACATCTTCACGGTAGCCGCCCCAACAGCGATTTTTCAATTTAAATACCAAGGAATCTGAGTGACCATATAGCTCTTGGCTTTGATTTTGGTGATATTGTAGATATTCACCACTGATGTGATAAGTCAAGATATCCATGTCTCCATCCCCTTCTACATCGACCAATGCCGGAATATCTGCGCCACTGATATACAAATTCAAAGTAGGCCCTTCATAGTTTGAAATCAAATAAGGACTATAGGCTTGCCATTGTAACCCCTGAGCTGCATTACCAACATTGCGGAAAGCTTGAATGCCACCAATTGCGTAGCAGAATAAATCTTTGCGGCCATCTTGGTCATAGTCATAGGTTGCCACCCGGTAATGTAAATTCGGCGGAAAAAATAAATGGGCGCGCAGGTCAATTTCGTAATGAGGCTGTCCGTTGAGTAAACTAAATTTAAACAAACGGATTTGATCGGCGCTGCGGTCAAAAACCAAAAGATCGTCGTCGCCATCGTAATCGTAATCTAGGGATGAAAACTGTGGTGTATTGAGCCCCCCTGCCCATGGCAGCTTTAGCATTTGCCCGTCAACATTGACCGGAATGCTAGCGCTGAAATTGAATTGAAATTGACCAAACACGATCAGCGGAAAGACGCAAAAGAGAAAAGCCCATTTCATGCTTTAAAATTACGTCATTTTAAGTCTTTTGTGACCACACATGTATTCTTTTGTCATCACCGGCTGTAATCATTTGATTGTCACAAGCAACCAAAGCATTGATTGAATGTAAATGTGCCCTCCCTGAAACCTCAATTTTTTGGAAGATTTGATGAGTAGTATTTTGCCAAATTTTTATTGTTTTATCGCGAGAAACACTGGCATAAAGTTCATCGTTTAGGCGAGCCAATCCATAAATGGTTCCTTTGTGGGCTGGAAAGAATTTGAGAAGCTCGCCATCCGGGCTCCAATGCCTGATGTAGCCATCTTTTCCGCCACTCAATATGGTTTGATTGGGAAGCAAACACAAAGCTGTACATGCCTCTTGATGAGCAGTCCATTCATTCACTTGATTAAGAAACTCGGTATCAAGTAATTTGAGTTTACCATTGCCGCAAGCAAGAAACAGAAAGTGGCCATCAGGACTCAGTTGAAGCGACCGAATTTTACCGCAGTCAAGGGGCATTGTTAAAAGCAAGTTCCAGGAGTCATCCCAAACTAATAAATTTCCTGCTGCATCGGTTGTGTAGCGCTGTCCTTTGGTTTGATTTTCAGCAATTGAAAACACGGCATGCTGATGCACTTTGAGGTGCCTGATTTCCGTTCTTTGCTCAACATCGATGATATGCAGACTGCCATCGTCTTGACCAATAACTAACTGCGGACAATACTGCAATTTGAGAATACTGAATGCAGGGCGCTCTGTTTTAACAACAAATTGATCTTGGGTGCCATCCGTTAAATTCCAGCGCACAACGAGTTTGTCGGAAGATGCCGAATACAGATGGTCTGCATGCTGACTTAAAGCATAGATTGGGCCGTTATGCCCCAATAATTGAAAACGAGATGTGTATAAGGCTGAAATCTTATTCTTGTTCATCTTCAAATTCATCGGTCTCGTCGTTTACTTGCTTGAGACGATCTGCATAAGATTTCGGGAGAAAGTCAAAGAAGGTGTCACCACGTAATCCGAGTCGGAGGCATTCTAACGGAATGACATCGTTAGGTGCAATATTACCCAAATTTACCTCTGCTCCAAAGAGCTTTATAAACCAAACCTGCTGATTTTTTTGAGGCGCTTCCCAAAGAATATCTTCAGGCTTGACACTTGCAATAATGCGGTTGATCAACATTGTGTGAGCAGTTCCATTAGGTCTGAATACACCCACATTACCTGCCTCACGGCCCTCTGCAATAACTTTCCAGCTACCGGCATCAAGTTCAGCCTTCATGAGCCTCACCCATTTGGCAGGAGAAATCAAAATGCCTGAATCTTTGGAACCTACTTCAGAAAGAACAGTTCTTGACTGCGAAAGCTCATGGATCAGTTTACATTTTTCATCGTGTGGAATGATGATAGAGCCATCAGATATTTCTGCGAGATCAAGGTCGTATTTATCGAGTAAGCGTTGGTAATCGTTGAACATGCCTCTGGCATAAAAGGCTTCAAAAAGTGTTCCACCGAAATAGGGTCTTAGACCTGCTTGGCGATACATTTTAATTTTTTCTTCTAGATTTTGGGTAACAAAAGCAGTTCCAAAACCAAATTTTACAATATCAGTCAGGTGAGCAGATGCTTCGATAAAGTGTTCGGTCTCACGCAGTCCAAGCCCTTTATCCATCATCATGGTGACGCCTTTCTGACGAGGTTTTTCACTACGTTTAGGGATAAAAGAAAGTTTAAAATTCATAGGTCGTTTGTTAGATGTAGAAAATCGCTGTCGTCGAGCAATTTCGGATTAATTTCAAATATATTTTTTGCTTGCGCTGCTGATTGATTCAAACAATTGAGATACATGTATTTGGCTTCTTGCACTTGGCCCATTTCCCACTTTAAATTGATGAGATGGAGTTTTGCATGAAAATTTTGAGGATGTTGGTCTAGAAAATCGAGGATAAAACTTTGGGCTTTGGGCAACGAGGCCGCACTTAAAAAAGCCATGTAATCATTGAGCGCATCTTCATCGGTAGGCCCTAATTCCAAACTTTTTAAATAATGGAAATTGGCTTCGTCTGTCTGCTCAATTTTTTCATAGGCGCCAGCCAACACATGATAAATACCTGCATTTTCAGGATCGTAGTCGAGGGCTTTTTGTATCAAAATGATTCCTTCTTTGGTTGAGCCAAGTAAATCTTCTACGATGCCTAAACCTAGCCATGCTTCAGGCAACATAGGTTCGAGGGCGATACTCTTTTTGTAATAGTGTTTTGATAATTCGAGCTCATTGAGCTGTTCATAGGCCTCACCAATATAGCAAAGCGCCATAGCATCGTCTCCGTCATGTTTCATGCAAAGATCAAAATGCTCAATGGCTTTGTGGTATTTTTCTAATGATAGGTATGCGTTGCCAAGATTGAAATGCGCTGGACCAAATTCTTCGTTGATCAAAATAGCGTAGTCGTAGGCCCATACGGCATGGTCGAAATCTTCTATTTTGCTGTAGGCATTACCAAGGTTATACCAAGCGGTGCTTGAATAAGGTTGCTCGTCTATGAATTTAAGATAAGCATCTATGGAGGCTTGGGTTGCGCCTAAAGCATCATAGCACCTGCCCAATTCATATAGAGCCGCTTCGTTGTTTTTATTGGTTTGCAGTGCTCTTTGGAGTACATCGATGGCATCTTGGTATTGTTGTAAGCGCTCGTATTCTATGGCGATGTCAAGATAGATGTAATCGTGCTCTGCTGCTTCTGAATATTCTAAAGCTTTTTCAAAATATTTGATCGCTGCTTTGTGTTCGCGCTGTTGGGCATGAATGGAAGCCTTGGTGAGGAATAATTCTGCACTGAACACCTCTTGTCTTTCGAGTTGCTGCACTAATTCGAGTGCCTCTTGTAAAAGCCCCATACCGCCAAGAGCCTGCGCTTTTCGGAGTCTGAATAAAGGGTTGTAAGCAAATTGATAAATACCAAATTCGGAAGCAATTTTTGCTTTATTATATTGGCCTTGAATGAGGTAGTGATCAATGACGCCCTCGAGGCGATCGCTGTCAATGAAGCGCAGCGAGTTACCCTTCAAGTGTTCCTCAAACTGTTCAATGTCTTCATTTAAACTGCTGTCGTTGTATTCCTCGTCTTCGTCGTCAAACATACGCCTTAATTCTGATAATAAAATTAGGGCCTTTGGGGTCGAAACTCAAGTTTGAGGTTATGCACTTATCAACAAAACCAAAGAATGTTGAAAAGTTATTTCTTAATGCTCCCCACAATGGACCTCATATGAATTACCCAAACTATCAGTGTAGGTACCTAATTCTTCTATATTTTGTAATGAATCACCACAATAAACGCCCATTTCAACTTCTCCAGCTGGGGCATCATAATGACATTCGGCACATTTATTTTTATTACAAGCAGTTAAAACGAGCAAAATAAGGACGAAGATGGATGTTATTCTTTTCATGATTTTTAATTTTCTTTAGTTTTTTGAAATTGATATTTGACACTCAGGTAAAAATACCTTCCAGGGCCTGGCATTCCGATATTTTTTAAACGAGAGAGGTGATCTATGTAGGTTGTATTCGTCAGATTTCGGATTCCAGTTTGCAACACCCAATTGCTTTGTTTCTCGAAATAGATCCGAGCATTCAGGTGAACAAGTTGATAACTTTGGCTTGGGGTTTCTTGATAGGCAACGCGTGTTTGCGCAGCAATCCAGGTATGGTTTACGCCTACTTCGAGTTTTTTCAGAACTTTTTGAAACTCCCAGTGGTAGCGAATTTCATTTTGTACTCTTGTTGGGGGTAGCATTGAAATAGCACTATCTTGTGGCGTCTGGAATTGAATATATGAAAACGTCCCTTCCCAATGCAGATTGTGCAGCCAATGCGGATGATAATGCGCTTGCACATCAAGGCCATACAAGCGTCCTGAATTCAGTTGCTCGTAATGAAAGACCGGTATACCGTCAATGCTGGTTCCGTTGGGTTGCAAATAAATGTAATCTTGTACCCAAGCATGATACGGATTCATTTGAATGCTTCCATGTTCAGAGCTCCATTCACTAGACAAATCTAGTTGAATACTGCGTTCAGGCTTCAAATTGACATCTCCAATTTCATAACGCAACGCACCATGGTGAAAACCATCGGCTAATAATTCGCTCAAATGTGGTGACCTGAAACCGCTGGCCAAATTCAATTGATTACTCAAAGATTGATTTGGCTGCCAAGACCACCCCAAAGATAAATTTGGGCTCATGTATCTTTTGTTCAATTGTTGCGTCAAATTTTTGGTTTGGATCCAGCGGATATCTTGTCTAAGTCCGACTTGGATTAATTGTTTGGAAGTCAATTCTAGTTTAAAGAGCCCAAAAATACCCTGATCAATAGTCACGGCATTAGGCAGTAATTCATCCTCGGCAATTGGTGCATTCAGATTATATTGCAACATTCCGGCGGCACCTACAATCAATTGCTTTTTGGACCATTTGCGCGTCCATTTGGTTTGGTAAACAGAATTGAGTAAATCCATATCCATAAATGGTTTGGTTACCTTTTCGTCGTATTCAACTAACCTATTATGCGTCTGTCCCAATAAAACATTCCATTCTTGCTCTTTCCAAAATCGCTTGAACTCATAACTGATTAACTGATTGGTAAAAAATTGAGCCGGTAATGAATACTTGCGACCTTGCTGAGCTACTTGAAAACTGAGCGGCGATATGAGAGTGTCATGCGTATGCCCTGGAATTCCGGTCACCGTATTATTAAAGGCATAGCGAATTTGATGGATTTGATGAGGTTTAAACCAAGAGTAAGACGCTTTCCAAACAGATTCATGGAAGCGTGAATTTTTCGCATACAAACCATTTGGCAGTTGAAAGTCAGCATGATTGGCATAACTCCCGGCAACTAAAAATCTTTTGTTTCCGAAACTATTTTTATACAGCATTGTCGAATGCGAGCCATTTGTGTTTTGATTCCATTTTTGCTGCACTTCTAGTACTTGTTGATTGATGCGGGCATAGGGTTCATCCACCAAATATATAACGCCTCCTAGCGCATCTGCACCGTATAAAACGGAAGCTGGCCCCTTGATCAATTCAACAGAGCCCAACGCCAGTTCGCCGATTCCTAAACCGTGGTCGCCACCCCATTGTTGGCCCTCTAAGCGCAAACCATTGACCAAGGTAACCACACGCATCCCTTGCATTCCACGAATAACCGGTTTGGCTATGCCATTTCCCAGTGAGCTGCTGTATACTCCGGGGATTTTTGTCATTAATTCGGTTACATTTATGGCCCCAGAGAGTTGCAAATCCTTGATGCTCCTGACCTCAATTGGAACTGTGTTTTTATGGCGTAGTGCCACTTGTTGCCCACTCACGGTAACCTCTTCCGTAACCATGTGTCCTATCTTTAGGTAAATTGACACAACTGATGCGTTTTCTGCTAAAATCGTGTCGAAAGCTTTGTAATCAGGATGTTGAAAGCGAATGACTTGTTTATCAAATTCGCTAATTGGAATTGTAAATTGGCCATTGATATCAGTGCGCACCGTAATTTGAAAGGCGGGCATTGATACAAGTACGTTGGGAATGGCATTTTTTGAAAGGTCGTCACGTACGACCCCACGAATGCTTTGTTGGGCAAAAAAGGTGGAACTCCAGCACAGAGCCACCAAATAAATTATATTTTTCATAAAAATTCAGAACATTAATCATTCAAAAAGAGATCATTAAACGCTTTTTGAAGGTGGTGCTCTGAGTGAAAAATGAGTGCTGTGACTCTGAAAAACAACGAGTTGAGTAAAGCCCTTGTGAACGTAGGGAGCTTGCTGATTTATTTGTAAAAAAAGTGGAGTGGGGCTGGTAAAAACACTTAAACTGAGGTCACAAACAGGGCAATCTTCATCAAGCGTTTGTTCATGGGTGTGTTCTGTTTTAGTTGGATGTGCTGTGTGCACACAATGATGCCACCAATGTTTGGGCAACAATACCAAAGAAAAACAAACCAATAAACCTATGCTAAAAGCCTTCACAATATAAAGTTAGTATTTCTTGTTATTGCTCAGCATTAAAATGTATGATACCTACAATAAGGATTCAATAATACGATCCATGCTATAACCCTCCGCTTCAGCCCTGTAATTGCGTACCAAGCGGTGTCTAAGAATGGCTTTGGCTACCGCCTTGACATCTTCAATATCTGGCGAGTATTTGCCTTGAAGCGCGGCATGGCATTTGGCCCCAACGATGAGGTTTTGAGAAGCTCTTGGGCCAGCACCCCATGTAATGAAATTTTTGGTCAGTTCTGGTGCCAAGGGATTATTGTGTCTTGTTTTAGCAACTAAAGTGACGGCATACTCTAATACGTTGTCAGCCACGGGAATGCGTCGGATAAGATCTTGATATGCTAAAATTTGTGTTTCGGTTAGCACATTTTGCAGCACTACTTTGTGATCACCAGTACTGGACTTCACTATTTCGAGCTCTTCCTGAAAACTAGGGTAATCTACCCAAATATTGAACATGAAACGGTCGAGTTGCGCTTCTGGCAATGGGTATGTACCTTCTTGTTCGATAGGGTTTTGTGTGGCTAAAACAAAGAATGGCGCTGGGAGTTGATAGGTGTTACCAGCTGCTGTTACGCTGCGCTCTTGCATAGCCTCGAGTAAAGCCGCTTGCGTTTTTGGAGGCGTTCTGTTGATCTCATCGGCAAGGATCAAGTTTGAAAAAATTGGGCCTTTGATGAACTTAAATTGCTTGTTTTCGTCAAGAATCTCGGAGCCAACGATGTCTGAAGGCATGAGGTCAGGTGTAAATTGAATGCGATTAAAAGACAACCCCAGTGTTTGGGCAATTGTATTAACCAATAGAGTTTTCGCCAAACCTGGCACTCCAACAAGCAAACAATGTGCTCTTGAAAAAATGGCGATAAGGACTTGGTCAACAACCTCATCTTGACCTACTATAACTTGATGTATTTCTTTTTTAAGCGCTTGATAATCAACAACAAGCTGATCAATGAGTTCTTTATCTGTCATGAAATTATGGTGTTGTTTGCCAATTTACTCGGAAATCACAATTTTGATAGTCGGCATCGATGCGAACATAGGCATTTGGTATTTTTGCTTGCACCCAAGCATCGAGCATTTTTTGTTTTTTATCGTTCTCAGCCGCAAGCTTGATTAAGGCGTAATCTTGTTCTAGGTTGGCCTGATGAGCCGGGACTCTGTTTTGTAACCTAACGATCCGAATACCTTGTTTGCGTTCGAATAGATCCATGTATAGAGAGGGTTGAGAAATACCTCCGTTTTCTAATGCGTCAGTCAGTAGATAGATTTGTTGGTCAATTTCGTTGAGCTGTTCCATATCCCAATAGATGTCCATGGTATATGGATTGGTAAGCACCCCTTTGTTTTGTTTAGTGGCGTCGTCGTTGGAAAAACGAATAACAGCGGCATCCCAAGTAATTTCGTTGCGATTGAGCATTTGAAAACAGGTATCCATTCTTGAGGCCGCAACTGAAATACTTTTAGAGCTGTATTCGGGCATAATGAGGATGTGTTGACAGTTGTAGTCATCACCTTTTCTTGAGATCAGCTTAATGATGTGATAGCCATACATCGTTTCAACGATATCCGATACTTCTCCGGGTTTTAAATCAAAAACGGCAGCCTCGAATTGAGGTACCATCATGCCTTTACTGGCTTGGATTTTTCCACCTTGACTTGCGCTACCTGGATCCATAGATTTCAAACGCGCCATCATGTCAAAAGATTTACCGCTAGAAACGATCTGTTTGCGGATATCAACTAACTGATCAAAAGCAAGCTTTTTGTCGTCTTTGGTAAGTTCCGGAAATTGTACAATTTGCTGAAAACTTAATTTCATATTGATGTAAGGAATACTGTCTTTTGGCAACTGCTGATAAAAAGCCGCTACTTCTTTGGGTGTCACTGTGATATCTCCAGTTATTTTTCGCTCCATTTCTTGTGCTAGCATTTTGTCGCGAATGATAGTTCGAAATTCTTCTTTGATCGCTACCGTGGACTTTCCGTAAAAGGCTTCTAGGTTTTCGCGTCCTCCCATTTTGTTTTCCATGATGCGTAAGCGGTTCTCCATTTCGGCATCGACCTGCTCATCTGAAATTTCAAGACTATCGAGTAAAGCCTGATTGACCAGTAGCTCTTCTATCAGTAGTTGTTCTAAAATCTGACAAGATTTTCCTTCTTGTACCCTTTCCTTTTCGTTGAGTTGCAGGCGCTGCGTTTCAATGTCAGACAAAAGAATGATGTGGTCTCCAACTTGGGCGACAATTTGATTGACCACTTTTTGACTGTAAACAAAAGGTGTAGAGGCAAAAAGGCAAAAACAGATTAGAAGTGTTTTGATCATTGGTTTTTTCCGAGTTGATAAAGTGCGTCAGTGTTAATGACGATTTGATGCTTCGAACGTAACGCCTCAAGCCACTTTTTTTCTAAATAAGTTTGGTAGTCAGAGGTAGCTAAGCCTTTTGCTTCTGAAAATTCTTTGGCACCAGGGGCCAATACTTCAGACACTTTTACAACATACCACTTGCCATCGAATGAATAAACAGGGTTCAGGCCGGTTGTCCAGGTGCGGTTTGCTAAATATGGGGTTTGCTTTAATTCAAATTTATTCATGCGCACCTTTAAATTCAGTTCAGAGTCTTTATTAATTACCTCTAGTACACCTTTAGAAGATACGGTATCTGATTTAAGTAGCATGCCATAAACCTGCACTGCAATAAGTTCGTCTTTACATTCATAAACGGTGGCATTAATGCGCTCAGACCAAGTATATTTTGCTCTGTTTTCATTGAAAAAAGTGCGCAAACCTGCGGTGTCTTTTACTGCTTTGTTCCAAACTTGGTCTTGCATGATTTCGTAAAGAATGATACCGTCGTGGTATTCTTGAACCAATGCTTTGTAGGCAGGGTATTTAGCCGGCAACAAGGACTCTTCATAACCTAAAATTGCTGCTTTTTCCCATTGTTGGTAAAGTTGCTTGACCACAACATCGTTGTTGTCTTTGCGAACAGATCGGAAGTTCTTCTCGACATATTGAGCAAATTCTTGTTGCTTGAATTTCTGACCATCCAAAACAAAAAGCGTTTTGTTTGACTTTACAGAAGTTGCTTTCCATTTGCCAACATAATAATTGGAATCGAGGTTCTTGACAAACCACTCAAGTCCTTTATCTGCTTTGTTTTGATAGTTATATTGAACTTTAAGTTTTTGAACAAAAGAATCTTGGGTAACTTTTGAACGCTCATCTTTGTTGACTTTTGCTTGTAATTCGCGGCGAATTTGTTCAAAAGACTTGACGGGTGTCCATTCAATCAATTTAATGATGTGGTAACCGTATTGCGTCTTGATAGGCTTAGAAATTTGACCTGCAGTTTTTAAGGCAAAAGCGGCATCTTCAAATTCTAGCACCATACGTTGGCTAGTTCCTGAACCAAATGCAGGTAATTCACCAGCTTTTTTAACACTATTGGCGTCTTCTGAATAGGCATTTACCATTTTGTCCCAGGCAGCACCTGCCATGAGGCTATCATAAATTTCATTTATTTTCTTTTCAGCGTTGATTCTGGTTTCTTGGGTTGCTTCGCGACCTGTAGAAATCATGATGTGCGCTACTTTAATTGTACCACGTGCCGGACGCTTGTCAGTAACTTTTAAAATGTGGTAACCAAAACGCGTACGAAAAGGATCGGAAACTTGACCAACAGGTGTATTGTAGGCCTTTTCTTCAAAAGGATACACCATTTGAAAAGCGGTAAAATAACCGAGGTCACCACCGTTGTTAACGACAGAAGGGTCTTCGGAGCCATTTTTTGATTTAGCAATTGCTGCGAAATCTTCACCTTTTTCGATTCTGGCTTTTAGCCCAAGTAAACGGTTATAGGCAGCCAAGGTGTCTTTTGGGCTCGCATTTGGATCGAGTTTGATCAAAATATGAGAGCATCGGACTTCTGTAGCTGTTCGGTTGTAGGCTTCTGTAACCATATTCTGGTTTTGAACAGAGTCTATGAGGTACGGTAAGGCCAATTGTTTCTTGTAACCCTCGAGTTCTTTTTTCAAACGAGGTAAAGTATCGTAACCTAATGCCTCTGCTTCTGCAACCTTCAGTTTAAAAATTTGAAAAAGCTCCATGTAGCGATCCAATGAGTCTTTGTCAAAACTAGGATTCGGGTTGTTTTTAGTGTAAATCTGTAAGAATTCGGTCTGAGTAACAGGCTTACCGTCGATTGACATCACGACCGGTTCCTTTTGAGCCACTACCGACAGACCCAAGCAGCTGAAAATTGAAATAAATAAAAGATGCTTCATTCGTTGAAAATTATTGTTAATTGTGAATTCAATTCATTTACTTGATACTGTAATTAGGTGCCTCACGGGTAATTGTTACATCGTGTGGATGAGATTCTCTTACTCCGGCTGAAGTAATGCGAACAAATCGTGAACCTTTTAATTTTTCAATATTGGCTGCACCGCAATATCCCATGCCTGCTCTAAGGCCGCCAATAAGTTGGAACATCACTTCAATGAGTTTGCCGCGGTAAGGAACTCTTCCTGAAATTCCTTCGGGCACTAATTTTTTAATGTCGTCTTCGGCATCTTGGAAATAACGGTCTTTGCTCCCTTTTTGCATGGCTTCTAAAGAGCCCATTCCTCGATATGATTTGAATTTACGACCTTCATAGATGATTGTTTCTCCAGGAGATTCTTCAACTCCTGCGAACATGGAACCAAGCATCACGATATCGGCACCTGCCGCAATTGCTTTGACGATGTCTCCGGTGTAACGTATACCGCCATCGGCAATGACCGGAACCCCTGTTCCTTCAAGTGCCTTGGCAACTTCGTTGACTGCTGTAAGTTGAGGAACACCAACACCAGCAATGACACGAGTGGTGCAAATAGAACCCGGGCCTATCCCTACTTTGACTGCATCCGCGCCTGCTTCAGCTAAATATTTAGCAGCTTCGGCTGTTGCAATGTTTCCTACAACTACCTCTAGTTGTGGATAAATAGCTTTTACTGCCTTGAGTTGATCAACAACTCCTTTGGTATGTCCATGTGCTGTATCGATAACAATGGCATCTACCCCGGCTTCTACAAGGGCTTTCACTCGGTCCAAGGTATCATATGTGACGCCAACAGCTGCCGCAACACGCAAACGACCCAATTGATCTTTGCAAGAATTTGGATGTTCTTTGACTTTGATGATGTCGCGATAGGTAATCAGGCCAATGAGGCGATTGTTGTCGTCAACAACAGGCAGTTTTTCAATGCGGTTTTGTTGTAGAATGACTTCGGCAGTAGATAGATCGGTGCCGTCTCCGGTTGTAATAATGTTCTTGGAGGTCATGATCTCGGTAACGGGACGCTCTAGGTTCTTTTCAAAACGAAGGTCGCGGTTGGTTAAGATGCCTTTGAGCGTTTTGTCAGAGCTCACAACCGGAATGCCACCAATGCTATATTCTCTCATGAGTGCCAGCGCATCCTTGACAAGTGCGTCTTCGGCAAGGGTGATCGGATCGATGATCATGCCACTTTCTGATCGTTTCACTTTGCGCACCTCCATGGCTTGCGCATCGATGCTCATGTTTTTGTGGATAACGCCGATACCACCTTGTTGCGCAATTGAAATGGCCATAGCGGATTCAGTGACGGTGTCCATGGCAGCCGAAACAATTGGTGTGTTGACCAAAATGTTTCTAGTAAACTTACTCTTCAATGACACATCTCGGGGAAGTACTTCAGAGTATGCCGGTGCGAGCAAAACGTCATCGTAGGTTAAACCTTCGGTAATTTGAGAAAGATTTGAGAGGGACATGAACTTATTTTTTAATAAATTCCTGCAAATTTAACAATAAATTTTGCCAATTTGTTAGCATTTGGTTACCAAATGCACATCGGTTCGTCATGATATTTGTAAATTTATACTGTGAAACGATTGAACATACGCATTGTACTCCTTTTTTTGCTCGGAACATTCATTGCCCAAGCGCAAGAAAAACCATTGATACAGCTTTCTGGAGTAGTTGTTACAGAGGACGCTTTTGAACTTCCTTACACAACCGTATACAACAAAACGTTGCACAAAGGCCTCATTTCAGATGCTTATGGTTTTTTCTCTATTGTTTGCAATACCGGAGACACCATTTTGTTTTCAAGAAAAGGTTATAGCACCAGCCCTTTTGTCGTGCCAGACTCTCTGAACGAAAATCGCTACAGCATCATTCATATGCTGACCCGCGACACCCTCGAAATACCTGAAATTCGGGTTTATCCGTGGCCCAACAAAGAGGCGTTCGCGCAGTACTTTGTCAATATGAATCCTTATGAAGATGACATCAGACGCGCCCAACGAGAATTGAGCGGCGAGTCTTTGGCCTTTGTAGCTGCCAGACTTGATGCTGATCCATCATTGGCATTTGGCACCATGACCAAACAGCAAAACACCAAAATTTACACCAATGGGCAGCTACCACAAAATAATTTGCTCAATCCTTATGCTTGGTCAAAGCTGGTCAAAGATTGGCAAGATGGTAAGCTGAGTCGCCAATAAACAACAATTCAAGAATTATCCTGCTTCCCTATTATTTCAGGGCAAAATGTGTTTCGGCAGCAACGGCAATGTACTCGCCTATAGCCAAAGAAGCAGTTGCCGCTGGTGACGGCGCATTGAGCACATGAATTGAATTTCCATGGTATTCAATCCTGAAGTCGTCACGGGTGTCACCGTCTTCGGCTAGCAGAAGGGCGCGCACGCCTGAACGGCCCGGGTGGATGTCATCCATGGTCAGTGACGGCACCATACGCTGCAAGGTCTTAAGAAATAGTTTTTTTGAAAATGCCCTGCGGTATTCATTGATACCAAATGACATGTTGTTAAAGAATAACTTCCAAGTTCCTTTATAAGTCAGGGCATCATAGGTATCGCGCAGCGAAAAATCCGTTTTGCCATACCCTTCTCTTTTGAAGGTGAAAACTGCATTAGGGCCACATTCGATTTCACCGTTAGTCATACGAGTAAAATGCACCCCTAAAAACGGGAAATCTGGATTTGGCACCGGATAAATTAGGTTTTTTACTTTGTGTTTGGCTTCAGGGGTAAGCTCATAGTAGTCACCGCGAAAACCAACAACTTGTTCTTTGAGCGCTACGCCATCTTTTCGTGCCAAACGATCGGCCTGAAGGCCCGCACAAAATACCAAGTAACGCGCTTCAAAAGCACCTTTATTTGTGAATATTTTTGATGAGGATTCGCCTTTTTCAATACCTTGTACTTCGCAACCCAAATGCATGGCACTTTGCGGATTTGCAGCCAAAGCTAGTTCGGCCATTTTTTCAGTGGCACCTCTAAAATCAATGATGCCCGTAACCGGCACCCAAATACCACCAATACTTTTTACATGTGGCTCTATTTCGCTCACTTGAGCAGCTGTAATCTTTTCTATGCCTTCAATACCGTTTTCTAGACCCGTATTGAAAATTTTATCCATGTGTGGCAATTCTTTGGTGTCTGTAGCCACTACAACCTTTCCACAAACATCATGAGCAATTCCATATTCTTTGGCAAAAGCAACAAGTTCTTTGCGGCCTTGGATACAATTCTTGGCTTTCAATGAACCTGGTTTGTAATATAAGCCAGAGTGGATCACGCCGGAGTTGTTGCCAGTTTGGTGATCGGCTAAGACTTTTTCTTTTTCGAATAAAACAATACTGAGGTCAGGAAATTTCTTTTGAAGTTTGTAAAAGGTGGCTGCACCAACAATTCCTCCGCCAATAATTGCAATATCGTATTTCATCAGACTAGATTTTTGATGCAAATTTAAGGATTTTGTACTTTTGCAACGATGAATGAATTTCAACGCGTTGCTTTTTATACTCTAGGTTGTAAACTCAACTTTTCAGAGACTTCCACAATTAGTCGTTTATTCGAAGATGGAGGCTTCGCAAAAGTAGATTTTGAGGCTAACCCAGACGTCTTTGTGATCAACACTTGCTCTGTCACTGAAAATGCGGACAAAAAGTGTAAACAATTGGTCAAACGCGCCAAGAAAATCTCGCCCGATTCTATGGTCATCATCCTAGGCTGTTATGCGCAACTCAAACCCGAAGAAATTTCAAAAATACCTGGCGTAGACCTCGTATTGGGAGCCAACGAAAAATTCAATGTCCTCGAGCACCTCGAGCAAAAGCGTAATGAATCAACCGGCGCAACAATCGTTCATCAAAACATCAAGCATACCCACGATTTTATTCCCTCGCATTCCTACGGAGATCGCACACGCTCTTTTTTGAAGGTACAAGACGGCTGCGATTACTTTTGCACATTTTGTACCATTCCACTAGCACGAGGCAAGAGTCGCAATGCAAGTATTGAAGAAACTCTAAAGGAAGCTCAAAAAATAGCTGCAACTGAAGTAAAAGAGGTGGTGCTCACTGGAGTCAACATTGGTGATTTCGGTCAAGGTGGGCCCGAAAATTTCTTTGGCTTAGTAAAAGCCTTGGACCAAGTCGATGGCATTGACCGTTTTCGAATTTCATCCATTGAGCCCAACTTACTTTCGAATGAAATCATTGAATATTGCCTAAAAAACGCCCAGCGCTTTGCGCCGCATTTCCACATTCCGTTGCAAAGTGGCTCTGATGAGATTCTCGAAAAAATGCGTCGAAAATACCGAACTGAACTGTTTCAAAATCGCATTGAACAAATTAAAGCCATCAACCCAGACACTTGTATTGGTGTAGACGTCATTGTAGGCTTCCCCGGCGAGACCGACGCAAACTTTTTAGAGACCATGCATTTCTTAAAAGACCTAGACATCTCCTATTTGCACGTGTTTACCTATTCAGAAAGAGCAAACACTGGAGCCCCTAAGTTGGGTACTAAAGTGCCAATGGAAGTCAGAAGAGAACGCAGCAAACAATTGCATTTGTTATCTGAACGCAAAAAACAAGCTTTTTACCAAACCCAAATTGGACTTACCAAAAAAGTACTCTTTGAGCAAGAAGAAAACGAAGGCTTCTTGTATGGTTTTACGGAAAATTATGTCAAAGTCAAAACTCCATTTGCTGCCGAATTCATTAACCAAATTGTCACGGTTAAAATCACAGAAATAGACCGAGATGGGCTCGCTAAATGTGTTATTTTAGCTAACTTTGCAGAGAATTAGACGCATGAAAAACATTTACATTACCCGCCGCGAAACTTTTAATGCCGCCCACAAATTATGGCGCGAAGAATGGTCAGATGAAAAAAACTGGGAAGTTTTTGGCAAGTGTTCCAATCACAATTGGCATGGCCACAATTTCGAATTATGGGTAACGGTAAAAGGTGTACCGGACCCAGAAACTGGCTTCATCATGAACCTCAAACTTTTAAGCCAATTAGTAAAAGAACATATCATTGAAGCCCTAGACCACAAAAATTTAAACCTCGACGTTCCTTTTTTAACAGGAATTATGGCCTCAACAGAAAATATGGCTATCGCCATCTGGGATATCTTAGCTCCGTTGGTCCTGCAAAATGGTGGCGAACTCGCTAAAATCAAACTGGTCGAAACTGAAAATAACTTTGTAGAATACTACGGCGGAAAGGAACCTTTCTAAATTTTTCTCGTTTCTTCCATTAAAAGTACACAATTGGAAAACACAGCACTCCAGGATCTCTACAAAAGTATCCTTGAACAACTCGGCGAAAATCCACAGCGCGAAGGTCTTCTCAAAACCCCAGAACGCGTGGCTAAAGCCATGAAATACCTCACTAATGGCTATGAGCAAAACCCTGATCAGCTCATTGAATCGGCCATTTTTCATGAAGCTTATTCCGAAATGGTCCTTGTAAAGGACATCGAAGTCTACTCCATGTGTGAGCACCACATGCTTCCTTTCTTTGGCAAAGCACACATCGCTTACATTCCTGACGGAAAAATAGTTGGGCTCAGCAAAATCCCGCGTGTTGTCGATGCGTATTCACGTAGGTTACAGGTACAAGAAAGACTCACCATCGAAATCCGAGATTGCATCCAAAGAACGCTTGCACCAAAAGGCGTTGCAGTTGTCATTGAATGTGCACACATGTGCATGCAAATGCGTGGCGTCCAAAAACAAAATTCTGTAACTACAACCAGTGCCTTTACCGGACTTTTTTTAAACAACGATTCGACGCGTAAAGAATTTATTAATTTAGTACAAGCAAAAATTCATTAATTATGGAAGAATTCAATTATCAACAAGACGGTTCTTTAAGCCAAGATTACGCCAGAAGTTTTATCAAAAGCGTATATACCTATATGTTTGCAGCGCTTACTATTTCAGGTGTGGTATCTTATTTCATCGGAAATAACGCTCCGCTCATGGCCTCTTTGTTTCTAACAGCCACTGGTGGCGTGAGCATCTTCTTTTATGTTGTGCTGTTCTCGCCCCTACTTATTTCATTTGCTATGGCTGGTGGTATCAATAAGTTCTCTATCGGAACGCTTACCGCCCTATTTGTGGCATATGCTGTTTTGCTAGGCATGAGCTTATCCATTTTATTTATGGCCTACTCAACCGCCACGCTCGCAACCACTTTTCTTTTAACCGCTGGTTCGTTTGGTTTTATGGCCGTTTTAGGTTACACCACCAAAACTGATCTTACTAAATTCGGTAGCCTTCTTTACATGTTATTATTTGGTGTTATCATCGCTTCGGTTGTCAATATGTTTATGAATAGCTCGGGTTTTGATTATGTCATCTCATTGGTTTCAGTCTTTATTTTCACAGGTTTAGTTGCCTATGAAATGCAAATGATCAAGACCATGGCTTACCAAGCACAAACAGATGGCCACATGCGTCAAAAATTGGCCTTATTCGCTGGCTTTCAACTCTATTTAACTTTTGTGAATTTATTCTTGTCTTTACTCAGGTTATTGGGTAATCGAGATTAATTCCGTCACGAATCAAAAAAAGACCCAATTGTGGGTCTTTTTTTTTGTCCAAACTACAGCTGAATCAAAACATTGCTTATTTTTGGAACATAAAATTTAAGATATGTCAGACAATTTCTTTGAAGGATCTACAGCAGCCGTTGGTACTCTCATTACCATTGCCTTACTTGGCATTATCGTTTCGATCCTTATCTGGGGTTAATTTCAATTCTGTTCCATGCCGTTTAACACCTTATTTTCATGGTGGATTGGTCGGCGCATGGATCGCATCAACGATTTTCGTACAAACCCGATCGTCAATCAAGAACGCACGCTTTCATTTTTACTCCTTGAAGGCGCGCAAACTCTTTACGGAAAAACCCATCATTTCGAAGGTATCGAAACCTACGAGCAGTTTCAAAAAAACACCCCCCTCTCAGATTACGGAACACTCAAACCCTATATAGACCGAGCCATAGAAGGCGAATGTGACTTACTCTGGCCAGGTGCTACCAAATGGTTTGCGAAGTCTTCAGGCACCACAGCAGACCGAATTAAAATATTACCCATCACTGAAAGCTCGTTGTTAGAAAATCACTACGCGGGCGGAAAAGACTTATTGGCCCAATATTATCATAATTTTGAAGGACGAAAACTGTACAATGCCAAGCACTTAATTGTCGGTGGAACCGGTAAAATTGAGCAACACAGCGACGGCGTATTTATCGGCGATTTATCTGCAATCATCATCAATAATCTTCCGATCTGGACTGAACTACGCCGTACCCCGAAAAAAGAAATTGCACTGCTTGAAAATTGGGAAGAAAAATTAGAACGCATGGCGGCATCGGTTTGCAAGGAGAATATTTGCATCATTGCGGGTGTTCCTAGCTGGACACTGCTATTGCTTCAAAAAGTGCTGCAACATGCCAAAGCCAACACCATCAAAGAAGTTTGGCCCAACCTCGAACTTTATATTCATGGCGGCATGTCATTTGCGCCATACCAAAGTGCTTTTGAGCAAATCATAGGCGCTGATGATATGAATTATGTTGAAAACTACAATGCATCTGAAGGGTATTTTGGTCTTCAGGATCAAAAGCAAAGCAAAGACCTATTGCTCTTGACCAACTCTGAAGTGTTTTACGAGTTCATTCCAATGGAGCACTTTGAGGGTTTAGAATCAAAAACTGTAGTACCATTAGCTCAAGTTGAGGTCAATCAAGATTATGCATTAGTTATTTCAACATCTTCTGGACTCTGGCGTTACATCATTGGTGACACCATTCGATTTACACAAACCGAGCCTTATCGGTTCGTTGTGAGTGGTCGTACGGCACACTTCATCAATGCCTTTGGAGAAAAATTAATCATTGAACATGCCGATAAAGCGCTGAGCAAAACATGCCTCAAACATCAGGTTCAAATTCGAGAATACACGGTGGCACCTGACTTTTCAAACCCCTCTGATGTGGGGTGTCATCATTGGTTAATTGAATTTGATACCTTACCCGAAAATTTGGGCGCATTCATGGAAACTTTGGACCAACAACTCAAAGATGAAAACGCCGATTACGATGCCAAAAGAAAAGGCAATATAAATATAGGAAAGCCGTTACTTACTGTGGCAAAACATGGTGCTTTTCATGGCTGGTTGAAGAAAAAAGGCAAATTAGGAGGTCAACATAAAATTCCTCGTTTACAAAACAACGACCATTTGATCAAAGAAATAATAAGCCTCTTATGAAGCAAATATTCTTGTGTTTTTTTTTATGGCAATTCGTCGGCTTTGGTTTTAGCCAAAAATGGGAACTCCAAAATACCTTAAACCTCAGCGATAGTTCGCAACATTGGGTCTTAGACGAATGGGAACAATTGTACCAATGGAAACACAACGATGTTAGCGTCCAGAATACTCAAACCAAGCAGCTGCTCAGAGAATCGTTCAAAAGCTTTGGTGAAATCACTGGCATATACCCCATCAACGGACTGCGTTCGCTGATATTTTCGGAAGAACAACAACTGATTGGCATACTCGACAACACCTTGCAACTGAAAGGTACTGCCATCAACTTGAGTGAACACGGATTTTCTTATGTCAGTGCCGTTGCCAAATGCGCCAGACCCGATTTCATATGGATTTTTGACCAATACAGATCGCGATTAGTGCTTTTCAACCTGCAAACCCTACAAAGTACGCAAGTCATCGACAATGCATTTGGAAACATCTTTAACCCGCAAATTCTACAATTATTTGAGTATCAAAACAATTTATATTGCCTACTGAAAACAGGGCAACTTTTTCAATTTGATCGGAATCTGACACGCATAGATCAAACTCAAATAAGTGCTGAATTCCGGGTTTTTTGCGCTTATAATCAGCTCTGGCTTGCCAATACTTTTGAATTCAAGCAACTCAAAAGCAATGAAGTTGGTATAACACACGACTTCCCTTTTGGCTTACATTTTTTATCTCAAGTTTTTAATGACCATTTTTATTTTCAAAGTGGTGATAAAATCTATGTTTACGCCTTTAAATTGTAGCTCAGAGTTTTTGAAGTTTCGCTTGAATTGTCGTACTTTAGTCCTTTAAAAAAATCGACTATGCACGTTGCAATCGCAGGAAATATCGGATCGGGTAAAACCACGTTAACAAACTTACTATCAAAACATTACGGCTGGGACACCCACTTTGAAGACGTAGACCAAAACCCCTACCTCAATGATTTTTACCACGACATGCAGCGTTGGTCTTTTAATTTGCAAATTTACTACCTCAACAGTCGTTTCACCCAGATTCAAGAAATCAAAGAATCGACTAACACAGTAATACAAGATCGCACTATCTACGAAGATGCCTTCATTTTTGCACCAAACCTGCATTCAATGGGCCTCATGACCACCCGAGACTTCGAAAATTACTTTTCGTTATTTAACCTCATGGATTCATTTGTCTCGGCTCCTGACCTACTCATTTATTTGCGTGCAAGCGTTCCGACGCTCGTGAATCAAATTCAGCAACGCGGCCGCGATTACGAAGAAAGCATTCGCCTGGATTACCTCAAAAGACTCAATGAGCGCTACGAAGCCTGGATTTCTACCTATGACAAGGGTCAATTGCTCATTATCGACGTTGACAACAACCGATTTCCAGAAAATCAAGAGGACCTCGGTAAAATCATCAACGCTATAGATGCTGAGATCAATGGCCTCTTCTAAAAAAATAGTTGTCACAGGAGCTGCTGGATTCATTGCTAGCTTTTTAGCCAAAGCACTCAATGAATCTGGTTACAACAACTTAATCCTCGTTGACGATTTTTCTTCTGAGGCCAAAAAACCAAACTGGGAGCACCTCCAATACACCCAGTGTATCGATCGCGAAGCATTTTTAACATGGTTTGATTCTCATGCGCAAGAAATCGCCTTTGTATTTCATCTTGGTGCCCGCACAGATACCACCGAAAAAAGTCAGGAAATCCTAGATCACCTGAATTTATCATACAGTAAAACCATCTGGAATATCTGCACCCGCGAACAAATTCCGTTGGTTTATGCCAGTAGCGCAGCTACTTATGGGCTCGGTGAGTTTGGCTATAATGATACACATACGTTAAGTGAGCAACTCAAACCTTTGAATCTCTACGGAATCTCCAAAAACGATTTCGATATCTGGGCCTTGAAACAAACCAATACGCCACCCCAATGGTATGGCCTCAAGTTTTTCAATGTGTATGGTCCGCACGAATACCACAAAGGGCGCATGGCCAGTGTCGTACTGCACACATTCCATCAAATTCAAACCAATGGCCAAATGAAGTTGTTCAGGTCACATCACCCAAACTACAAAGATGGCGAACAACTCCGTGACTTCGTTTATGTCAAAGATGTCGTAAAAGTTTGTCAGTTTCTTCAAAATGAATTGCCTGCAAGTGGCATTTACAACCTTGGCTCCGGAAAGGCCAGAACTTTTTATGATCTAGCTAGACTAACTTTTGAGGCGCTCGGGTTAGACCCACAAATTTCGTTCATCGACACGCCCATTGATATCCGTGATAAATACCAGTATTTCACCGAGGCCAATATGTCCAAATTATTGGCAGCGGGTTACAAACGTGGTTTTCACACTTTGGAAGAAGGCGTTGCAGATTACGTACAAAACTACCTTTTGCCTCAATTTGGCAAATAATAACTGAATCCCTTGAAATAGAGAAAAAAAAAGCCCTGCATTTTTGCAGGGCTTTTTAATGATATCTCAGATTTAGCTTATTCGCTAACAACCTCGAATTTAAAGCTTTGCTTCACACCTTTGTAAAGGTTTGCTTCAGCTTCGAATGAACCGATTTCGCGAATTGGCTCTTCTTTGATCTTCAAAGATTTGCGATCGATATCGAAACCAGCAGCGCGAAGTGCCTCAGCTAACTGAACAGTATTAACAGAACCAAAGATTTTTCCGTTCTCGCCTGCTTTAGTAGCAATGCTAACAGATACATCTGCTAATTTGGCAGCAACAGCTTGCGCTTCAGCCAACATTTTTGATTCTTTGTGTGATTTTTGACGCATCACTTCTTCGTGTGCTTTCTTTGCACTAGCGGTTGCCAATACAGCGTATCCTTGTGGAATAAGGAAATTACGACCGTAACCTGGCTTCACAGTTACTACCTCATTGGCGTAACCGAGTTTATCTACATTTTTCTTTAGAATAACTTCCATGATTTCTCAATTTTGTCGTTCAACAATGACTTATTTTAACATATCACCAACGTAAGGCAAAATCGCAAGGTGACGTGCACGTTTGATAGCCTTGTTGACACGTTTTTGATACTTCGCAGAAGTACCAGTGATGCGGCGTGGTAAAATTTTACCTTGCTCGTTGACCAATTTCAAAAGGAAATTAGCGTCTTTGTAATCGATGAACTTAATTCCGCTCTTTTTGAAGCGGCAGTATTTCTCCTTTTTAATATCGATTTTAATCGGAGTTAGATAACGGATATCGTTTGACATAGCTCGTTTTTAAATAGGTTTGACAATAAATTAGGCAGTTGCTCCAACTTTAGCACGACGTTTGTCAGCGTAAGTAAGGTGATCAGCATCCATTTTCACAGTAAGGAATCGAAGAACGCGCTCATCACGCTTCATCATCAATTCGTAATCTGCAACAACGTTGCCTTCAGCTTGAAATTCAACTAGGTAATAAAAACCAGTTGATTTTTTCTGGATTGGGTAGGCCATTTTGCGCAAACCCCAGCTCTCCGAATGCTTGATTTTACCACCTTTAGCGGTAATCTCGCCTTCGAATTTCTGCACTGCTTCCTTTGCCTGCTCATCAGACAAAACGGGAGTTAAAATGAAAACAGTTTCGTAAGAATTCATAAGGTTAAACTTTAATTAATAAAATATTTGGGGTGCAAAGATAGTAAGAATCTGCTCATAAACAAGGTTTGCCGTCTTTTTTCTTAACTTTACACATGTCCTTTTTTACCGAAGATTATTTATTGTTTTTTCAGGAATTGGCGGCCAACAACCACAAAGAATGGTTTGATGCGAATCGCAAGAGATATGAATCAAGCGTTAAAGAACCCTTTAAAGCCTTTACACAGCACCTTATTGATGAAATATCAAAAAAAGAGCCCGTTTTTAAAGACTTAAAAGCCAGCGAGTGTATTTTTAGAATCAATCGAGACATTCGCTTTTCAAAAGACAAAACACCCTATAAAACCATGTGTTCTGCCGTCATTTCACCAAACGGTAAGAAAAGCAGTTCAATACACGGAATATACTTTGAATTCAGTGCTGAACATGTCAGGGCCTATGGTGGCGTTTATGAAATCGAAAAAGAAGATCTATTTGCGCTAAGAGAAGGAATTGCAAACAACCTCCCTGAATTTCAAAAACGCTACAGACAAAAAGAATTCAAAGAATTATTTGGCGAAATCCATGGCGAACGCAACAAAAAAATTGACAAAGATTTTCAAGAGGCAGGTGAATCTGAACCACTTCTCTACAACAAACAATTCTATTTTTATGCAACCTTTGATCCTCAAACCATTTTAAATCCTGATTTGGATCAATTACTTTTGAAATGCTATGAGGTCGGCAGGCCGCTCGAATTATTTTTTAATCAATTTATCGAACGTTCATGAATAAATTAACTTTCCTTGTTTTTAATGTTTTAGCATTCTCCCTGAACTTTGCACAAAACAAAACCTTTGACCTTAAAGAATCTGTTTTAAAGCAAAGAGCCTTATCTCCTGCCCGACTCAATAACTTTCAATGGATCCCGGAATCAGACGAATATACTGTTTGTAGTGCCGATTGGAAGAGTCTACAACGCAGCGCCGTGAGTTCAGAGAAATCTACAGAACAAACCAATGTCAATGAAATCAATCAAAAGTTAGGTACAACATTTGCACATTTAGGATTCAGCTCTTGGGTCAGCAAAGATGTCCTTGAGGTCTCTGACGGTGGTAGTGTGTTTGCGCTTTATAACGTAGTTAGCAAAACTGGCAGTGTGTTTAAATTACCTGAAGGTGCAGAGAATGCGCATTTTCATGCAGGAAGTAAAAAAATTGCATTCACCATTGATAACAATCTGTATCTGCAAGAATCTGACAAATTATACCGTCCAATTACCAAAAACAACGACAAGAACATCGTTTCTGGCCAAACCTACGCACGCAGTGAATTTGGCATTACGGAAGGGATTTTTTGGTCCAATTCTGGTGCATTCTTGGCTTTCTATCAGAAGGATGAAAGCGCTGTGCACGATTATCCCCTACTCGACATCAACCAAACACCAGGGGCTGTCAAATTCATCAAATATCCAATGGCTGGCCAGGCCTCAGAAAAACCTCGTGTCGGTATCTATAACCTCAAAACCAAGAAAACAGCATTTATCAGCCCACGTTCTGGTTTGGATTCTTATCTGACTAATGTCGCATTCACCCCTAGTGAAAAATACCTTTTAGTGGCGGAGGTCAATAGAGATCAAAATCATATGTGGCTTAATTTATACGATGTCAAAGGAACTTTTATCAGAACCTTATGGGAAGAAGCCAATGACAAATGGGTAGAACCCGAACACCCTGCATTTTTCCCCTCCAAAACATCAGACAACTTTATTTGGATTTCAGAAAAAAACGGCTTCAACAACCTTTACTACTGCGATATCAAAGGTGAAAACAACAAAGCCATTACTTCCAATAAATTCGTTGTAAAAGATATCTTGGCCGCCAATGAAGACGGTTCTAAAATTTATTACGCAGCAACAGGTCCCAACCCTTGTAATAGTCTTATTTATGAGTGTGACCTCCAAGGAAATAACCGTTTACTGACTGCCACAGAAGGAACGCATCGCTTTTCTTTGGCTCCGAAAGGAGCCTATTATTACGATGGTTATAGCAGTCTTGAAGTAGCCAACAAAGAACAAATCATGACACTCAACGGCAAGGTTGCCAAGCCTTTATTGAATGCCGTGGATCAGCTTACTGATTACGAAATCGGAACCACCGAAATTGGCAGCATTAAAGCTAATGATGGCTCTGCACTTTATTACCGCATGATCCGACCAAGCAATTTTGATCCAACTAAAAAATATCCTGTTTTGGTATATGTTTATGGCGGGCCACATGCGCAAATGGTGACCAACAGCTGGTTAGCAGGTGCCAATCTTTGGATGCATTGGTTAGCAAATCAAGGTTACATTGTATTTACCTTGGACAACAGAGGTTCTGGCGAGCGCGGTTTCGAATTTGAAAGCCAAATTCATCGTCAATTGGGTACAATTGAAATGCAAGACCAACTCACAGGTGTCAATTACCTCAAATCATTGCCCTACATCGATGCCAACCGTTTGGCAGTTCATGGTTGGTCTTTTGGAGGGTTCATGACAACCTCTTTAATGTTGCGTCAAGCCGGCGTATTTAATGTTGGGGTTGCCGGTGGGCCAGTTACCGATTGGAAATTTTACGAAATCATGTACGGAGAACGCTACATGGACCGCCCAGAGCAAAATCCTGATGGTTATAAAAACAATGCGCTCACCAACTACACCAAAAACTTGCAAGGAAAACTCTTGCTCATTCATGGCACCGTTGACGACGTCGTGGTGATGCAACACAACGAGGCACTTTTGAAATCATTCATTGAGAACGGCGTTCAGGTAGACTACTTTGTTTACCCAATGCATCCACACAACGTAAGCGGCAAAGACCGCGCGCATTTAATGGAAAAGGTACTTAAGTATATATTGGAAAATAATCAATAAATGTTGATCATTCCACCTTACAATTTTGAATTGACTTCCATCCAGCCTCCACCGTTTTCGCAATCTACACCGATAGATTGAAAATAGTGTGCTGCTTGTCCTGAACGAACGCCTGAAGCACAACAAAAAATAATTGGTGTAGCCATTGCCTTGATCTCTTCTATATGCTCGGTAATTTCTTGTAAAGGTATATTGATAGAACCTGCTACATGACCTCCAGCATACTCTGCGCGTGTGCGCACATCAATGATTGTTTTTGACATCTTTTTTATTTTTTGGGTTAATAATTTTCATTTTTAATTCGCTTACAAAATTATCATTCCATTACATTTTGAAGTGTAGCGTAGGTTACAAATGATGTTTCAATTGAAATAAACTACCTTTGACAAAATATTTGTATGAAACAAGTTTCTTTACAGGCCATTGAAAAGGCCATTGGGGTTGTAGACAACCTAACAGACGACCAACTCGAAAACATCACAGAACTTTATGCATCGGCCCAAGAAGCACTCTTAGGCTATGTCATGACAGCTCCAGAAGAATATAAAAATGATGATCTTGAAGGTTTACTCATTTATTATTTCTGCTTAGTTCTTGAGGCATTTAAGCAAGAAGGTATTGAACTGCGCGCGGTTACAGAGGCAGATATCGATGAATTGGAAGAACCCTATTTTGACATGCTCGACCAATATTTTGAATCAGAGGACGAAGAAATTATAGAATCTTTCTGTGATCAACCGCTCTTGGCTCAGTTTATGGCCATGGAAGTTTCAGAGGAAGACGAAGATGGGTCTTCATTGTCTGAAGAGACTGCGACTCAACTATTTATTGTGACATTAGCAATGATTTCATTGTTGAATAGAGCAATTGTTGCGTAGTATCACAAGAATTCTTTATTTTTGCATGGGGTAAGTCTTTTACGACCAGCTCCCTCTTAATCCTCCAGGACAGGAATGTAGCAAAGGTATGAGGTTGTAGCGGTGCGATAAAAGTAGCTTACCCCATCTTTTTTTAGTCTCATGAAGATTTCAGCGTCCATTTACTCAGACGCCTCCCGCCCACTTGAAGCCGTTATTGCTGATCTCCATGCACATCAAATAGACTTACTACACATCGATTGCAATGACAACCTCGCTGTGTTCGATGACATTCAAAAAATAAGGGCAATCTGCAATCTTCCACTTGATTTGCATATCATTACCCCTAACCCTGAAAAATTCTATCCCTATTTGCTTGAAAATCCTGTGGAATACTTGACTTTTCAAGCCGAGCCCTTGACCAAACCTTTGCAAATTCCGCAAGATATCACCGGAAAAAAAGGTATTTCTGTCATCACGCCCACCTCTATTGACATTTTTGATGCTTATCCTGACTTCGATTTCATCTTGATAATGGCTACCATTCCTGGACAATCTGGAGGTGTTTTTGATCGACTCAATTTTGATAAAATCAGGACTTTCAGAAAGCGCTACCCTCATAAATCGATTCATGTCGATGGCGGCGTCAATCCGGAAGTCTCGTTCATTCTCAGACAAATGGGGGTCAGCACTGCAGTTTCCGGATCATATTTGTTCAAGGAGGCAAGTGTCGGAAATGCCCTGATGAACCTCACCAAGCGCAGCATTGGTTCTGCCTTCAAGATAGCTGATTTCATGACACCACTGCACGAAACCCCTCAGTTTTCAATGGAGCAACTTACCGTTGAAAACGTGCTACAAACTGTCGAAGACGGTCAAATGGGCGTTGCAATGGCTATTAACTCAGACAATAAATTGATGGGAATGGTTTCAAGTGCAGATATCCGCAAAGCACTCCTCAATCAGCTCAAAAACAGTGGCGATTTAAATGCTCTAAACGCAACAGAATTGCTCAACTTAAATCCAATTTGCATCCATGAAAATGCAACAGTGCTTGAACTTTTAAAATTGATTAAAAGCAGTCCTTTTGCAGTTTTATATTTACCAGTCATTGACTCCGAAAATAAACTCAAAGGAATCGTACAATTCTCCAACCTGATTAAAGCAGAAATATGATTTTAGAAATCAAAGAAAAATCAGCATCCCTTGCTCCTGATTTAGCAGCAAAGGCGCATGCTTTTCACATCGAATATTTAGGTAAATCCTATCTCATTACCGGTAGCGGTGTGAAAGAAGTTCCTGATGCGCTCGCACCACATACCGAGCAGTATTGGGTTTTTGGTAATGACATCCAATTGGCTTCTAAAAAATTTCAGTACAACAAACGCGAAGTTTCTTTCGGAAAAGTGAGCATTGGCGGACAAACCAACAATACAATCCTCATCGGTGGCCCTTGTTCGGTAGAATCCGAAGAACAAATACGTAGTGCAGCAACATTGCTCACTTCAATGGGGCTAACAACGCTTCGTGGCGGTTGTTATAAACCTAGAACCAGCCCTTATTCATTTCAAGGTCTTGGCCTGGAAGGCTTGCAATTATTAGCAAAAATGCGCCAAGAATATGGCCTCAGTGTCATTACTGAAGCACGTGACGCCACACATATACAAGAAATTATTGAACACACAGATATCATTCAAGTAGGTGCAAAAGCCATGTATGATCAAGGCATTTTGCGTGCTTGTGCTAAAATCAAAAAACCAGTATTGATCAAAAGAGGTTTCGGTACCACACTGCAAGAGTTTGTGCAAGCTGCCGAATTCGTACTATCTGGTGGCAATGAAAATGTAGTACTCTGTGAACGCGGTATCCGCACCTTTGAAACCGGTACGCGTTTCACACTCGATTTATGTGGTGTGGCATGGCTACAAGAACATTGCAACTTACCAATTGTGCTTGACCCTTCACACGCCATGGGTTACGCCTACGGCGTCAATCCGTTAGCTCGGGCTTGTGTCGCTATGGGTATCGATGGCCTGCTGATTGAAGCGCATCCGAATCCAAAGGTTGCCAAGTCAGATGCTTCTCAACAACTCAATTACGACGAATTTAGAACGCTACACAATGACCTGCAAAAAGTAGCTCAAAGTGTTGGATATCAAATTGTTTAAATATGCTACTTGAACTAAATATTAAAGGACTTTGTCAAAAACACGGCATCCAGTTCGACGACTTTCTTGCGGACCTCGACGTAGACCACGTCCAAGAATTATCCCTCTATGACCTTGAGGCAATTTGCGAAGAATACGAACTCGATTTGCAAGCGCTTTTGTTCAAACCTCTTTTCCAAAGGTCCGTTTTAGATGCCAAAATCAAAGACATTCGCATGCTTGTGCTCGATGTCGATGGCGTACTCACTGACGGCGGCATGTATGTCAGTGAAAATGGCGATCAAATGAAACGCTACCACACGCACGATGGCCTTGCTTTACTTGAGCTGAGTAAAACTAAAAAGGTACAACTTGGTATTATCTCTTCTGGCTTCACGGAGCACATGGTGCAAGACCGCGCCAAACTACTAGGAATTTCTCATGTTTATGTTGGTCAAGATTCAAAATTGAGTGTTTTAGAGACTTGGTGCGCTGAACTTGGTCTGAACATGAATGAAGTTGCCTTTATTGGCGATGACCGCAATGACCTCAAAGTCATGGAAGCTGTTGGCCTGGCAGTCTGCCCAGCTTCTGCAGTACCCGCAATCAAAAGCATTTCAGACATCATTTTAGCCAAAAAAGGAGGCGACGCCTGCGTGAGAGAATTTATTGACAACTACCTTTCTTAAATTTTACAAATGTCCATCATCAACATCGGCATTATCCGGGAGGGTAAAACACCTCCTGATTTCAGAGTTCCAATGAGCCCTGAACAGTGCAAGCAACTACAGGATACTTATCCGCAAGTCCGTGTATTTATTCAACCCAGCCCTATTCGCTGTTTTTCTGACGACGCATACAGCGCACAAGGACTTATTCTTCAAGAGGACCTCAGCAATTGCGATATCTTGTTAGGGGTGAAAGAAGTTCCTAAGGAGCAATTAATTGCCAACAAGACCTATTTATTTTTCTCGCATACCATTAAAAAACAGCCTTATAACCGCGCTTTACTTCAAGAAATACTCGACAAAAAAATTCGTTTGATTGACTACGAGGTTTTAAAGGACAAGCAAAACAAACGCATCATTGGTTTTGGTCGTTATGCAGGAATTGTTGGGGCTTACAACGCCTTTCTTACTTGGGGGCTTCAACAGCAAACTTTTCAGTTAAACGCAGCCCACTTGTGTCATGACCGCAAGGAAGTTGAGCAAGAACTTACCAAAGTGACGCTAGCACCGAATTTCCGCTGTGTATTGACTGGCTTCGGAAAAGTTGGGCACGGCGCCCGAGAAATCCTTTCTTTATTACCAATCAAAGAAGTGAGCCCTGAAGCATACCTCAATGAATCCTTTGACGAGCCTGTTTTTACACACCTCGATACCCAAGATTACTATAAAAGGATTTCTGATGGTGCTTTTGACAAAGCTGAGTTTTACAGTAACCCTGAAAAATACCAAAGTATTTTCGCTCCTTATGCTGCACTAAGCGACATGTATATTCCATGTCATTTTTGGTCTTCGAAATCTCCGTTGATTTTAACACAAGAGATGCTAAAATCAGCCCATAATCGCATCCAACTCGTTGCCGATATTTCCTGCGATATTGCAGGGCCAATTGCCAGCACGATTCGTCCTAGTAAAATTGGTGACTCTCATTATGGTTATGATCCTCAGACTGGTACTGAAGTTCCGTTTGATCAAAAAGGAGCCATTGCCGTGATGGCCATTGACAACTTGCCGTGCGAATTACCAAAAGATGCTTCTATTGATTTTGGAAATCAGCTGCTCAAAAACGTATTCCCCGCTCTTTTAAATGAAGATCCAGATCAGATTATTTATCGCGGTTCTGAAACCACGTTTGACGGAAAACTCAACGAACCATTTTTGTATTTAACAGATTACTTGAACCAAAAGCATTGATTTGAATTGCTTCGATCAACATATTGACAAATTAGATGCTTGGGCAATTGGCACTTACGAAAATTGTCATTTTACAGGTCTTGATTTCAAAGGAGTCTTGATCAAAGGCGCAAAATTTATTGATTGTCATTTTCTTGATTGCGATTTATCCAATATTTCTGTCGCTGGCTGTTCTTTTCAAGAAGTCAATTTCCAGAACTGCAAGTTGCAAGGAATATTATTCGAAGCTGCGAATCCTTTTGGTTTTGAATGTCATTTTCAAAACTGTTTACTCAGACACGCTACTTTTTATCAAATCAATTTACAGCAATGTAGCTTTCAAAATTGCGATCTTACAGAGGCTGATTTTACAGAGGTAAAAGCCCAAGGTGTTGCCTTCAAAGATTGTTTGCTATCAGGAACTGTTTTTGAAAATGCCGATTTGCGAAAGTCCGATTTCACTGGTAGCCAACAGCTCGTGCTTTCGCCAGAACTCAATCAGGTAAAAGGCATGAAAATTAACCAACAACAGTTGGTTGGGCTTTTACTGAAATATCAACTCGAAATCACATCGTAAGGATATTTCCCTAATTTTGAATTATGTTGGAAAAAGGGAACAAACGCATCATTACAGGTTGGGTATTTTATGATTGGGCCAATTCTGTCTATCCACTGATCATTAGCTCGGCTATCTTTCCGATCTTATTTGAGACTAAAACAAGTGTCAAAAACGACGCCGGACATACCATCTACGACACCGTATCATTTTTTGGACGCGAGTTTCACAACACCGAATTTTACGCTTACGTCATTTGCTTGTCCTATATCATTGTAGCACTTATTTCTCCGCTGCTTTCAGGTATTGCTGACGCCGGAGGCAAACGCAAGCTTTTCATGCAATTTTTCTGCTACCTTGGTGCTATTGCAAGCGGTCTGCTCTATTTCTTTGACGCACCATCAAACGGCATTGCTGGGCAAAGCCCTTTTGTCATCAACTGGAGTATTCTACCGCTGTTCTTTGGTTCTATAGGTTTTTGGGCCAGCTTGGTATATTACAACGCTTACTTACCCGATATTGCAGCACCTGCAGACCACGATAAAGTATCGGCTCGGGGCTACTCTATGGGCTATCTTGGCAGCTCTACCTTATTGATCATTATTTTGATTTTAACCGTTTTTACTAAAGTAATTGCCATCAAATGGGCCTTCCCGCTCGTGAGTTTGTGGTGGATTTCTTTTGCCACGTTTTCATTTTCTAGACTTCCAAAAACAAAAGCGAATCAAGTTGATCAAAAAAACCTGATTTCCTCGGGTTATAAAGAGGTTTACCAAGTTTGGAAACAAATCAAGCAAAACAAGACGCTCTACGGTTATTTAGGCTCCTATTTCATGTTCAATATGGCGGTCCAAACCATCATGGTAATGGCCGTTGCCTTTGCCAATAAGGAAGTCATAGGCATCAAGCAACAAGATCTCATTATTTCCATTTTGATCATTCAATTCATTGGGATCGGAGGCGCCTACCTCATGTCCTTTGTTTCAAAAAAAATAGGCAACTTCAAGGCACTCGGTATCTCTATCGTCATCTGGATTTTCTTGTGTATTTTTGTGTATCAATTCGTATGGTATCCATGGCAATTTTATATTGCTGCTGCCGGTGTCGGCATGGTAATGGGTGGTATTCAGTCGCTATCCAGATCTACCTATTCGAAATTGTTACCTGAAACCAAAGACCTCACCTCCTATTTTAGCTTCTATGACCTCGCCGAAAAGATAGGGCTGGCAACTGGCACACTTACTTTCGGAATTATCGAAGGATTAATGGATATCCGCACCTCTATTCTTGCCCTCGTGGTATTTTTTACCCTAGGTCTAATCTTACTGATTCGAATACCAAAACAAAAAGTTTTACATGAGACAACAAATTGAAGCTGCTTGGGACGACCGCAGCCTTTTAGCAGATCAACAAACGATTGCAGCCATTGAAAAAGTCATCGAAGACCTCGATCGTGGGCTATTGCGTGTTGCCGAACCACTAGAAGATGGGACATGGCAAGTCAATGAATGGGTTAAAAAAGCAGTGGTGATGTATTTCCCTATCAGACAGATGGAAACCATTGAAGTGGGGCCTTTTGAATTTCACGATAAAATGGCACTCAAGCGCAATTACAAAGAACTTGGGGTAAGAGTGGTGCCTCATGCCATCGCGCGTTATGGGGCTTTTGTTGCACCTGGCGTCATTATGATGCCTTCTTATGTCAATATCGGAGCTTATGTTGGTGCCAACACGATGGTAGATACTTGGGCAACTGTTGGTAGCTGTGCGCAAATTGGAAAAGATGTCCATTTAAGCGGTGGAGTTGGCATTGGCGGAGTCCTTGAGCCACTGCAAGCAGCACCTGTCATTATTGAAGATGGCGCTTTTATTGGTTCACGATGTATTGTAGTTGAAGGTGTTCGCGTGGGCAAAGAGGCCGTACTTGGTGCCAATGTAGTACTCACGAAGTCGACAAAAATCATAGATGTTAGCGGAGCTGAACCCGTTGAACATCAAGGTTATGTACCCGAAAGATCTGTAGTGATACCTGGCTCGTACACAAAAAGCTTTTCAGCCGGGGACTACCAAGTGCCTTGTGCACTCATTATTGGAAAGCGCAAAGCATCAACTGATTTAAAAACATCGCTCAACGACGCCCTTCGCGAACATAACGTAGCAGTATAATATCAATCCGTCAATTACCAAAATATGCAACTTTGGAATACGCTTGATAGGCAAACTTTAGAGAAACATCTACAAGAAATTGGCCATCATTACATTACAATTTCCTTTTACCAATACGCACACATTGCGGATCCGCAAGCGTTTAGGAACGAACTTTACCTCAATTGGACAAAACTTGACATCGTTGGGCGCACCTACGTTGCCAAGGAAGGCATCAATGCCCAAATTGCAGTACCAAAAGAAAATTTAGGTCAATTCAGGGAAGAGCTCTATCAAATCAGTTTTTTGAACGGGATTCGTCTGAATTTCGCGGTCGATGACGCAGAAGCTGAGTTCCCTTTTCTCAAACTTAAAATCAAGGTCAGAAGTAAAATACTCGCTGATGGCCTCAATGACGAAACCTTTGATGTCACAAACAAAGGCATCCACCTCGATGCCGAAGCATTTAACGATCTCACCAACGACCCAAATACCCTCTTGATTGATTTTCGCAATCATTACGAATGGGAAGTGGGTCATTTCAAAGGCGCTATTTTACCCGACGTTGATACTTTCAGGGAGTCTTTGCCTTTTATAGAAGACACCGTTTTAAAGGGTAATGAAGACAAAAACATCGTTATGTATTGCACGGGTGGGGTTCGTTGTGAAAAAGCCTCAGCGTGGTTCAAGCACCGTGGCTTTAAAAATGTACATCAACTCGAAGGCGGCATCATTAAATATGCCAATGATTGCAAGGAAAAAGGCCTTGAAAATAAATTCATTGGCAAAAACTTTGTCTTCGACGAACGCCGCGGCGAACGCATTACCCAAGACATCATTGCAGTGTGTCATCAGTGCGGGAGCCCAGCAGACACACATACCAATTGTGCCAACGATGCCTGTCACCTTTTATTCATTCAGTGTGATGCTTGTAAATCCAAAATGGAAAATTGCTGTAGCAGCGTCTGCCAAGAAACCATTCACTTGCCACTCGAGACTCAAAAAGAATTGCGCAAAGGAAAAAATAAAAGCAACCTCATTTTCAAAAAAGGACGATCAGCAGCATTGCCTTTTCAGGCAAACAATGAGAAACCAGCAGCGCTCGTTGCCCAAGAACTTAAAAAGCAAACACCATGACACTATTTATCAACTGGGCCATCGATTCTCAATTAATTGAGGGTTGGCGCACTCCGAATCTTTATGGCTTACTTTTTGTTTCGGGTATTGTGCTGGGATATTTTGTGATTCGCAAGATGTTCAAAGCAGAACATATTGCAGATAAAACTCTGGACACATTGGTCACTTACATGGTTTTGGCTACAATCGTGGGTGCCAGACTCGGACACGTTATTTTTTATGGCCCCTATTGGGATACAGTAACTAATGGACGGCTAGAGCGGGGTTATTTTTCACATCCTGCTGATATCATCAAAGTTTGGGAAGGTGGCTTGGCTAGTCATGGTGCAGCCATTGCTATACTGATTGCACTCTATATTTTCACTAAAAAAGTTTCACATAAACCTTACATCTGGATTTTAGACCGCATTGCCGCTCCTATTGCCATTGCGGGTACGTTTATCCGTTTGGGCAATCTTGTCAATCATGAAATGGTTGGTTACGAAACAACTGTTCCATGGGCCTTCAAATTTCAATATTATTTCAACGAGGCAACAGGCTTCTATGACGCCACTCCCCGACATCCGGCACAGCTTTACGAGGCAATTTGTTATTTTATCTCGTTTTGGTTGCTGCTGTACTTGTTCTGGAAGTTAAAGAAATACCAACAACCAGGCTTTGTATTTGGCAGTTTCTTGATCTTGATTTTTGGTTCGCGCATCGTTTGTGAATTCTTTAAATTAGGACAAACCGCCCGAGATTACACCCTCCCGTTAAACACAGGTCAACTACTCAGTATTCCGCTCGTTGTTGCCGGAATTTACCTCATTTTCAAAGCGACAAAAAAAGCACAAATTCATACTTAGTGTAAATTTGACATTTTGA
>JBJTCG010000005.1:0-46434 GCA_046091725.1 Flavobacteriales bacterium | reverse complement strand
ATATAATTTAATAATGTTTAGAGTTCCTCTTTTAAATAATCAAAAATCATTTCAAAAAGGTGGTTACGCGTGTTGCCGCCATAAATACCATGATTTTTGTTCGGATAAATAAATAAATCAAATTGCTTATTGGCTTTGACCAAAGCAGTAATCATTTCCATACTATTTTGATAGTGAACGTTGTCATCTGCCGAACCATGTATCAAAAAGTACTTTCCTTCTAAATCTTTCACAAAATTGATTGGCGAATTCTCGTCGTAACCTTTGGCATTTTCTTGAGGTGTGCGTAAAAAGCGCTCGGTATAGATATTGTCATAGTAACGCCAATTTGTTACCGGAGCTACTGCGATACCCACCTTAAATAATCCTTGACCTTTGGTCATGGCCAAAGAAGACATAAAACCTCCGTAAGACCACCCCATGATTCCAAGCCGAGCTGCATCAACATCGGGGCGTTTAGCAAATTCTTTGGTAGCCGCCAAAATATCTTCAATTTCTAATTTACCGAGTTGCAAGTAGGTTGATTTTTTGAAGTCTGCCCCTCGGTATTGCGTTCCACGAGGATCAATACTCAAAACCATATAACCATTTTGAGCCAATAACTGATGGAAAAAATAATCATTACCATCCCAACAGTCTAAAACTTCATTATGCCCGGGACCACCATACACATTTACAAAAACAGGATACTTTTTAGAGGGGTCGTAATTGAGTGGCAAGATGAGCGAAGCATTGAGCATAGCCGCAGGTGTTTGAATGGTTAGAAAGGTTCTTGGATTGAGTCTTTCACCATTCATTTTGGTGAGCAGTGCTGTGTTTTGCTCTAAATGACGAACAAGCTCCCCGCTGGCTTTTCTGAGTGACGTAACCGGCGGTGTATTTGCATTGGAATAGTTATGCACAAAGTATTTCATTCCGTTGAGAAATTCTGCAGAATGATAACCCAACTGAGGTGTTAAATTATTTTTCTGTGTGCCGTCTAACTGAATCGCGTAAATGGATTTATAAATAGCACCAGGTTCAGCACTCGAATAATAAATTCTTGCAGCATCTTGATCGATGCCTAAAAATTCAATGACATCCCAATTACCTGTGGTGATTGCTTTGACACTGCCATCGAATCCGATCCTGTAGATATGATTGTAGCCAGACATTTCACTACAACGTAAAAAAGACTTTCCGTCTTGTAGAATATGTAGGTTGTCATCCACCTCTACATATGTGGTAGACTTTTCCTGATAAATTTGTTTGGTTGAAACTTGTTTCAGGTTGCAATCTAGCAACCAATAAGTCAATTCATTTTGATATCTGTTCATTGTCTGCACAACGAGTTGATTCGATGACTCAGACCAATTCAAACGCGGAATATACTCATAGGACCCTAGTTCGACTTTTTGAGATTTCCCGTTGTTCACTTGCAACAAATGAAGACTGACTTTTGAATTGTTTTCACCGGCTTTTGGATATTTATAGGTGTATTGACTTGGATACAATTCACCATACATCGCCATTTGAAATTCAGGTACTTCGCGCTCATCAAACTTTAAAAAGGCCAAATATTTACTATCTGGCGACCAACCATAGGCTTTAGTGATGGCAAATTCTTCTTCGTAAACCCAATCTGTAGTACCATTAATGATTTTATTTCGCTTGCCATCTTCGGTCATTTTATTGACTTTTCCCGAGCTGAGATCTTTGATAAAAATATCATTTCCGTGTATGTAAGAAACTTTTGTGCCGTCAGGACTATATTCAGCTAAAGTTTGTGGCGCGTGGTTTTCATCTAATGCAGTTAAACTTTGTGTTTTCAAATCATATAGAAAATAAAAAGCTTCAAAACTTCTGCGATAAATGGCTTTAGGAGCAGTCCAGAGTAATACTTTCTGTTCGTTTTTATTAAAGTCATAACCTGCAACAACTATTGGCGCATTGTTCCAAACAAGTTTGGCTGCATTAATTAATATTTCGGAATTTGCGGTTTCATTGAGAGATCTTTTTACTAAATCACCTTTTTCATCCAATTCGGTGTAAGAAGTGCCATCTTGAAGCATTTGGTAAGAACCAGCACCCTTTGCAGAAAATTCATAATTTTTCCAGATTCGGGCAATCGATAAATCTTGCGAAAACGTGGTAAGGATGCATAAACATATTGTGCTGATCAGAAGTAAATATTTCATAAAAACCGTTTTGGGGTCTAAGATACATAGTTTGTTTTTCAGCATGCAGTCGAAACTTAACATTTTGATAAAAAACAATTCATTTCATCATTTTCATTTTAAAAGAAAAGCATTAATTTTGTACTGAAACTTTTTATGACCTCCTACAGGCTAATTTCGAGCCGAAACCATAAAAAGTTATTTATAACTAATAAGCTGAATGTCAGTTAAATATCATTTAAACTCATGAAGCATTTTTTACTTTCTATTACGTTTTTGTTTACAGCAAGCTTTTTTGCACAAAACAATTGTTCTGAACTCTTCATTTCTGAGTATGTTGAAGGCTGGTCGAATAATAAGGCCCTTGAAATCTATAACCCAACAAATAACCCGATAAACCTTTCTGGTTATTTCGTAAGTCGTTATTCAAATGGAGCAACCACCGCTACTGTAGCTAATTCAATACAGCTAAGCGGTACAGTACCAGCAAAGGGTGTATATGTTGCTGTACTCGAAAAACTAGACCCAAACGGAACAGGGCAAGAAGCTCCTGTCTGGGATTCACTTCAGGCACGTGCTGATGGTTTTTATTGCCCAGTATACAACACCACCAATGCTTTTTATTGGAATGGTAATGACGCCGTTCTACTAGCAAAAGGTACATTGCCAGCATCTGCTACAGCAGTAGTCAATGCAACAAACGTTACAGGTTTTGCTATTGTAGACGTTTTTGGTAAAATCGGAGAAAACCCTGCCAACGAAACAGGTACTGCTGCAGGAAATGACGGCGCATGGTCGAGTCAATTTCCTTACAGCACAGGCCTTGGTGTCCTGATCACCAAAGACCACAGCATGATTCGTAAAAACACCGTTCTCAAAGGACAAGTAGGAAATCCATCGTTCTTTGATCCTCTACTCGAGTGGGACAGCATCCCGGCAGTAATTGTTCGTCTAGACGCAAACGGCGATACCCTTTATGGCACCTCAGGTAATCCGATTCTCGATGGCAATTGGTCTTCACTCGGATCACACACTTGTGACTGCAACTCATTAAGTGTCAAAGAGACAAGCATGATTAGCCCAAGTCTTTACCCGAACCCTAGCAATGGTTTGGTATATATCAAAACACAAAATCAAGTACGCAAAGTGCAAGTGATTTCTGCGCTTGGTCAACAAATCAAAGAATTCAATTTAGCGACAAACCAAGGGGTTTTTGAACTTGACCTTAGTACTTTGCAAGGGGTTTACTTCATCAGACTTACCCTTACAGATGGCCAACAAGCCTTGCACAAAGTAATCATTCGCTAAGATGCGTTGCTTTTTATTGTTTTTGTTTTCGGTATTCTTTACCCAAACAATTCTTGCGCAAGAAATCGGTTCAATTTCAGGCCTAGCCACTATGAGCCCCGGTGACAACACCGTACCGGGTGCCAAAATCACTTTATACAGTGGTAAAGACGTTTTTAATCGTACTGCAACCAACGAACTTGGTAAATACGAATTCAAAAACGTTCCTTTCGGTAAGTATCAAATTGTTTTCACTTTACCATTACAAGATACTTTGCGCTACGATATCCTGCTTAACAAAGCAGCCTATATCCAAGACTTCACAATTGGTGAAACCCAAGAGGTCAAAGAAATTCGTGTAATCGGCAACCTTGTTCGCGGCCAAAATGTTCCGGTTGCAGTAACCAAAATTGACACCAAAAAAATAACTGAAGAGCTTGCATCACGGGACCTCCCTATGCTTCTCAACGGAACACCAGGTGTTTACGCCACTACCCAAGGTGGTGGTGACGGCGATGCGCGCATCAATGTTCGTGGATTTGATCAGCGCAACGTCGGTGTCATGATAGATGGTGTGCCCGTCAATGACATGGAAAACGGCGCGGTGTATTGGTCTAACTGGTTTGGTCTAGATGCAATTACGTCACAAATGCAAGTACAGCGCGGGCTTGGCGCAACTAAAATTGCAATGCCCTCTATTGGCGGAACAATCAATATAATTACCCAAGGTGTTGGCACCAAAAAAGGAGGCTCTTTTAAGCAAGAATACGCTACTGGTAATTTCTTGCGTAGCTCACTCTCATATAATACTGGCATGACCAAATCTGGTTGGGGACTTACTTTTTCTGGGTCTTATAAGCAAGGACAAGGTTGGGTAGACGGCACGCCTACTCAGGGCTATTTTGGCTACGCCAAAATAACTAAGCGCCTTGAAAACCATTTACTCACGCTTTCTGCTTTTGCAGCGCCACAAAAACATGGTCAACGCTCTTTCAACCAAGCTATTCAATACTGGGATGCAAATAAATCTCAAGAACTCGGTGTTGCTTACGACTCTATGCTTATCTTGAATGACCGCGGAATTCGCTACAACCAACATTGGGGCTACATTACCAATGCAGAAGGTCGTCAAGAATTTTTAAGTGAACGTCAAAACTTTTATAATAAACCTCAAGTAACACTCAAAGATTTCTGGTCGGTCAATGACAAACTAGACATCTCTAATTTGGCTTATCTTTCCATCGGTAGAGGTGGTGGAACCAGCATTTTCAATTCATCTGCCATTTTACGCGACTCCAATATGAACATCGATTGGGATCAAATGGTTACAGAGAACACGGTCAATTCCTTATTTGGAACACCGAACATAGATCCGCTCTATTCTTCAACTGAAATCAAAGCGAGTCAGATTTTACTAGCCAGCATGAACAATCACTTTTGGTTGGGCTATTTAGGTCAATTTAATTACCAATACAACAAAAAAACAAGTATTTCGGGTGGCCTTGATTACCGATACTACGAAGGGCGACACTACCAAGTTATTACCAATCTTCTGGGTGCAGACTATTTTGTAAGTACTGCCAATTTCAACGACCCTGATCCGATGAAACGCGTGGGGGACAAAGTTGCCAAAAATGCATTCAACGCTGACCGCGATGGCTTAGTACAATATGCCGGTGTTTTTGGCCAGGTAGAACACTCCGGGGAAAAAGTGAATTGGTTTGTCAATGTTTCAAGCATTGTCAATGGCTATAAAGGAATCGATTACTTTCAGCGTAAGGTTTTAGACCTCGGCGATACCATTTTACGCATTGGCGCACTCGACACCATTTCTTATAACGGGCAAACTTACGATGCCAATTCAGCCGGTCTGCGTTATTATGCCACAGACTGGAAGTATATTCCAGGCATTACACTCAAATCAGGCCTCAGCTATAAACTCAACAAATTTCAAGACATCTATTGTAATTTAGGATACCTGAACCGCACACCTCAATTTTCTAATGTAATTGATAACAACACCAATAGTTTCTTTGGTGAAATCGTCAACGAAATCATTTATGCTGCTGAGGCAGGTTATCATTATTCCAACAAGCATTTCGGCATCAATTTTAATGGTTATTTCACTAACTGGAAAAACAAACCCTTCCCTTATGGCGTTGCTGTACCCGACCCCAATGACCCAACAGAATTTATTCGTGTCAATATCAACGGAATGGATGCCATACATATGGGTCAAGAAATTGATATCGCATGGGAAATTACGCCAAAACTATCCTTTGAGTTCATGTTCTCTTATGGAAACTGGATATGGAACTCTAGCAAAACTGTATTCATACCTCAATACGACTCTTTGGAGTTCACCTTTGATGCCAAAGGAGTCCATGTAGGTGACGCCGCTCAAACAGCCCTTGCAGCAGCACTGCGCTATGAGCCCGTTAAAAATGCCTACATCAAATTACAAGGACAATACTTTGATCGCTATTACGCAAACTTTGATCCTTTTTCTTTACAAGGCGTCAATGGCGGTCGCGATTCTTGGAAAATACCGTCTTATTCTTTGGTCAATCTCTTTGCAGGTTACCGTTACAAGAAATTTAGTTTCGGAGCAGCGGTTACTAACCTTTTAAATACTTCATTTATCTCAGATGCCACTAATAATGCGAATGGCATCTACGATCAATTCAATGCGCAATCTGCAACCGTTATGTTTGGTCAGGGTCTGCGCTTTAACATTAATTTAGCAATACAATTCTAACTATGAAAAAACTATTATTCAGTTTCGCAATTACTTGCTTTGGTCAGCAGTTATTAGCGCAAAGTATCGAACAGGTTCGCAATCTCGGTATCGGTCAAACGGTTACCGTAAGCGGCGTGGTTACCAATGGAAGTGAATTAGGCCCTATCCGATACTTGCAAGATGGTACAGCTGGTATTGCTTGTTACGGATCTAACCTCAACACTATCATTAAAGGTGACTCCATCACTGCAGTTGGTGTACTTTTCGAATTCAATGGCTTACTAGAATTGTCACCTACCAATTCTTTTACCAATCATGGTCAAGCAGTTGTGCAACCTGCACCTCTTGTTATTCCAATTCCAAGTGCCGGAGAAGCACTAGAAGGTCAACTTGTTCGTTTTGATAACGTCACATTTGTTCAGACTGGTAGTTTTGCAACAGGTAACAGTACCGTGCAAATTTTTGACGGTTCAAACACTTTTGACGTTCGCATCAACGGTACCACCAATATCGATGGTTCAGCAATTCCATCTGGTCCAATCAGCATTATTGGCTTAATGGGGCAGTTCAACACAAACTACCAATTGATTCCTAGAAGTACTGCAGATATATTTACATATGTGGCTCCTGCCAGAGAAATCAACATTAAAATCAACGGTAACAACGTACTCACCGGCGATACCTACGTCGTGGGTACTGCTACTGCAACGACTATCACTATTGAAAATTATGGCGTACAAAACCTTACCGTTTCAGGAGCAACTATTAGCGGAACCAACGCTGCTGATTTCAGTTGCAATGCCAATGTTGTAGTTGGTGCTAACAGTTCACAAACCGTTACACTCAACTATACTGCAGGAGGCCCTGGTTCTCGTTTGGCTACTCTTTCAATTGCTAACGACGATACTGATGAAAACCCTTATGTCATCAATCTATACGGAATTGGTACCAACAACTTGGCAACAGAGCCAGCCTCTAATCCAGCAAGTATTACTTTTCCACTCGTAAAAGCCTATACATTAGCCGGAGAATACCCTGCTGTCAATGCCGAAAAATACCTCGTATTGTGGCGCATTGGCGGTCCGGTTGCTGGCCTTCCAATCGATGGTACCACTTATAAAAGAGGTGATGTCATCGGAAACGCAAAAGTTGCCTATATTGGCCCTGGAACAGCCTTTACACCTCGTCATATCGAAGCAAACAATAACTATCACTTTGCCGTATATGCATACAACGGACCAAATGGATACCAAAACTACAAAACAACCAATCCAGCTACTGGAAATGTAACCAGTCAGGGACAACAAATTGGCAACTATTATACAGGTATACAGTCAGGTTCAACTAGCTTTCTTTCTGACTTAAGCGCGCTCATCAATCCACATACTTCTATCTCCTACTACAATTATCTCACCACAATGGCAACGCAATATGAAGTCCGTGATACTACAAATGGGCAATCTTATGTGTTGTGTGTCTATTCAGGAGAGCGCAAAGTATTCGATGATCCGTTTACATGGACATCTGTTGGCTATTCAAGAGAACACACCTACTCTCATTCTTGGATGCCAACCTACCCGTGCGATAGCCCAGAAAAACCAGAATACAACGATCAACACAACCTTTGGCCTACAAACCTACAACAAGCAAATACACCAAGAAGTAATTTACCACTAATGGATATTGATGGTAATGTGGTCTTTACTTATTTAGGAGGACGCGTGGGGTATTCAGGAAACCAATTGGTTTATGAACCGCGTCCTGAACAAAAAGGAAATGCAGCAAGATCAATTTTCTACATGGCTACGTGTTATAATGGTGTAGCTGGCAACAACTGGCAATTACCTGCAAACCAAAGTCAAGAAACATTGAAAACTTGGCATTTCAATGACCTACCTGACAACTATGAAATTGCACGACACGAATACGCTGCAGTTCTACAAGGTAACCGCAACCCTTATATCGATTCAACCCATTTTGCTTGCCACGTTAACTTTGCAAACATGAGTTATTTAACTTGCGATATGGGTGTAGAAGAACAACTTTCTGTGAACTTCTCAGTATTCCCTGTGCCAACTAGTGCCAAACTTTACGCGCAAGTGAACGGTTTAGATATCATTGGCTACAGCATTGTTGATATTCAAGGTCGTCAGATCACCAATGAAAATAATGTCAAATTACCTGTGCTTGAATACAACACGACAGATTTAAAAGCAGGTATTTATTACATCAACGTTGAGACCATCTACGGTTCAGTCAAGCGCGAGTTTGTCATTGAGTAAGTAAACTGAATATATTTTCAAAAAAGGCAAGCCTAATGGCTTGCCTTTTTTGTGTATAAAATTTTATAATCAACTAAAGAAATGCTTTTGGCCAACTTTTTTATTTGATGCGTGTTATAGAAGCACTTTAGGTATCTACGCGAAGTGAATGCCGGTAAATAACTTTTGATATTTTTGAAATGAAGCGCTTTTTAATTTTTCTGACTTTATTGTTTACTCACAATTATTTTGCACAAACTACGGTTACTGGTGGTATTTATCAAAACACTACTTGGACTGCCGCAGGAAGCCCCTATTTAATGACAGGTTCTATGGTTATTTTCCCTGGTGTAACCCTGACGATCGAACCCGGAGTTGAAGTAAAAGTGACACCTGATTATTCTTTTAACACAGGTAACTTAAGATACTTAGAAGTCAGAGGAACACTCATTGCTATTGGCACAGATACAGCACCAATTACTTTTAAAACGACTGATGCAAGTATTCCAGGGCAACAAACTTGGTATGGCATCAATATCAAAGGGTCTCAAGGTGGCAACATACTACTAGACAGATTCAGGTTAAACGATAGTTTTTATGGGATTTCTAATGATATTGCAGAAACCACTACCTATAATTGGACCAATTGCCAGTTTAAAAACAACAATTACGGCGTTCAATTAAATGCCATCATGGTTTACGAAAATTGCCTTTTCCAAGGAAATGGTGTTGGGCAAGCCGCACAAATAGTTTCTGGTTCTCTGACCGCAAACAACTGTCAATTTATTGATAATTTCTGTTCATTTACTTGGGCTCAGTCTATTGCAATTGATAATTGTCTATTTCAAGGAAATGGCAACAATATTGTTGGTTCTCCGGGAATCATCACAAACTGTCAATTCATTGACAACGATTTTGGTTTGGCAGAGGCCTATGGGCATACCATTGAAAATTGTTATTTCCAAGGGAATAATGTCGGGGTCGATAATTCAGGTGGCTCTAATATTACCAATACTACTTTTGAAGAAAACAATATCGCTGTTAAACTAGGCGACGGAAGTACTTTAACAAATAATATCATCTCCAATAATAATATTGGTGTTGCGGTTTTAGCATATAGCCCCAATTCTACCCTAATAGAAAACAATACAATTTGCTACAATACTTCCTACAACCTTCAAAACCTGACAGACAAGAATTTTCAGGTAAATGCCAATTGTTTTTGCTCGCAAGATTCCAGCTACATTGAAAACCTTATTTTAGATGGATACGACGACATCACGCGAGGTTTAGTCAACTATGCCATCTATGACGACTCTTGTGCCAATGTGTTAGATTACATCGTTAAAATCAACCTAGATGGAGGTGCCGATATTACTGAATTGCAAGGTGCAAACTGGACATTGAAAGGGCAAGATGCCAATTATATTTACATCGAGAGTGAAAATGAACTTCAACTCGAATTATATAATATGACAGGTCAATTGGAAAACACTTACTCGTTTAACGAAGGAGTTAACCGAATTTCAACAGCTGACCTAACAAAAGGGATCTACTTCTTAAAAAACAAGGTAGGAAAGTCCCAAAAAGTCATCATTTAACTTACATCCATTTGGCTGCCAACTGATTAAAATCGGCGCGCAGTGCAGCAAAGTTCTTTTCGAAATAGTCCATAAAATCCGCTTCAGCAACGTGGTTCTCAACCTTTCTGTGATCTACTGTGACAGGATTTCTAGCGATTTAATGGACTAATTTTCTTTCACTGAGTCGAATGTCATGTGACAATTCGTCGATATGGTTTCTTTGAATATGAAATTGATTTTGAGGTGCTGATCGTAAATGAATGATTTTTCTGACATGTTGTTGAATTTTAATCAAAGTTCCGAAAAGAGTCAGTCTTTAATCATGACTGAAGTCAATTTCAGACTTGATTCTTTTTCAATTTATTATCTTTGCAACCTATTTATATATTATGTCTACAACTCCAGTTCGCGTTCGTTTTGCTCCTTCACCAACAGGACCCCTTCACATGGGTGGTGTGCGCACCGCTCTTTACAACTATTTGTTTGCTAAAAAACACAACGGTACCTTTCTTATCCGTATTGAAGACACCGATCAAACGCGTTTTGTACCTGGAGCTCAAGAATATATTATGGATGCCTTAGCTTGGTGTGGTATTATGCCAACGGAAGGCCCTGGTTTAGGCGGTGATTACGGCCCTTACGTTCAATCCGAACGCAAAGAAATGTACCGGCCATATGCCGAGCAACTTGTTGCCGAAGACAAAGCCTATTACGCTTTTGATAGCGCCGAAGACCTTGACCGCATGCGCGATCAAGCCAAAAACATGGGTATGCCCAATTGGCAATACAATAGTGTCACACGCAGCAGCATGCGCAACTCGCTTACCTTGCCTCAATCTGAAGTTGCACAATTACTTGCCAACAACGAACCATATGTCATCCGTATGAAGATGCCACGTAATCAAGACGTGCGCTTCCATGACCTCATCAGAGGCTGGGTAGTTGTCAATACCAACAACCTCGATGACAAAGTCTTGTTCAAGAGTGATGGCATGCCGACCTACCACTTGGCAAATATCGTCGACGACCACACAATGGCAATCAGTCATGTCATCAGAGGTGAAGAGTGGCTACCGTCTGCCCCTTTGCATATCCTACTCTATCAAGCTTTCGGCTGGGATTGCCCTGAATTTGCACACCTTCCTTTACTTCTTAGACCAGATGGAAATGGCAAACTCTCCAAAAGAGATGGCGACCGCCTTGGTTTTCCGGTTTTCCCAACAAATTGGACCACGGCTGAAGGTGAATTATATTCTGGTTATCGTGAGAATGGCTATTTACCTGAAGCCTTCATCAATATGTTAGCGCTACTTGGCTGGAACCCTGGCACCACACAAGAAATATTTACACTTGAAGAACTTGTTGCAGCCTTTTCTCTGGAGCGAGTTAGTAAAGCGGGCGCCAAATTTGACCCAAACAAAACCAAATGGTTTCAGCAACAATATTTGCGAAGTTTGTCAGATGAGCAAATTGCAACAACCCTCATTGCTCAAAATCAATTGACTGTTGCCCCAGAACGTTTAGCTGTTATTTGCGGTCTTATGAAAGAACGCGCAACATTTGCACAAGACATCCTTGTAGAAGGTGCCTATTTAATGGCTGAACCTACAGAATTTGACGTAGAAACTATTCGTAAAAAATGGAAGCCTGAAACCACGGCGTTCATGCAAGAATGGCAGCAAATTCTTACTGAACTTTCTGATTTCTCAGCTGCTACCATTGAGCATGCTTTTAAAAATTTCTTAGAAGCAAAACAAGTTGGCATCGGAGCTGTGCTGTTACCCTACCGCCTCACGATAACAGGTGTTGGCGCGGGCCCTGGAATGTTTGATGTTTCTGCTTTTCTTGGAAAAGCAGAAGTCTTGAAGCGCATGCAACAAGGAATAGATACAATTGAAAAGATATTGAATGAAACATCAAATTGAGGTCAACGGCATTCAGCTTTACGCCTATCATGGATGTCTAGAAGAAGAAGGTCGTGTTGGCGGACACTACGTGGTTGATGTAAGCATGACAACCAACTTTCTTGCTGCTGCTACTCATGATGACCTATCCCAGACCATCGATTACGTTGATGTCAACCGAATTGTTGCCCAAGAAATGGCTATCCGCTCAAAACTCATTGAGCATGTTGGCCATCGCATCAGCAGACGCATTCACAACGAATTGAAAGGTGTTGAGAAATTAAAGGTTAAGATCATTAAGAAGTGTCCACCTATCAATGGCGATGTGCAAAATGTAGCAATCGTTATTAAATCTACTGCACAAGATTTTTTATAAGCTCATTTATTGTTTGCTTAAAAAAGCGAGCAATTTAGACAAGGCTCTGGCCCGATGACTGTATTTATTTTTTTCAGATAGGTCCATTTCAGCAAATGTTCTAGACAATCCTTCCGGACAAAAAATCGGATCATACCCAAAACCCTGATTACCTTTTGCCACCCTAGCTATTTCACCGCTAACTATCCCTGTAAATTGTTGCATGCCACTTTCTGAACGGTAGGTGATCACGGTCTTAAATTGGGCGCGACGGTCTTTATGGGGTGCTAAGTTTAATTGAAGCTTTTGCATATTGGCTGCATCTGAGCGGCCTTCACCAGCATACCGTGCCGAATGCACTCCTGGTTCTCCGTTCAACGCAAATACTTCCAAACCTGTGTCATCGGCAAAACACGGTAAACCATATTTATCGAATACCCAATTGGCTTTAAACGCTGAATTCCCCTCAATTGTAGGCTCTTCCTCAGGAATAGCTTCTGTTTGCCCAAGGTCATGTAAATTGATTAAACTGACATTTTCAGGTAATAGTGATCTGATTTCTTCAGTCTTTTTATGATTATGACTGGCAAAGATGATTTTCATGGTTAAAAGTAAGAAATATAAGCCAAGTGAATTTTTCCAGCAGAGAGTTGCAGAGGTGCCCCAAAATAATTTCCGAGCGCATAATTAAGTTTGAAAAGGCCTTTTTCAGAACCCATGGCAAAACCGACACCAAAAGCCTGGACAATTTGAATAGCCTGGCTCATAGTTGGATTGACAAAAGCTGCCCAATCTGTAAATAAAGATGCATAGGCATATTGATCCAAAAGAAAGCGGTATTCGAGTCCAGTGACCGCATAACTCGAGGCAAAAAAAGTTTCTTCATTAAAACCCCTCATGCGATCCAAGCCACCGAAACGATAAAGTTCATTCTTGAAAAGAGAATCCGATGCGATATGCCCTAATTGTTGCTGAAAAAGTAGTGTGTGCCTGTTGGCCAGTTGAAAGAATTGCTGCTGCTGCAATTCAAAGCGCCAAGTTAGATGCGCTTGCGTTACTTTTTTTGTACCCACCAAAAACTGACTCTGAAATAATTGGCCTTTGGAAGGATTATACAAATTATTGAGTGTTCTTCTTTGCAAAGAAATACCGTAAGATAAGTTTCTAAAACTAGCAACTTGCGCATTTTGCTGAACGGATAACTGACTCGAGCGCCAAAAATCAAATAAGGCAATCAACTGCCATGCTTGAGGCAACTGATATTGCACCCCCAGTTGTGATTTCAATTCGATAAACGAGCTGTCTCGCTTATACATTTTTAGACCGCTTTGCAGGCCATAAGCAGTACTGGCGATGTAGGGCCAATTCAATTGTAATTGTAGCATTTGAACTTGAGGAGCAATGCTTCGCCAATTCAAATAGAGCTTTTCGTTCTTTTGCCAAGTATTTTGTAAACTCACTTGCAACTCTCCTACTATAGTATTTTTCTGGGTGCTCGGATTTGGTTGTAAACCAAGTACGCCAGTAGCACTGCTAGCCCGCTCTCTTTCCAAGTAAATATAAATATCTGCTCGTCCATCTTGTACCAACCACTCTGGATCTCTGATCATTTTGAAACCGCTTTGATTGGCAAGCCTATTCTTAATTTGTTCGAGTTGCGCTATAGAAAATACTTCACCGGACTGAAGTTGAACCAACTGAGACAAAACTTTTGCCTGAATGATGCCCTCAGGTTTGATCACTAAACGGCCTATTGAAATTGCTGGACCAATTTCAATAACTACAGTAAATTGAAGATGATCAGCTGAAACAGCCTTCAGGGTGATTTTGACAAATGGATGGCCAGTGCTTGTATAATGAGACAAGCTATCGGCAACTAAGCGTTGGAAGTCTTTTGCCTTAATTTGATACTTTTTATCATTTTGAACAAGTTCGATCGCTTCAAATTTTTCACCCACACTCAGTTCGATGATAGCGCTAGAATCGGATTGTTGCAGCCACTTCGATTCATATAAAAAATAGCCGAGGCCATAGGCTTCTAGTTGAAGTTGCCGGGAATAGCTTTGCCAAGTGGATTGCGAAATATCAGAAGGAATTGAAAGTGCACTTTTTTTTAATGATGGCGGAAGACTATCCGCAAAAACGAGCCGAACTTGTGCTTGAACAGCTACTTGAATACATAGTAGCAACAGACATAAAATACGTGGCCAAACGTTCATTTCTCGCATTTAAACGGCGTAATTTTCGAAAAATTGTAACTTTGCAACAGGTCTTCCGTTAAACGAAGCAACAACAACAAAACAAACGCCATGAAATCAAAATCTACATTTATCGTTGCAGCACTTTTCGCTGTTTTATTTTTAGCATCATGCGGTGCAGGTCGTAAGGCAAGCTGCGATGCATACGGAAGCGTTCAACAAACTGAACAAAACGCTGACTTAGCTACAAGATAAGCAATTATTACAAGGCGAGGCGCTGAATATGCACGGCCATTTGGTTTTGTATGTTCAGCGCTTCTTTTTTTGCAGCAACGGCAAAATCTTCGCCTGAAGAAGCATAAATTATGGCCCTTGAAGAATTAACCAAAAGGCCTAATTCAGCATTTGCCCCATATTCCACCACTTCGTCAAGGCTTCCCCCTTGCGCACCAACTCCGGGCACCAAAAAGAAATAATCCGGAACTAAAGCCCTTACTTTAGCGATATCCTGGGCCCGAGTTGCACCAACAACATACATCATTTGTTCTGGACTGCCCCAAGTAGCTGATTTTTTGAGTACCTGTTCGAAAAGAGGGGTCGAATTTTCTGTAGCTAATTGGAAATCCTTAGCCCCTTCATTGGAAGTAAGGGCCAATAATACAACCCACTTGTTTTCAAAGGCAAGAAAAGGCAAAACAGAATCAGAACCCATGTAAGGAGCCACAGTAACTGCGTCTGCATTCATGTGTTCAAAAAATGTTTTGGCATAATAAGTAGAAGTATTACCGATATCACCGCGCTTCGCATCGGCAATTACCAAGCATTCTTTTGGTATGTGAGCAATTGTTTTTCTAAGTGCCTCCCAACCGGCCGCACCATGACATTCGAAAAATGCGGTGTTTGGCTTGAAAGCAACTGCATGCTCATGGGTAGCATCGATAATTTGCTTGCAAAATTCAAAAAGAGGGTCTTCGGTGGCCAAAAGATGGGCCGGGATTTTATTCAAATCAGGGTCAAGACCAACGCACAAAAAAGAATTTTTCAATTTGATTTGTGCCAGTAATTCAGCTTTTGTCATGCGGTTTCACCTTTAAGTTTCTCAGCGTTTTCAGCCATTTTCAATGCATCGAGCATTTCTTGAATGTCGCCATTCATAAAAACACCAAGGTTGTACATCGTTTTATTGATTCGGTGATCAGTAATACGACCTTGCGGATAATTATAAGTTCTTATTTTAGCAGAGCGGTCACCGGTAGAAACCAATGTTTTTCTTTGTGCTGCTCTTTCACTCTGGACCCGATCGAGTTCTAATTGATAGAGCCTCGAACGTAATACAGAAATAGCTTTTTCTAAGTTTTTGTGTTGAGATCTACCATCTTGACACTCGACAACTGTACCTGTTGGAACGTGAGTCAAGCGAATGGCAGATTCAGTTTTGTTGATGTGCTGTCCACCCGCACCTGAAGCTCGGAATGTATCCTTTCTAACATCGTTCATATCGAGTTCGAAATCTACTTCCTCAGCCTCTGGCAATACAGCAACGGTGATGGCAGAAGTATGTACTCTTCCTTGAGACTCTGTTTCTGGCACGCGCTGTACGCGATGTACGCCTGATTCAAACTTCAAAGAACCATAAATTCCAGCACCAGTTATTTCAATAGAGATTTCTTTGTAGCCTTTTACGGAGCCTTCTGAAGAATTGAGCACTTCGTAGTTCCAGCCCATTGCTTTGAAATACATGGTATACATTCGAAACACATCTTCCACGAAGATACAAGCTTCGTCTCCTCCGGTTCCAGCACGCAATTCTAAGATGGCATTTTTGTCATCTTCAGGGTCTTTTGGAATGAGCAGTAATTTGATTTCTTCTTCTAAAATAGGGCGCTGTTGCTCTAGCTCGTCTATCTCGAGCTTAGCCATTTCTCGCATTTCAGGATCTTGTTCCTCTTCCAAAAGTGCTTTGGAACTTTTGAGGTTTCCTAATACCAAGCTATACTTAGCATAGGCTTGATCAAGGATTTCAAGGTCACGGTATTCTTTGTTGAGTTTGACATACCGACTCATATCCGATATGATATCTGGATCGGTAATCATTTTACCCACTTCAATGAAGCGAAAATGAATGGCTTCTAGTTTACTAAGTAAGTCAGACATGCCGCAAAGATAGGCATAAAAAAACCACCCGAAGGTGGTTTTTATTAGTTAATAGATCCTGTGACTCTTTTCATGAATCCGTTGAGGGCTTCCTTCTTAGGGGTGCCTTTCTGAATTTCACGATGAACTTCTATGGCTCCTGAGAAGTTAGAGAGTAGCTCACCAATTACGTCAAGTTCTTCATCTTTTATTCCGGGCGCCTCGATGAGATGCTCGAGTGTCTCCATGGTTTCGTTGACGTAATCTTCGTCGTTTTGTTCAATAAACTCTACGATATGTTTAATGACTGGTAAGCGCATCTAGTACTTCTTGGATTGTTTCAATTTTGTTTCCTTGTGCCTCAGCTTTCAATTGACCACCTTCGAACGAGGCAAAAGTTGGCAAATTACTGACATTGGCAAATTGGCGAGAATTTGGATACAACTCAGCATCGACATAAACAAACTCGATGTCTGTATGTGTTTCAGCAAGGCGCTTAAATTTAGGCTTGGTGATTTTGCAATTACCACACCAACCCGCACCGTACTGAACCATTACTTTTTGATGGGCACCTATAACTTGGTCTAGGCTATCTGAGTTCAATTCGCTGAACATACAATTAGTGTTTGCTTAAGTAGTCAGCAACACCATTGCGCGTTGCGTTCATCGCGTCTTTTCCTTCTTCCCAGTTTGCCGGGCAAACTTCACCATGTTTCTGAACGTGAGCGAATGCATCGATCAAACGCAGGTACTCATGTACGTTGCGACCTACAGGGAAGTGATTCACAGACTCGTGGAATACCATTCCGGTTTCATCCAATAGGTAAGTAGCGCGGTAAGGCACGTTGTCTCCTGCCATGTTATCTTCGTCAAACATGTCGTAGTCAAGGATGCCAAGTTCTTGTGCAAGAAGTCTTGTTGAATCTGCGATTAACGGAAAGCGTACGCCTTCGATTCCACCGTTGTCTTTGGCAGTGTTTAACCATGCAAAATGAACTTCTGCGGTGTCACATGACGCACCAATGACGATGGTATTTCTTTTTTCAAACTCAGCAGCAGCCTCTTGGAAAGCATGAATTTCTGTAGGACAAACAAAAGTAAAGTCTTTTGGATACCAAAAAAGAACTACTTTTTTATTGTTATCTGTTGCTTGTTTTAATACGTTGATACTGAATGTATCACCCATTTCGTCAATGGCTTTTACATTGATGTCTGGGAATTTTTTTCCTACTAAAGTTGACATTTTTGTTATGAATTATTGGTTATTACTCTTTGAACAAAGTTAGGCTGATTTAGTTGAAGCACCATGCGAACTTCTTTGTAAATCTTTGTTAACTTTTGTGGTACAAAGGTATTTCCTTGATTTCATATTGATTTTCGATTTGTTTTATATTTGTATAGATTTTATTTATATCACTTTCTTACATTGAGATGATTTCCCTGCAACAAATGAATTATATCGTAATTCTAAGTGAAGAATTACAATTCCAAAGAGCTAGTGAACGCTGTTTTGTAACTCAACCCACGCTGTCCATGCAGATCAAAAAGGCCGAGGACACTCTTGGGTATGCCATATTTGATCGCGATGCGCAACCGCTTCAATTGACACCAGCGGGAAAAAGGCTCTTGCCAATTATCCGTGAAATATTAGCCGAGACCGAAAAAATCAAATACCTCTCGGAACAACTCAAAGGAAATGTAAAGGAAGAAATTCGTATCGGAATCATTCCTACAATAGCCACCTACCTGCTACCCGATTTATTTGCGACTTGGGTATGTGACTTTACGAATGTGCACCTGAAAATCAAAGAACTCAAAACGACTGAAAACATTGAAGCTTTGGATAAGAAAGAATTAGACCTAGCCATAATAGCCGGGCCCTACCATGATCCGCGTTTGCAAACCATCCCGCTTTATCTAGAGGAAATCTGCATTTATTGTCCACAACATAAAACAGACACAATCAGCCTTGAGGAAATTCAGAAGATGCATCCGTGGTTATTGAATCAGGGCAATTGTCTTCGAACACAAATGTTGCATTTTTGTCAGCTCAACGCAGAGCAAACAAAAGCTGATTGGGATTACGAGGGTGGAAACCTACCCCTTTTGTTAGAAATGGTTGATCAACAAGGAGGTTACACACTGATTCCGGAACATTTTAAATTGAAAACCGAACAGAAAACTGGCATTAAAAAATTAGCTGCACCGTTTGCCGCACCAGCCCGAGAAATCATAGCCCTCACACCGAACCGGAGTATGAAGACAGAAAATATAAAAGCCTTGATTCGGAGTATGCAATTATACTACGGAATCAAGGCTAAAGATAAACACCTACAGGTGTTGGATTGGGATGTCGCTTAGGCTTGCGCTTGCGCAACAAAATCGTCGTATTTCATTTCTTTTTTGGTCATGCTTACGGCGCTTTTGAAGTAATCTGTCAGTTTTCTTTCAGCTAAGCGGTCATAAATACCATTTGCCTGTTCTTTATTTTGTAACAAACGTTGAGCTGTTTCGAGCAATTCTGCTTCCTCTGGAGCAGGCAAACCGTACTGTGCATAGTTGCCAATTACGAGATTTTTAGTGAAATCAAGTACCTCTTCATTGGTCAATTGGATATTGTTTTCTTTGAAGATTTTTGTTTGGATCAATTGCCACTTCAGAGAAAGCAAATAAGCTGCAAATTCTTTTTCAATTTCTTCCTCTGTTATCGGCTTCTCAGCAGATGCTTTGATCCATCGCTTCAAGAATGCTTCTGGAAAAGTCACTTGAGTCTTTTCAAGTAACATGTCATAGACTTTGCGTGTAAACAAACGATCTGAATCTTCTTCGAACATTCGGGCAAGATCTGCCTCAATGCGCTTGTTCATTTCGGCTTCTGTCTTGACTTCGTCTCCGAATAATTTCTGGAAAAACTCTTCGTTGAGATCAGCTAATTCCATGCGTTTAACGTCGTTGACAGTAAATTGAAATTTAGCATTGAGTTCTGCGTAAGCCTCAGGGCTAATGCCAAGCATGGCTGCTGCATCTTCTGGACCTTTTGAAACATCTTTTGGATCGAGTTCAAAGGACTCATTGATTTTTTTACCAGTAAGTAATTTAATGGCCGCTTTATTTTCCAAAAATTCCATGGAAATAGTTGTAGAATGGCTAATGCCATCTGCTTTAACCACTTTGCCATCGAGTTCTTCAAACTTACCCATTACCATATCTTTGGCACTAACTGTATCTGAAGAAACGAGCTTACCATAACGACGACGTAGGTCTTCAACCTGCTTAGTAATGAGGTCTTTGTCGATTTTAACAGTGGCGTAGTCAACTTTTGTTTTGGCTGTAATTGGCAATTCAAAAGCAGGACTGTAACCGATTTCGTAACTAAAAGTAAAGTTTTCAGGCTGCTCAAAACTACCCTCTACCCCGTTTTCAATTGGAAGCGGATTGCCGAGGATATCTAATTTTTCATCAATGATGAAACGATAAAGTGCGTCGTTGGTGATTTTATTTAGCTCTTCAACCAATACAGATTTACCGAATTGTTTTTGAATAAGCCCCGCAGGTACATGACCCGGTCTGAAACCAGGAACTTTAGCTGTCTTGCGATATTTATCGAGTGCCGCCTTGACTTTACCTTGATAGTCTGCAGCATCGATTTCCACTTTTAAAACGCCATTTTGGGCATCGATTTCTTGACGAGTAATTTTCATGAATGAATTATTTGCCTATTATTTAAAAAAAAAGGCCTCGTTGAGCCAACGAGACCTTAGTGCGGATGGAGGGACTCGAACCCGCACACCTCTCGGCACCAGATCCTAAGTCTGGCGTGTCTACCAATTTCACCACATCCGCAATTTTATGTAATTACTTGAGCCGTTTGCGCAAGTCCCTTTGGGGTTGCAAAGATAAGAAAGAATTAATTATTTGCAACTAAGTGCGAAAAAATTAGCGTCAAAGACTTCTTTTTTGTTGCATTTGACCCCTGATTTCTTTCATGAACGAAGAAGCGTAGACAAATGCTTCAACTTCAGGGTTATTATCGGTAATGATGCTATTTTTATCGCCTTCCCACCATTTCTTACCTTGATGTATAAATAATACGCTATCGCCTATCTCCATCACAGAATTCATGTCATGGGTGATCACTACGGTGGTCATGTTGTATTCTAGAGTGATGTCTTTGATGAGTTTATCAATGACTATTGATGTTTTGGGATCAAGGCCAGAGTTGGGTTCATCGCAAAATAAATATTTAGGGTTCATGGCAATTGCCCTTGCGATACCAACGCGTTTTTGCATACCTCCACTACACTCTGATGGATACAATTTGTTTCGGCCCGCTAAATTGACGCGCTCAAGACAGAAATCAGTGCGCTGCTGAATTTCAGCTTTAGTCAGGTTGGTAAACATTTGCAAAGGGAACATGACATTTTGCTCAACCGTTAAGGAGTCAAACAATGCCGCCCCTTGGAATAACATGCCGATTTCTTGTCGGATGACGCTGCGTGCTGCCCGATCCATTTGAGAAAAATTTCGATCGTCAAATAAAATTTGACCTGCATCTGCCTCATAAAGACCCACTATACATTTCGCTAACACCGACTTACCTTGTCCAGACTGCCCAATTATGAGGTTCACTTTACCATTTTCGAAACGGTGATTGATGTCAAACAAAACTTGCTGGCCACCAAAACTTTTTGTCAATCCTTTTACTTCAATCATGACAATAACATCAATTGTGTTAAAATAAAATTGGAGATCAGGATGGCAATGCTGCTGCTTACAACAGCTTGGGTAGATGCGCGCCCAACATCTAGAGAGCCGCCTTTGACATAATAACCATAAAAGGAAGAAATACTGACAATCAAGAAGCCAAATACAAGTGTTTTTGTTAAAGCGTAAGTAATGTGAAAAGGATTAAAAAAAGCTCGGATACCCAGAATATAAATTTCGGTTGTTGTGAGATCCGAAACGTAGAGCGCTAACCAGCCGCCAATCATGGATAGAGCCATCGAAAAAATAATGAGTACTGGAAAAAACACGACAGCGGCAGTAATTTTTGGCAAGACCAAGAAATTCAAGGAATTGACACCCATGATTTCATATGCATCGATTTGTTCAGTGACGCGCATGGTGCCTATCTCTGAAGCTACATTCGAACCAACTTTTCCAGCAAGAATCAAGGAAATAATTGTAGGTGAAAATTCTAGGATTGTGCTCGACTGCGTAATAAAACCTACGGTGTAGTCTGGCAACAAGGGGCTTTCCATGCTGGATGCTGTTTGCAGCGCAATAACAGCCCCCATAAAAGTGGACATAAGCGCAACAATTGGCAAAGAATTGATACCAATTAGCTCAATTTCATTGATGCTTTTTTGAAAATAAAAACGCCATTTATCGGGTTTGGAAAAAACCACCGACAGCATGAGCAAGTAACGACCAAATTCTTGTAAAAATTTCACTAGGCTAAGTTAAACATTATTACTTCCAAATGGAGCAAAGCCAAATCACTTTTTATCTTTGTACCATGGATGACAAGCGTCAGCATTTTATCGATACGCTCTCGAGGTTTGTACCTGCGAATTTTGCACCTTACCTTGCTGACTGTATATTGAACGCCAATATTCAATTTAAAATTGTGCCCGGCCGAAAAACTAAGCTTGGCGATTTTAAAACAAGCCCGCTCCAAAAGAAACCCATCATCACCGTAAACGGAGACCTCAATCCGTATAGTTTTTTAATTACTTCGTTGCACGAACTTGCACATCTAGACACCTTTAGAGAGCACGGTTGGCGAGTTGCAGCGCATGGCCCGGAATGGAAAGCGGCATTCAGAGCACGTTTGTTACCTATTTTGGAAAGCCAAGCATTACCTGCTAACCTTCAAAAAGTATTATGGAAAAGCTGGACACAATTAAAAGCCTCCTCTGGTACGGATCTTCATTTGAGTCGTGCACTCAAAGTCTATGATCAAAAGGAAATAAATACTCTAGAATCATTGCCCTTACATGCAGAATTTTTATTGAATCAGAAACGCTTTAAAAAGGGGCAACTGCGCAGAACTCGTTATCTTTGTACCGAAATTGGCAGCAACAAACAGTACCTCGTACATGCGTTGGCCGCCGTTACACCAATCGCACATGACACAAAATAACACATATGGCCTTATCATGGCCGGCGGAGTTGGCAGCCGTTTTTGGCCAATGTCTACACCTGAAAACCCTAAGCAATTTTTAGACGTACTCGGAATCGGGAAGTCATTGTTGCGTCTAACTTTCGAAAGACTCAATCGCTTCATTCCTGCTGAAAATATTTATATCCTCACCAATACAGCCTACGAGCAACTTGTGCTCCAACAACTTCCCGAGCTTCAGGCAAGCCAAGTGCTTTGTGAACCTGAGCGTAAGAATACAGCACCGTGCATTGCCTATGCGGCAGCCAAAATTCATGCTTTGGATCCAAATGCTACCTTACTGATTTCACCTGCAGATCACCTCATTGTCAATGAAAAACGATTTGAAGAAATCATTGATGTCGCCTGGCAAACAGCCCAAGGTGGCCAGCTTGTGACACTCGGGATTGAGCCAAGCCGCCCAGATACAGGATATGGTTACATCGAATTTGCCAAAGACAACAATGCCACTAAAGGTAGCGCTTGCCCCGTTTTACAATTCAGAGAAAAACCCGATTTAGCCACAGCCCAACGTTTTTTAGAGGCCGGAACCTTTTATTGGAATGCTGGTATTTTTGTCTGGAAATCTGAAGTGATTCTTGCCGCACTTGCCGCCTATCAGCAAGATATCCATCAAATATTCACCCAAGATCTTAGTACCTATGGCACCCCACAAGAGGCAGCATTTTTGAAAAATGCTTTTGCCTCTTGCCCAGATATCTCTATCGATTTTGCTGTGATGGAAAAAGCCAACAACGTTAGCGTTGTCCTAGCAGACTTCGACTGGAGTGACCTCGGAACTTGGGGCAGTCTTACCACTCATTTACAAAAAGACGAGCAACAAAATTCATTGATCGGAGGTAAGGTTTTTGCTTTTGATTCTTCCAATTGTTTGGTCAATGTACCAGCAGATAAAACTGTTCTACTTGATGGTTTGCAAGACTATATTGTGGTTGAATCTGCAGACAAACTGATGGTCTTAAGACTGAGCAACGAACAAAAACTCAAAGAATACCTCAAATTGATGGGGCAAGCTTAATTATGGTTAAAATTAGAGATATCAAATTAAGCGATTTTCCATTGCTGTTGGCACCAATGGAAGATGTCAGTGACCCTCCATTTCGGGCACTGTGCAAGCAGTACGGTGCCGATTTAATGTATACAGAATTTATTTCGTCTGAAGGTCTGATCCGAGACGCTGCAAAAAGCCGTCAAAAACTAGATATTTTTGAATATGAAAGACCGATCGGCATCCAGATTTTTGGCTCAGAGACAGAAAGCATGGTGCAATCTGCACAAATCATAGAAGCGGTCAAACCAGATTTAATTGACATCAACTACGGCTGTCCCGTTAAAAAAGTAACCTGCAAGGGTGCTGGAGCAGGCTTGTTACAAGATATCCCCAAAATGGTACGCCTAACTTCTGAAATTGTAAAAGCCACTAAACTTCCAGTAACAGTCAAGACACGTCTGGGATGGGACGACGACACTAAAAATGTTGTCGAAGCAGCCGAAAGATTACAAGACATTGGCATAGAAGCAATTTCAATTCACGGCCGTACTAGAAAACAAATGTATAAGGGCGATGCCGACTGGACGCTCATAGCCGAAGTAAAGAATAACCCTAGAATGCGCATACCCGTTTTTGGAAACGGGGACATCGATAGCCCTGAAAAAGCGGTTGAATACAAGAACCGTTACGGTGTGGATGGTGTTATGATCGGACGCGCTTCAATAGGTTATCCTTGGATATTCAGAGAAATCAAGCATTTCATCCAAACTGGTGAGAAGCTAGCTGGGCCCACAGTTGCAGAAAGAGTCATTGCGTGTAGAGAACATTTGCTCATGAGCATTAAGTGGAAAGGCCCGAAATTAGGCATCACCGAAATGAAGCGTCATTACACCAATTATTTCAAGGGTATTGCTCATTTTAAAGATTACCGAACCAGGCTTGTCACCACCTCAGAACTCGACGAAATTTTAGAAATTCTTGATTACATTGAAGCCAATCAAGAAGAGTTCTTGATGGTTGTAAATTAGATCAGTTTATTTCTTCTCAATAAACTCCTGACCGGAACCTGTAGCGTTCCGAATACCTCATAGCGTGTCATGCGCTCAATACGAAAATAATAGTTGGTGCCTTTATGTTTCCACAAAACCTGATTTTCGTGTCCCCTAACGATTCTTGGCGGCATATCACCTGAGTAATATTGATAGAACGGTCCAACTTTATTGAAGTGCAGCAATGGTGAAAATAAAAATCTGTAGCCATCTTCATCGGGTCTTAATAATCCTTTTTGGGCCAATTTTGAAATGAAGAGTGGCCCCATCTGATTTAACGAGGCAAACAAAGAAAATGCAGGTACCGTATCTAGACGCACGCGCTCAACCTCAGTTTCGTTGAAATCTTCATCTAAAATTGTTTCGATATAGCGCGTTTGCTGTACCTGAAAACCACCTTGTTGGTATACGAGTTCACCATTCCACGCTTTCAAAAATCGTTCGAATGGAAAGCCCACTTTTTTACTCAGTTTAGCTAATTGTACATAAACTGAATCTTCAGGATGCTGTTTGAATTCGTTGATCTCTAAATGAACATCGATGAGACGGTCAGTATTTGCCACACTATTGTAGGTGAGGCCATTGCGTTTCATTGAAAAATAAAGCGGTGTTTTCTTTTTGACGTAGCTTTTTAATTTGAAACCCAAAGAATCGCTGTCATGGGCAAACATAGCCGTTTGGATATTGTAACGTTTGAGTTTAGGCCAATTCGCATAAATAACTAAATGCTCGTTCTTGAATTGCTTTTGCTTTAAAAAGACTTTCCAATCTGGATGAAGGTCTCCGTAGTGTGCTGAAACTACCTGATTGAGAAGGCGTTCAAATTGGGCACCTTGGTATATGAAAGCGTAGTCTTTGCCGTAGTGTAAATATGATTTTTCTTTTTTGATGTAATAAAATGTAGTGCTTCCAATAATGGAGTCTTGGAGATCTGCATATTTTCTGAGCCTTTCTATTCCAACCTGAACTTTAGCCGAATCTGTGAGCTTAATTAAAGCACCCCAATCACCGTCTTCTTGCGCAAATAAGTAGGCATCTTGTTCTAGATCTAGGCCGTATTGCTTGCCTTGCCCTAGCAAAAATTCATAGGTTGTGAAGTCTCGAATAGACAACTTGTTGTATTGCAACAACGAATTGGTTTCTTTAGCTAGTTCTAAAATATTGGCTTTGGCAAGGAAGTCAGCTGTCGGGAGTCGGTCGATTAAGCGAGGCGACTTTGGGGCGGAAAATAAGAAGGATTTGACGAAAAGTATCAGTGCCAAAGCACCAGCGATCATGACCAAGGTCAAGAATTTTCGGTACATGCCTATGGGTTTAAGGTGTAAACTAAATAAAGTGAGTTGATCAGATCGAGCAGATGCTTGCCTGTTTGTTCCTCACCTTTGAACGTGTAGCTTAAATTAAACGTGGTGTGTTGCGCATTGGTCTCGGAAGAAATGAGTTCTAGCGTACCGGACTTACCTTTGAGCGAAGTGATGATTTCGGCGTTTTTGGGAGTGAGCAACTCTGTTGGAAAGCGATTGAGTGTACTACTGATATCTACTTTACCATACATAAAACCACCTTTACTTGCTTTTTTAGCAGCTTGCTTTGAAAGCGCTAACTTGCCGTAACCGTTGGCATATTGCGTGGCAAATATGGCATCATTTGAAAGAATGAGTAAATCACCAGTGTTGATTATATATAGTGGTGCCGCATCGAGAATGGCATTTTCAAAACGCCAATAGTTATCGAATTTCTGAACGCGTGAAGTGAGCCTTGAGAGGTGCTTCAGAACGAGTTCTGGAATATCTGAACGCTCGGTTGAAAAACCAAGTGTAAATACGGGCATTTCCGTTTCGGCTTCGGTTTCGCGCTCACCGTACTCAAAAGTATCTTCGTCGTAATAAAACTCTATTTTTTTGGTTTTAATTTTTTCGACACCGTTAAAAGTTCCAAACATACTTCCTTTGTAAGTACTGAATAGGGCATCTTTATTGACAAACTCATTGAGCAGCTCTAACGTCAAAACATTCATTGCTATCTGAGCATTTTTCTCGTCTGATAACAATGGGAGCAACACTTTATAGGCTTGCTCATATGCTTTTTGCATATTGATGTTATAGGTAAAATAGGCTGAACTATTTGCTGGAATATATTTCAGAACGTTTTTATCAAACTTGGCATCATTCATTTCTGAATATATACTACCTAAAGCTTGACCATACTGAGCTTCTACAGCAAATTCAACGGTGTTGTCTTTCAAAAATAAATCGCCAAGGATGACGTTTCCTGCGTAAAGATCTTGGATGTCTTTGTAGAGCGTTGGTAAGACGGTCTGAAAATACCATAGACCTTGAGATTTGTCGAGGTTTCTGGCGTTATCGAGGTAAAAAGCGCCTTCTGCGTTGTGCGCAAGTTGAGCTACAAATCGTTGGTCTTGGGAACAAAGATTTTTTCCTTCTAAAAATATTTGAATGATGACGCGCTCCAGCTCGGCTTGTTGTAGCATGACTTGAACGCTGTCGCGGAGCTCATAGTAGTTTTTGATCAGGGGGTTTTCAGTAGCTTCAGGGAACAAGCCGCTTTGATTGTCGTATTCTTGTTCGTTGAGTACTTCTTCTTCCTGTTGCACCTCATCGAAAAAATCAAAAGGCATTTCGTTACCACGGGCATACCAAATAGAATCAGTGACTTGATCGATGTATTCCATGGTTGGCTCTATGCGCAATAATAGTGCTGTATTGCCTTGAATCAGTAAGTTATTGAAGAAAGTGCCATAAACTTCTAGGCCTTTGATGTCACTTTGTAGTGTTTGAAAGTCATCGAAAACTTCAAAAAGTTGTTGTTTGTTTCCTACGCCAAAAGTAAAACCCGTTAGCTCCGTTTTAGAGGTTTTGCCGTAAAATAAATTGAGTCTTTGATTGAAATCTAGGCCTGCGTCTTTGAGTGTTTTACCGGAAGTTGAGCCGTCAAAAAGTTCTTGATGTACATCGGACATAAACTCGTATTGAACGAGGTCATCCATGGATATTTTTTGTAGTAAACTGATGTTGTTGATGCTAAAAACGGTTACGGCATCGGTCGGGATCAGGTGCTCTGACTGACGCACAGCCGTTTGAGCAAAAAAGCTACTTGAAAATAGGCCTGCAATGAAAAGCCAAAAATAATTCTTGATTGATGTATCCACGCGTATGAATGTTATAATACGAAGTTACGCATAATCTCCGAGTATCATCTTGGAGTCAAGACAATTATATTATCCAAAAGCGCTTGATTTTCTTTGAGCGAAAAAGTGTTGGTACGCACCATGACAGCTTGTTGATTTTTACTCAAGGTTCCGAGTTTGTTTTCAAAGCGCAGGACTGGTCTTTCGAAGCGGGCAATCGATGTGTAAACACCTGTTTTAAGCAAGGCTTCATCATCGAACTTATATGATTTGATTTGCGTTGCTACATAGCCAGGTATACTGCGTTTGAGTGTTGTTCCGTCCCAACTGATCCAATTTTCATCTTGTTGTAAATTGACTTTTTCCTTGCTTATTTGCTCAATACTGCGCTTTATCCCATCTTGTAACAGCTTTACACTGGTGAAATCACAACTGAGCTTGAATATATAATCCGTGTAGTTTTCCTCCATCAGGACGTTTGAGATACCGGGTTGTGCATCGAGCAACTTTACAAACTCTTTAATTTTAGCCGAGATTTCTTCAATAGATGGAACTGGCTTTCCCTGTAAACTATCTAAAGCCAGAATAGAATTAACTTTTACTTTGCTTTCACTCAGATTGATCTTGTATTTGAGATTACCAGAGCCGTCGTTATTCAAAGTAATGTCATCCCAGATTTCAATACAGGAACTCAGAAGAAAGAAAAGACAAAGAGTCAAGAAGATTTTCATAGGGCTTGCGCTACAATAGTGATGCCAAAATTAATCAAATAAGCCCGTTTGAAAACCATTTATCGAGGTATATGGCTGTTGTACCTCTTCGACATTTGAGGCAGCGCTCAGCAAAATGCGTTTATCCACTTCCCAAGCCTCAAGTAAGATTTCATTTCTATTCATTAAATCCTCAATTTTGAGTGCTCCTTGCAGCCAAGCAATTTCTTCATTTTTCGATAGAATTGCAGGCATACGTTTTTTTGTATTGTGAATGTCAGCCATCAATGGATTGGCCTCTGTAGTCAAAATAGTAAATGTCTTTTCAATCGCTCCTGTTGCTGGGTCTAGCCAACGATCAAAAAGACCGGCTATAGAAAAGATGTTTTGCTGGGGATCTTTGATAAAAAATGGCGTCTTTAATTTCCCTTCGGTGTGCCATTCAAAAAATCCGTTGGAGGGTACCAAACAACGGTTTTGACTCAAAAGATGCTTGAAGGATGCCTTTTGCGCACAAGTTTCCGCCCGGGCATTGAGTGTTTTACTTGCAAAATCCATCCAGTTTGCACCTCTGTACCATTGAGGTAACAAACCCCAACGCATTTGCTGCATACTTTCATCGTTGGTAATGATGTGCCATTGTGGGAAATGAAAACCCGAAGCAAAATAATAAGTAAGTTCCGGCGCACCAGTTGGTCTTAGTTTTTGGTAGCGCTCGGCAAGCTGTAAAGTGGTGGAGCTAGATGAATTACTGTAACACATTACTCAAATATAAAAAAAGAAAGCCACCCGAAGGTGGCTCTATATAGACATTTCTCGCTATCCGAATGAATCGGGAAGAAAGAAATGGAAAAGAGCCCGAAGGCTCTTGTGTCCTTACATCATGCCTGGCATTCCGCCACCCATTCCTGCCATAGCGGCAGCCGGATTGGCTTCTTCAGGCTCATCTGCGATAACGCACTCTGTGGTGAGCAACATGGCTGCGATAGAAGATGCGTTTTCAACTGCGATGCGCGTCACTTTTGTTGGATCAATGACCCCAGATTTGTAAAGTGGTTCAAATACATCGGTGCGTGCATTGTATCCGAAATCTGCTTTGCCTTCACGGACACGTTGAACGATGACTGCTCCTTCGCCGCCCGCGTTGGCGATGATCTGACGAAGCGGCTCTTCAGCTGCGCGTTTCACGATCTGGATTCCGGTCATTTCGTCTTCGTTGGCTCCTTTGAGCTTGTCGAGTGTTTCGATGGCACGAATCAGTGCAACACCACCACCAGGAACAATTCCTTCTTCAACAGCAGCACGAGTTGCAGCAAGCGCGTCGTCTACGCGGTCTTTTTTCTCTTTCATTTCTACCTCAGTAGGAGCACCGACGTAAAGTACAGCAACTCCACCCGCTAACTTCGCCAAACGCTCTTGTAATTTTTCGCGGTCGTAGTCAGAGGTAGTTTGTTCAATCTGTGCACGGATTTGGCCAACACGTGCTTGGATATCAGCTTTTTTGCCTTTTCCATTGACGATTGTTGTGTTGTCTTTATCGATGTCTATTTTTTGAGCAGAGCCTAGCATGTCAAGTGTAACATTTTCTAGAGTCATGCCGCGTTCTTCTGAAACAACGGTACCGCCAGTAAGGATAGCGATATCTTCAAGCATCGCTTTACGACGATCGCCAAAACCTGGTGCTTTGACAGCCGCAACCTTTAATGAGCCGCGCAAACGGTTCACTACTAATGTGCCAAGTGCTTCACCATCAACATCTTCTGCGATAATGAGTAGTGACTTACCAGATTGTACAACTGGTTCAAGAATAGGTAACAATTCTTTCATGCTCGAAATTTTCTTCTCTGAAATGAGGATCAATGGATTCTCCATTTCGGTGATCATTTTTTCGGCATTGGTAACAAAATATGGAGATAAATATCCGCGATCAAACTGCATACCTTCTACTGTTTTAACCTCAGTTTCAGTACCTTTCGCTTCTTCAACGGTAATTACACCATCATTACCTACGACTTTCATTGCTTCAGCGATGAGCTTTCCGATTGTTTCGTCATTGTTGGCAGAAATTGTGGCGATTTGCTCAATTTTGCTGTTGTCGTTGCCAACTTGTTTAGATAATTTTTTAAGATTCGCAACAACCTCATTTACTGCTTTGTCAATACCACGCTTGAGGTCCATTGGATTGGCACCTGCAGCTACGTTTTTAAGACCAGCAGTTACAATTGCTTGCGCAAGAACTGTAGCAGTAGTCGTACCATCACCGGCGATATCGGCAGTCTTGGACGCTACTTCTTTTACCATCTGAGCACCCATGTTTTCAATTGGGTCTTTGAGTTCAATTTCTTTTGCAACACTCACGCCGTCTTTGGTGATATGTGGCGCACCAAATTTTTTGCCAATGACTACGTTGCGTCCTTTAGGACCAAGGGTAACTTTTACTGCATTTGCTAATGCATCTACGCCTTTTTTTAATTTCTCGCGTGCTTCAACATCGAAATAAATTTCTTTTGCCATTATTCTTTGCTTTTAAATTTAGAAAATTCCGTAAATGTCTGACTCTCTCATGATGAGATAAGTGCTTCCGTCAATTTTAATTTCAGTACCTGCATACTGACCATAGAGGATGGAGTCACCGACTTTGACTGACATTGGCTCATCTTTTTTACCGGATCCAGCTGCTATAACAGTACCACGCAACGGTTTTTCTTTTGCAGTATCCGGAATGATGATTCCACTAGCTGTTTTTTGCTCTGCTGGCGCAGGTTCTACCAGAACTCTGTCTGCCAAAGGTTTGAAATTTACTGACATGAAATAATAATTATTTAGTTGAAAAAACTGCTTCGAAAAACATGCCAACGCACTTTGCAAAGCGAATTCAAGACATTTTTTCACTTGAAGGCAAAAAAAATGTCAGTATGAATGACATACTGACATTTTTGAATGTTTGATATAATGTTATTGTTGGCCTTGACCTTGACCTTGCATAGGTGCCTGCTGTTGTTGTTGCGGCACAACTTGCTTCGGTGGTTTTGGTTGGCTGATGCTAATTCCGAGGCTAAACACAAGGATAGCTGCTGCAAGACCCCAAGTCAATTTATCGATGAGTTCGTTGGTGCGTTGTACACCTCCAAGTTGGCTTGCGCCACCGAAGTCAGAGCTCAAGCCCCCACCTTTTGGATTTTGAACATAAACTACTAAGATGAGCAGCGCACTGGCTACTATAACTAGAAACGAAAGGATTCCTGTCATGACGTTGAATTCAGGTTTTTCTTTAAAATTTTAATTTGGTTTGCAAAGAAACTCTTTTTTTCTGGATTAAGCAAAATTAATTGTTCATAAACGGCAATCGCTTTTGCGAGCGCTCCTTGCATGGCATAGATTTTTGCCAAAGTCTCTGATACTGGGATATGATGAGAATTTAAGCTCTCTTTGGCTTTTTTAGCCGGAGAATAAAAGTCTTTTTTAGGTTTCTCTATTGCTATATACGTCGGACTCTCGGCCTCACTTTGAGGGGCGTCTTCTCCAAAATGCAACCAATTACTAAACGACTTTTTTTCAAGGGCAATTGTTTCGGTTTGAACTGAAAGATCGTTTGCATCTTGGCCAGCCAAGGAATCTTGTTCAACTTCTTTTGGCTGAACATCTAAATTTTCTACAATCGGCGACTCCTCTAATTCTTCTAATTCTTCTTTGTAGGTCAAATCGACATATGCCGCACTGATCATACTGGCCCTCAATAATTGATCGAGTTCATCTGGTGCTGTTTCGTTTTTTTCCGGAGAATTGATTTCTTGAGGAATTTCTGATAAAGCAGTGGATTCATCTAGTTCTTCTGAAGAACCTAATTCTTCAACCTCGTAAGATGTTGTACTAGCTACTTTTTCAATAAATTCAACTTCAACCTGTCGTACTGGAACCTCAACTAAAGAAACTTGTTCTAATAAGTGATAAAGGATTTCTCGATTTGGAATGGTAAATGCTTTTTGATCAAGGGCAGTTGCGAGGCGAACGTCTTGGCTATTGGCCAACGATTTGAGGTGTAAAATGGAAAAACTAGTGGCATAAGGATATGCGGCTTCGAGGTGTTCGAGGTCGGGCAAAAACGTCGCTGCACATTGAAGCGGGTCTTGAATTTGGATATGTAATTGCTCTTTGCTTAACACCTGACTAATTTACCAATTACTGTACAATTTATTGATTAAATCTTGGACCATTTGCGCAGCAATTTCGTCAAAAAGTTTTTTTTCGACATCAGCCAAGTTGGTCGAAGCAGCGTAATCAGCGAAGCGCGTAGTGCTAAATTGCCATGTTTCTTCTTTTGGGACTTTGATATTGATTTTCATCTGAAGTGTCATGGTGAGTCTGTTGCTGGAGGCGACGTCTGATCCTTGAATGGCCAATGGTTGTACTTGATAGGCGGTTATTGCGCCTTCCATGTTGAGTTCGCCTTTACCAAAACCAGTGTTTAGTAATAGTCTGGTATTATTTTGTATACCGTCTTTGAGTTGCTCGGTAAGCAATGGCCCAAAAGATAGCGGGCAGTTAGGAGCGGTATTTTCTAAATTTTGAATGCTAAACGTTTGCCATTCTTGGGGCATTCCTCCTTTATCAACGAAAGAAAAGCTTTCTGGCCAACATGCACTCAAAGAACACCAAAGAATTGTTATGTAGATCAAATATTTCATTCCCCTAACTGAAATTCTTTGATTTTGCGGTAAAGCGTACGCTCAGAAATGCCCAATTCTAGGGCGGCATATTTACGTTTTCCACGGTGTTTTTCTAGCGCCTTTACAATGAGTTCTTTTTCTCTGTCCTCTAGGCTTAAGGATTCTTCTAGTTCAATGTGGGTTGCAAATTCTTCGTGGTGACTATTGTCATTGCTGGGTAAATCAACTTGAACAGGTGCAGCTGGCAAAATACGTGTTGGCAGGCTCGGGGTTTGCTCGTAAACTTCCTGATAAATGCGGTTTACGACTGCTGATTGATCTGGATTAAGCGCTATTTCATGATTTGATCCGGCGAGGTCTAATACCAGCTTTTTCAATTCTGTTAAATCCTTTTTCATGTCAAACAAGAATTTGTACATGAGTTCTCGTTCAGAAATAGACTCTTTGCTGTGGTCGTTGATGCTGAGGCCTTGAATTTTTTCACCTACTGGAGTCAGGTAATTTTGCAGGGTGAATTCGTCAATTTCTCTGGCGGTTTCAATGACTGAAAGCTGTTCAACTAAATTTTTGAGCTGCCTGATGTTTCCGGGCCATGGATATTGCTGCAATAACACAACTGCTTCATCGGTGAGTTTAATGGCAGGCATGCGGTATTTTTCAGCAAAATCATTGGCAAATTTTCTGAATAATAAATGAATGTCCTCGGAGCGTTGTCTCAAAGCAGGTAAACTGATTGGCACTGTACTGAGTCGGTAATAGAGGTCTTCTCTGAACTTACCCGACTGTATGGCGGCCTGCATATTTTCATTGGTTGCTGCCACTACCCTGACGTTGGTCTTGAGCGGTTTAGATGAACCTACACGGATGTATTCGCCTGTTTCGAGCACACGCAACAAACGCACTTGAGTTTGCATCGGGAGTTCAGCAACCTCATCAAGAAAGATGGTGCCGCCATTGGCAACCTCAAAATAACCTTGACGGCTGCCTTGAGCACCCGTAAAAGATCCTTTTTCGTGACCAAATAATTCAGAATCGATTGTCCCTTCCGGGATTGCGCCGCAGTTCACGGCAATATACTCTCCGTGTTTTCGAGCACTCAATTGATGGATAACTTGTGGAATGATTTCTTTTCCAGTACCACTTTCACCCGTAACGAGCACAGAGATATCTGTTGGCGCCACCTGCATGGCAATTTCTAGTGCCCGATTGAGTAAAGGGGCCGAACCAATGATGCCGAAGCGCTGCTTAACTTGTAAAAGATTCATTTTTTTAGTCCTTAATTGTAAGCTTCACCAATTAAGGTAGCTGAGGTACAATCTGTTATTTTAACCTCTACGTAATCGCCTTTTTTTAAATCGCCTTTCGGGAAAACAACCATGACGTTGGTTCCAGTTCTACCACACAAATGTTCCTCAGATCGTTTGGACAAACCTTCAATCAAAACTTTCTGAACCGTACCAATCATAAGTTGATTCGATGCCAAGGAATGTTTCAATTGTTTATCAATGATCTCGTTCAAGCGTCTACCTTTGACTTCTTCCGGGACATCGTCATCAAAACGTCTTTCCGCCAAAGTTTTTGGACGCTCTGAATATTTGAACATATAAGCGAAGTCATACTGGACGATATCCATGAGGCTAAGGGTTTCTTGATGCTCTTCTTCAGTTTCACCACAAAAACCTGTGATAATATCAGTAGAAATTGCACAACCCGGAACAATTTTTCGGATACTTTCAATTCTTTCGAGGTACCACTCACGTGAATAGCCTCTGTTCATTCTGTACAAAACATCTGTATTACCTGACTGAACCGGCAAATGGATGTAAGGGCAAATATTTTCGTATTTAGCCATGATTTCCAACACATCGTTGGTCATGTCTTTCGGGTGTGAGGTACTGAAACGAACGCGTAAAAGTGGCGACACCAATGCGACCATTTCCATCAATTGAGCGAAATTCGTAGTAGGCTCCGCTTCATTTTTCACTTCACCTTTTGCACTGAGATTCCAGCGGTAAGAATCAACATTTTGACCAAGCAAAGTGACTTCGCGGTACCCCTTGTCAAATAAATCTTGGCATTCAGCCACAATTGTTTTTGGATCTCGGGAACGCTCTCGGCCTCTGGTAAAAGGCACTACACAAAACGAACACATGTTGTCACAACCACGCATAATGGTTACAAAAGCCGAAATTCCACCTTGATCAAGACGAACAGGCGCTATATCAGCATAGGTTTCATCTCGAGAAAGCAAAACATTGACCGCCTTTTGGCCAGTCCCTACTTCATCGATGAGGTTAGGCAGATCGCGGTAGGCATCAGGGCCAGCGACAAGATCAACCAATTTCTCTTCGTCAAGCAAATTCTTTTTAAGGCGCTCAGCCATGCAGCCTAAAATTCCTACAACTAATTCCGGATTGCGGTCTTTTTTGATTTTAAATTCAGTAAGGCGATTGCGCACACGCTGCTCCGCGTTGTCACGGATAGAACATGTATTGAGTAGAATGACATCGGCTTCTTCAATGTTTCTGGTAGTTTGATAGCCATCTTGTGCAAGGATCGATGCAACGACCTCGCTGTCCGAGAAATTCATTTGACAGCCATAACTTTCTAAGTATAATTTTTTAGAGGCTTGCTGCCCCTCTTGCTCAATAACCAAGGCTGTGCCTTGCAATGCTTCATCGATAACTTTATTTCCTGACTCCATGTTGTAAACTGAACTGCAAAAATAGGACAAATTCAAGATGCTGACAAATTGTCATGAATGAACTCAATTTTGTTTCTAAAATATTTAACCATAGGTTAAGTAAAATATTCGGACAATTTTAGAGTAAACAACTTGCTGAATGCTGTGTTTTACTTTTACATTTGTCCCCTAAAATATCCTTATGGCTAAGAATCTTGTTATCGTTGAGTCACCCGCAAAAGCCAAAACCATAGAAGGTTACCTGGGCAAAGACTTCATTGTAAAGTCTAGCTTTGGTCATGTTCGCGACCTTGCTAAAAAAGGTTTGGCCATTGATATCGATGCCAAGTTTACACCCAATTACGAAGTCAGTGCCGACAAAAAACAAGTGGTATCCGAACTTAAAAAATTGGCCAAAGAAGCAGATACTGTATGGCTCGCGACTGATGAAGACCGCGAAGGAGAAGCTATTTCTTGGCATTTATACGAGACCCTAGAACTTCAAAAAAAAGATACCAAAAGGATTACATTCAATGAGATTACTAAAGTAGCAGTAACTAGAGCCATAGAAAGACCAAGATCTATCAACCAAGAGTTAGTTGACGCGCAGCAAGCACGTCGTGTACTTGATCGTATCGTAGGTTTTGAACTCTCACCAGTACTTTGGAAAAAAGTGAGGCCAAGTTTATCAGCAGGTCGCGTACAGTCAGTTGCTGTTCGTTTGATTGTAGAAAGAGAACGTGAAATTGAAAAATTCAATTCAGAAAGTTTTTATAAAGTCCAAGCAGATTTTCAAACAAAAGATGGTTTACTCAAGGCGGAATTAAACCAACAACTCCCGGAAAAATCTGCTGCTCAAGAAATTCTAGAGCAAGCTAAAACAGCAGCATTTTTTGTAGAAGATGTGCAACAAAAGCCAGCCACGAAAAGCCCAGCTGCACCTTTTACAACCTCTACCCTACAACAAGAAGCCAGCATGAAACTTGGCTTTTCCGTTACTAAAACCATGAGTGTTGCACAGCGCTTGTACGAATCTGGGCACATCACTTACATGAGAACCGACTCCGTGAATCTTTCTGAAACTGCTATATCTGCTGCTAAGGAGGCGATCACCTCTCAATTTGGTGCTAACTATTCTAAACCAACTAAATACAGCACCAAAACATCCGGTGCACAAGAAGCGCACGAAGCCATAAGACCAACCGATTTCACGAAGCCGTCAATCCCGGCAGAACGCGACGAAACCAGGCTATATGAATTGATTTGGAAAAGAGCAATTGCCAGTCAAATGGCATTGGCACAACTCGAAAGAACGACCATTAAAATTGGAGGGCTAAATGGATCTCATTACTTTCAAGCAAAGGGTGAAGTCATTGTATTTGATGGTTTTCTCAAAGTTTATTTGGCTACCAATCTCGACGACGACGCCGAGGAAAATACCGAAACCGAAGGTCTCTTACCCAAAGTAACTATTAATGAAGCCCTAGCACTAAAAGCAGCATTGGCTACAGAAAGATTTAGCCGCCCACCGTCCAGGTATGTCGAAGCTACATTGGTAAAGAAATTAGAAGAACTCGGAATTGGTCGACCTTCAACCTACGCACCTACTATTTCTACTATTCAAAAAAGAAATTACGTCGAGAAAAAAGAGCGCGAAGGAGCCATCCGAAATTATGCCCAACTCGAATTAAAAGGAGGTCAAATTACAGAACTATCTAAATCTGAAACAACCGGGAAAGAGCGCAATAAACTCTCCCCTACAGATATTGGCATTGTAGTCACTGACTTCTTAGTTGCTCATTTTGAGCAAATTCTAGACTATCAATTCACAGCAAAAGTAGAGGCCGAATTTGATGAAATTGCGCAAGGAAACCTGAATTGGACCGATATGCTGCAATCTTTCTACGGGCCTTTTCATCATCATGTAGAAGAAACGTTAGAGCATTCTGAACGTGCCACCGGTGAGCGCGAACTCGGAATTGACCCAAAAACACAAAGAAAAGTTATCGCACGGATTGGCCGATTCGGCCCAATGATACAAATTGGAGACGAAAAAGCTGACGGTCTTAAACCTCAATTTGCTTCATTGCAAGGCAACCAGTCTATCAACAACATCACGCTAGACGAAGCACTCAAGCTTTTCGATTTACCTAGAATTCTTGGAGAGCATAACGGAGAATCTGTTAAAGTAAATATTGGTCGCTTCGGGCCCTATGTGCAAGTGGGTAAACGATTTACGTCTATCCCAAAAGATGAAGACCCACTGTCTATGGATCTTGGAAGAGCTGTAGAGTTAGATACTTTGAAACAAGAAGAAGCGGCAAAAGCATTGATCAAAACCTTCGATGCAAACCCAGATGTTCAATTGCTCAATGGTCGCTATGGTGCTTATTTAAAAATTGGTAAAAACAATTACAAGCTGCCTAAAGATTCAGATCCATCGCTGCTATCTTTGGAGGAATGTTTAGATATTGCCGCAAATCAAGGTACAAAAACCACAAAAAAACGTCCAGTTCGAAAAAAATAACTATTATTGATTGAAAAATCATATGAACGGAAGCGTTAACAAAGTAATTCTAATCGGTAATTTAGGCAAAGACCCAGACGTTCGCCGCCTTGATAACGGCGCAGTGGTTGCCTCTTTTCCGCTTGCCACATCTGAAATTTACACAGACAAGCAAACTGGTGAAAAGAAAGAAAACACCGATTGGCACGACATCGTTTTGTGGCGTGGCTTGGCTGAAGTTGCAGAAAAATACCTTCGTAAAGGCACCAAAATTTACGTTGAAGGTAAACTCAAAAAAAGATCTTGGACAGACAAAGAAGGTCACCAGCGTTATGCCACTGAAGTTGTGGGCGACGACCTCACCATCTTGACCCGTCCAGACAACCAAGAAAGACCTCATTCCTACGGAAACGAAGGCAAGCCAAATCCTCCAGCCCCAATGAGTGGCTTAGCCAGCGAGCCCGGAGATGATTTACCATTTTAAGTCATGACAAACACAGTAGAACCTCCCAGTCTTACCGCATCGTTTCAAACCGCACAAGCTGGTTTTAGCGATGCAACCCTTGTTTATCTCCTCATCATTCTAGTGCTCATTGCACTTTCAGCCTTGACATCGAGTTCTGAAAGCGCTTTTTTTTCTTTGAAGCCCAGTGATAACGCTGCCATCAAAAACTCGAATAGCGCTCGGTCAAAAATGATACTTAAATTATTGGCCAAACCTCAAGAACTACTCGCTACACTTCTGATATTCAACAACTTTGTCAATGTAGGTATTGTTATTTTATCATCGTTTGTGCTCAATGATGTTTACCCAGTTCAAAAAGGTCAAGAACTCATCAGATTGCTCATAGAAGTTGTCGGAATCACGCTAGTATTACTCCTTTTTGGCGAGGTCATTCCGAAAATTTTTGCCAATCGAAATGCGTTGGCTGTAAGTACCTGGATGTCTTATCCAATGCATTACCTCAACAGGCTTCCTCCTTTATCTTGGCTTAAGAAAGCCTTAGTTTGGGGAACCAATTTCATTCAAAAACTTGGTCAGAAAAATGTTACCCTAGATCAAAATGAACTTGAGCAAGCGCTGGCACTTACCAAGCAAGAAAATGGTTCCGAAGAAGAACACAAAATCCTTGAGGGTATCGTGAAATTTGGCAAAACCGAAGCGTGTGAAATCATGTCCCCTCGTGTTGAGGTAGAAGACATCGATGCACAAAGTAATTTTCACGAAGTGCTGCAAAAAATCATTGAGGTTGGTTTTTCAAGAATGCCTATCTTTTCAGGTAGCCCGGACAACATCATCGGAATTCTTTACATCAAAGACCTTCTGAACCACCTCGAAAAAGACAAAGATTTTGATTGGAAATCAGTTTTAAGAAAGCCGTATTTTGTTCCTGAAAATAAAAAAATCAATGACCTTCTGCAAGAATTCCGCAGTATGAAAATGCACATGGCTGTTGTTGTTGATGAATATGGAGGGGCTAGCGGTATCGTTACACTTGAAGACATTCTTGAAGAAATTGTAGGTGATATCACCGATGAATTTGATGATGCGCAAATCAACTACACCAAACAAACAGACAACACCTTTGTATTTGAAGGAAGAACCTCGTTGAATGATTTACTCAAAATCATTGGCGAAGAACACGAACAGACCATCGAAACACATCGTGGAGAAGCTGAAACACTTGGCGGACTCATTATCGAGGTTGGTGGCCGTATTCTTAAAAACAATGAATATTTGGTAGTAGGTCCGCTCAAATTAATTGTAGAATCATCCGATAAAAAAAGAGTGAAATCAGTTAAAGTCGTGATCCATGAAGTCAAGTAATTTATTCGTCTTTGTAGGTGTCATCATGCTGCTTTTTGCTTGCACGGAAACACCACCTGTTCCCAAGCCAAGTACCTATCTCAAGACAGAATTTCCTGATCATAGCTATCATGCTTACATCAGCCCTGGGGCCTATCAATTTGACCTTGCAGATCTTTACCAACCAAAATCGTTTGAATTGGCCAAACAGAACTATTCGGTCCAAGAAATTGACCTCGGTCCCATCAACGGCACACTCTTTTTATACTATTTGAAAATGCCTTCTAAAGATTCGCTGCCAGAAATCATCAATTTTGCCAACGACAAAGTCGATGAACACAAAATCATGGCAGAGAAAATCGACTTTGAACAAATCATTTCACCAAAGAAAAAGGTGTACGGTACCTTCTTTGAATTGAAAGGAAATGTTGCCACCAACTTTCAATTTTACCTTACCGATTCATTACAACATTTTGTCAGAGGCGAAGTATTGCTAAACTGTCGCCCCAACTACGACAGCCTAAGACCAACACTGCAATATCTTAAAACTGACCTCCAACAACTCATCAAAAATTTCAAATGGCGCCAATAGGTCCGAACAGGGTCGTTCTTGCTTTTGGGTCAAACATCGGTGACCGACATGCCCAAATTAAAGAAGCACTCGATCTTCTTAACCAACGTTGTGGGCAAATTTTACAAGTGTCTTCGTTTCATGAAACAAACCCTGAAGGTTTCGAATCTGAACATTTATTCATCAATGGTTGCCTTTTATTGAAGACAAGCCTCGATCCATTTGCATTACTGGAAAACCTGAAGCAAATTGAAAAAGAACTGGGGCGAAAGAAAACAAAAGAAGGCTACGAAGATCGTTGTATCGATCTAGACATCATCTTTTACGAAAGTTTGGTTTTGCGCGACGAACGCCTACAAATTCCGCATCCAAAGTATCAACAACGCGAGTTTGTACTCAAACCATTAATGGAACTTGATTTGAGTTTTACAGATTGATGTAAAGCTTTTTTCGCTTGGTTAATTTTTCTTCCTATTTTTGTTGCATCAAAACTGATATCATGACTTTAAAGTATTTCAAGCCAGAACTTTTGTTAGCAATCAGCGTTTACGCTCTGAGTTCTTGTGATCTTGTAAAAGACATTACCTATTCGGTAAATCCAAACCCCCTAGAAATGCATGGTGACTCCGTAAAAGTTTCCATCACTGTTAACGTACCTGAAAAAGGTATCCAAAAGAAAGCTAAAGCTGAAATTACTCCAAAACTTGGCAACACAGCAATTGGCACATGGTATGTCAATGGTTCAAAAGTAACTGGAAACGGTACTACCATTGATTTCAAAACTGGTGGCACTGCAACCTTCGAAGAAACAATCGCATACACGCCAGAAATGGAAGCTGCTGATTTGATCATTACAGGTAAACTCTACAAACAAACCAAAGAAAAAGGTGCTTTACCTGAAACCAAAATTGCAGATGCAACGATCATTACACCTTATCTCGTTGACAAAACTTTCAAGGTCCTTACGGAAGAAGATGCTTTGGTTCGTCAGTTTGACAAAACGACAACGGCAACGATCAACTTTGAAAGAGGTAAATCTGAGGTGCGTCCAAATGAAATCAAAGACAAAGACATGACAGCCTTGGTTGCTTGGATTCAAGCCGCTCAAAACAATCCAAAAATCAAAATTACAGGTATTGAAATCAACGGTTATGCTTCTCCAGACGGAGAGGTTTCAAAAAACGACAACCTTTCTTCAGACAGAACAGTTGCTGCTCGCAAGGCACTAACCGACCTCATGAAAAAAGCCAAATTGACAGCTTACACAGACACTTCCGCTTATCAACTTGCCAAATTTGGTGAAGATTTCGAAGGATTTAAAAGTCAATTAGCCGTTACTGCATCTATTCCTGAGGCCGACAAAAATTTGTTCATCCGTATTTTGGAAATGACCAAAGATGCTGAACAACGCGAAAAAGACATGATCAATCTCGGTAAAGCGTATACTGAGCTTGAGCGCGATGTTTTCCCAATGATCCGTCGTGCAGTAGTGGTTGTTAAGTACACTGAATATGGCCTTACAGACGAAGAATTGAAAAATGCTGTTGTCAACAATCCAAATTCACTTTCTGTAGATGAATTGTTATTTACGGCAGGTAAACTAAGTACGGACCTCAATGAAAAGGCAAGAATTTACGGAATTGCCGCTGCTAACTATGCGCAAGACCACCGTACTCATACCAATTTAGGTGCGACCCTATTCATGTTGAATCAAACAAAAGAGGCTGGAGCTGCATTTAAAAAGGCAAATGACATCAAGTCAAACCCAATTACAGAAAATAACCTAGCAGCTACACTTATTCTAGAAGGCAATAAAGCAGCAGCCAAAAAATTAATTAGCAAGTCAAAAACAAGTGTTACTGGCTACAACCAAGGTATCATTGATATCATGGAAGGTAATTACAGTGCGGCTGAGAAGAACATATCACAAGATAGCTACAACAAAGTGTTGGCTCTTATTTTACTAGACAAAACAGACTTAGCTAGAAAAGTAGCGGCTAACGTGAAAGAAACAGCTGAACTTGCTTATTTAAAAGCCATCATTGAGGCCAAAAGCGGTGCAAATGTAGATGCCGTAGTGGCGCCGTTAAAAATGGCTATTTCCAAAAATTCAGCTTTGAAAGCAAAAGCAGCTAAAGACCGCGAATTTTTGAAATACATGAATGAAGCTACTTTCATCGATCTTGTGAAGTAATAATCGTTGAAATCCTCCTTCTAAAAATCCTGAACGAATTCAGGATTTTTTTTTGTGATTAAATATCCTTCAAAGCCAACCTTTATCATTAATTTTGAGACCTTAAAGTATCTTATTATGGACAGCAACGAATTTCGCAAATACGCAACAAAGCACTTAGGCATCAGCAGCATGAATGTTGATCACTATATTGAATCTTCAATGACACCTTACATCATCGAAGAAAGACCCTTAAACATGACCCAAATGGATGTCTTTTCAAGACTCATGATGGATCGCATTATTTTCTTAGGCACAGGTATCAATGACCAAGTTGCCAATATCATCAATGCACAATTACTTTTTTTAGAATCAGTTGATGCCAAAAAAGATATCCAAATTTATTTAAACTCCCCAGGAGGTTCTGTTTATGCTGGTTTAGGAATCTACGACACAATGCAATATATCAGACCTGATGTTGCAACAATTTGTACTGGAATGGCGGCTTCCATGGGTGCGGTTTTATTATGTGCCGGAGCAGAAGGCAAACGCAGTGCACTTAAGCACTCTAGAGTCATGATTCATCAACCACTCGGTGGCGCACAAGGACAGGCTTCTGATATCGAAATTACAGCTCGTGAAATTCAAAAATTGAAAAAAGAACTTTACGATATCATTGCGACACACACCAAGCAAGATTATGATAAAGTCTGGGCAGACTCCGATCGCGATTACTGGATGACTTCCGAAGAAGCCAAAGCATACGGAATGGTTGATGAAGTTTTACTCCGCAACCCAAAATAAAAAATGGCAAAAAAAGAAACCAACTGTTCATTTTGTGGTTCTCCACGCTCTAGCGTCAACATGCTTATTGCTGGCGTCAATGGACATATCTGTGATTCCTGCGCGAGTCAAGCTAGTAAAATTGTTCAAGAAGAACTGGCAAGTACTGCAATTACCAAACAAGCAACCACAAATGGTTTAAATCTATTAAAGCCCCAAGAAATTAAGGCTCATCTTGATCAATATGTAATTGGTCAACAAGATGCCAAGAAAGTACTTTCGGTTGCTGTCTACAATCATTTCAAACGTCTCGAACAAAAAACTTCTGAAAACGAAGTTGAAATAGAGAAGTCTAATGTCATCTTAGTCGGAAGAACTGGAACGGGCAAAACACTTTTAGCAAAATCAATAGCCAAATTGCTCAATGTTCCTTTTTGCATTGCAGACGCTACAGTACTTACTGAAGCTGGCTATGTTGGTGAAGACGTCGAGAGTATTTTATCTAGACTTTTGCAAGCCGCTGACTACAACGTAGAAAGTGCCCAAATGGGAATCGTTTTCATTGACGAAGTCGATAAAATTGCTCGCAAAAACGACAACCCAAGCATTACACGTGACGTATCCGGAGAAGGCGTTCAGCAAGCATTACTCAAATTACTTGAAGGCGCAACCGTAAATGTTCCACCACAAGGAGGTCGCAAGCATCCAGAGCAGAAAATGATTTCGATTGACACCAAAAACATCCTTTTCATTTGCGGAGGAGCGTTCGATGGCATTGAAAAATTAATCGCCAATCGCGTCAATAGACAAACAATTGGTTTCTCCTCAGAACACGACGAAAGTATTGAACAAGATTCCTTACTCAAGTATATTGCACCGACAGACATCCGTTCTTTTGGCCTCATTCCAGAATTGATTGGGCGTTTTCCGGTATTAACCTACCTAGAACCGTTAAAAGCTTCAGACCTTAAAAGAATATTAACTGAACCAAAAAATGCTTTGGTCAAACAATACACGAAGCTTTTTGAAATGGATCAAGTCAAACTAGAACTCGATCAAGACGTCCTAGATTTTATTGTTGAAAAAGCCATGGAGTTTGGTTTAGGCGCCCGAGGTTTGCGCTCTATCTGTGAGGCAATCTTGACAGATGCTATGTTCGAACTACCCGGGACATCCAAAAAATCACTGCACGTTAACCTTGATTACGCTACCAAACAATTCAGCAAATCAAAAATAGCAACACTTAAAGTCGCATAAGCATTTGTAGTTTCTGACTTATTTGTAATTTTGCTAATTGTAAAAATGACACTATGAAAACCATACAGTTTAGAGAAGCCCTTAGAGAAGCTATGTCCGAAGAAATGCGTCGCGATGAAAACGTATTTTTACTCGGAGAAGAAGTTGCAGAATACAACGGTGCCTACAAGGTATCACAAGGTATGCTCGACGAATTCGGTCCTAAACGCGTGATCGACACACCTATTGCAGAGCTTGGTTTTTCAGGAATCGCAGTAGGAGCAGCTATGAATGGCCTCAAGCCTATTGTAGAGTTCATGACTTGGAACTTTGCCATTTTAGCAGCCGATCAAATCATCAACTCTGCAGCAAAAATGCTTCAGATGTCAGGCGGTCAATATGGTTGTCCTATTGTTTTTCGAGGTGGAAACGGAACTGCAGGCCAGCTAGCCGCAACGCACTCTCAAAGTTTTGAAGCTTTTTACGCACACGTACCAGGTTTGAAAGTCATTACTCCTTCAAACCCTGCAGACGCCAAAGGGCTACTCAAAGCGGCAATCCGAGACAACGATCCTGTAGTTTTCTTGGAGTCTGAAAAAATGTACGGTGACAAAGGAGAAGTTCCTGAAGGCGAATACATCATCCCGATTGGTGTCGCTGACGTCAAAAGAAAAGGAACAGATATCACGCTTGTCTCCTTCGGAAAAATCATTAAAATTGCCTTTGAAGCCGCCGAAGTGTTAGCCAAAGAAAACATCAGTGTAGAAATCATCGATTTGCGCACGATCCGTCCAATCGATTACGGAACCGTTGTAGAATCTATCAAGAAAACAAATCGTTGCATAGTTGTGGAAGAATCTTGGCCACTCGCAAGTATTTCATCTGAAATTGCTTACCACTTGCAGCGCTATGCTTTCGATTACTTAGATGCACCTGTGCAACGCGTAACCCAAACCGATACGCCATTCGCATTCTCACCAACGCTTATCGACGAAGCTTTGCCAAATGTAGAGCGCATTGTTAAAGCTGTCAAAGCTACGCTTTACAGATAAGACACAAACAGTTGAAAAAATCCAAAGGAATCCATTCAGGGTTCCTTTTTTTTTGATAATCAAGCAATAAAAAGCTGATTATTTTTCAAACGGTCTTGGTTTATAAAAATATATACTTATCTTTGCACCCCTCAAAGTGCGTTTGGGGGTTATTATTTATTATAAAAAAACAAGAGTATTTTATGCCAACTATTCAACAATTAGTTCGCAAAGGAAGAACTGCGGTAGTGAAGAAAAGTAAGTCTGCTGCGCTTGAT
>JBJTCG010000004.1:0-13301 GCA_046091725.1 Flavobacteriales bacterium | reverse complement strand
ATCGGTTATTTTGAATTTACCATCTTCCAAACCAGCCATTAACGAAGCAAGCTTCATCGTAGAACCCGGCACTTCGAGGTAGCCAATGGCATAGTTGTAATTCTCGGTGTATTTACCTTCTTCAATTTTAGTCAGGTTTGCAACTGCTCGAACATAACCTGTTTTGACATCCATCAATATGACACAACCATGTTCGGCATTCATGAAAATCATTTGTTTTTCCAATTCTGAATGCGCAACCTCTTGTATTTCTTTGTCAATAGTTGAGATGACATCTGCACCTTCGATTGCTTCCTTAATGACCTTTCCTGTTTTTTTCCAACCGGAAGAAATACGTTGCTCAATTTCTTTTCCATCTTCCCCTTTCAAGTACTCGTAATAAGCTCCTTCAATACCTACCCTGAAAGGTTTGTTGTCGAGCATTTTGTAGTAACCAAGTGTGCGATTGAGTAAGTTACCATTTGGTTTTTTTCTGAGTATGGTTTCAACATTGTCAATGATACCACCTTTCATTTGACCTAATTCGAAAATTGGGAGTTTGCGAATGCGTTTGCGCTCGTAGTTGGTTACTTTTCTTCGGATCATGAGGTAACGCACTCCGTTGGCACGTGCTTTTCGAATCCTTTCTTCGTAATAGCGGGCAGAATTTTCTGGATACAAGCCATGTAAACCCTGTGAAAGCTCACTTACTTGAGCATCAAAAACCTTGTCATCTACAACAGTAGGATCCATGTAGATGTCATAAAAAGTTACACTAGTAATAAGTGGAACTTCGTTTCTGTCTAAAATTTGCCCCATTCGAGGCACTCTGTTAACAACCCTTGTCGGTAGCTGACCTTCTTTGGTTTCAAATGCTACACCTGGGCCGTTGATTTGAAGGTTGAGCGTTGAATAAAGCACAGCCCCCATCACAAAAACAAACCCAAAATAAATCAGGTAGGCGCGTCGGTAAAGGTGGTTTTTACTTTTGCTCATTTTTTACTTGTTTAATGCGAATGACTTTGGTGGCATTTTTTGTTTCCTTGAGCTCTCTTGACTCGAGTCTTTCCGCCATTCTATACCTGCGTGTTACCAATTCTAAGCGCGCTTTAGCTTCAATGTATTCTGCGGCATGTTGATCTAAATTGCGCTGGGCGTTATCGATATCTTTGTTTATTTGCTTTCCGTAGTATCCCTTTGAAATCAGGACAAGCAGCAACAACATGATAAAAAAGATATAGTTGAGGTTGTTGAGCACAAACTCGCGGGTGAGGAAATCGCCGTTAAGTATCTGAGCAAATGTGCTAGACTTATTCGACTTTGTTTGTGGTGCGTCTTGTTTAGCCATTGCGTCTTGCGATTCGGAGTTTTGCACTGCGTGCTCTTGAATTAAGAGCACATTCTTGTTCGTTAGCAACGATTGGATGTCTATTGACTTCGGTGAAAGGCTTGTTCACGTTTCCAAAAAAATCTTTGTCGATTTCACCTGAGAAACTGCCGCGTTTCATAAAGTTTTTGACCAAACGGTCTTCGAGCGAATGATAAGACATGACCACCAGATGTCCGCCTGGATTTAAAACCTGAGCAGACTGCTCTAAAAAATCTTTAAGCACCTGCATTTCTTGATTCACTTCTATCCGAAATGCTTGAAAAACCTGGGCATAAAACTTGTGGTCTTTGAATTTAGGCGCAAAGCGCTCAAGGGCTTTGATCAGTGCGAAGGTGGTATCAATGGGTGCGTGTTCGCGTTGTCTGACTAACTGAGCTGCAAGCGCCCTAGAATTTCTAAGCTCACCGTATTCGTATAAAATACTTGCTAGTTTAGCTTCGTCGGCATTTGCAATTAAAGCTGCAGCCGATTGACCGCCGTTGCGATTCATACGCATATCAAGCGGCGCGTCTTCACGAATACTAAAGCCACGTTGCGCTGTATCGAACTGATGAGACGAAACCCCGAGGTCAGCTAAAATGCCATCGACTTGTCTTATGCCGAGTAAACGCAAATGGTTTTGCAAAAACGCAAAGTTGGCTGCTACAAAATTAAAGTTAGGCGCCTCCCAAAGGTTTGAAAGTGCGTCAGGGTCTTGATCAAATGCAATGAGGCGCCCAGATGTATTGAGTTGCTTGAAAATAGCGCTGGAATGACCTCCGCCGCCGAACGTAACATCGACATAAATACCATTTGCTTGAATGGCCAAACCATCTAAGCATTCATTTAATAGTACTGGTATGTGATACGAATTATTAGTTGTCATTGTCTAAGTCACCCATTACTTCATCCGCTAAATCAGCGAAATCTGCCATGTTTCCTTCGATCATTTCGAAGTATCTAGACTTATCCCAAATTTCAATGCGATCGTTGTAAGCAATTAACATTACTTCAGCAACCAAGCCAACGCGTTCCATCAAAGCAGTAGGCACCAAGATTCTGCCTGCATTGTCTAAAGAGACCTGCTTAGCACCTTGATGAAACAACCTGTAAAACATGCGGTTTTTTGGCTTGAATAAATTCATTTTAGAAAGCTTTTCACTGATGCGCTCCCAGTCAGGCAACGGAAAAAGTGTAAGACAATCTTCAAATCCTTTATTGAGCATGAAATCACGCTGGGATACCGCAGGCAATTGTTTGCGCAAGCCAGACGGGAAGAGGAAGCGCCCCTTCTCGTCTAATTTCACTTCAAATTCACCTACTAGTCCTGCCATAGCGTTATAATGGGTAAAATTAGTGGATTCCTACCACTTTTTACCACAGACAATTTCATTTGTTGATAACTTCTAACGTACAGAAGAAATAAAGGTTACATATTAACAATTATTAACATCAATAATCCTATATTTTACAAGGCTTTACACCCTAATAGTGGGAGTTTGTGGGAGTTTTTTCAACATTTTGTTAATATCCGATTTTCGAACAGTTGAATTTTCTGCCGACAAATCGCGCTCGTCCCTTGAATTGATTAACTTTGCGCCATGCCTAAAAACCGATTGAGCTACCTGTTTATTCCACTACTTGCATTAATTTGGGGCAGCTCGTTTATCCTCATGAAATTGGGAATGTTTGATACAAGTGGGAATACCATTTTCAGTTCTACCCAGGTTGCCAGCATCCGTATTGTTCTTGCCGGCTTGGTTTTTATCCCTCTGTTTCCAAGGCTTTACAGGAAATTGGCCAACAAAAAAGATCTTTTATACTTCTGCATTGTTGGCCTTGGCGGCAATCTTATCCCCGCATTTCTGTTCACCTATGCCGAAAAAAGCCTTGACTCTAGTATTGCGGGCATCATGAATAGCTTCACGCCTGTGTTTACACTGCTTCTTGGTTTTATTCTCTTTCGAGCAAAAATTGTATTGCAACAAGTTCTGGGGACACTTATTGGTTTTTCTGGTATTACATGGCTACTGTTAGCTGGTCAATCGTCAAGAACAGACGCACAACTCATACCTGCACTAGCGATTATTTTAGCAACCATACTTTACGGGCTCAGTGTAAACACAATTAAACACAAACTACAACAATACAAGCCACTTGAAGTCGCTACCGGAGGTTTTTCAATGGCCTTTTTACCGGCTCTTATTTGCTTTTTTCTTTTTGATACTTCTCAAGTAATAACTGAGCACCCCAAAGCAATGCAAGGGATACTTGCCATCGGAACACTTGGCCTCATCGGCACTGCATTTGCCGTGGTGCTTTTTAACCATATTATTGCTCAAACCAGTGCTCTGGCTGCAAGCGCTGTCACTTACTTCATACCAATTGTTGCCGTGATGATTGGTCTGGGCTTCGGCGAAACGCTTGTTTGGCAGCAATATATTGCCATGTTTGTCATCATATTTGGTGTTCTCCTGATCAATTTCACACCACAAAAAGCAACTAAATAATAGCTTGAGCGTAGAAAATCTCGAGAATTATTTTGGTGATCGCATTGAAAACATTATCTTTGCAAACCAATTTTGGAATATTAAACATTAATTTAAGCTATATGTACGCAATTGTAGAGATAGCAGGGCAGCAATTTAAAGTGCAAAAAGACCAAAAGGTTTTTGTACACCGTCTTGATGCTGAAGCAGGGAAAAAACTAGAGTTTGACCGTGTTTTATTAGTCGATGACGCTGGCAAAGTAACCCTTGGCGCCCCAGCTATAGAAGGTGCTAAAGTCACCGCTGAAGTTCTTGATCATGTTAAAGGTGACAAAGTCATCGTTTTCAAGAAAAAACGTCGCAAAGGTTACCGTGTTAAAAATGGTCACCGTCAGCAATTTACTGCGATCACAATTAAAAGTATTAAAGCATAATTTCCTCCGGGAACTAAATAAAAGAAACCATGGCACACAAAAAAGGAGTCGGTAGTTCGAAAAACGGTCGTGAATCACATAGCAAGCGTCTAGGTGTAAAAATCTTTGGTGGTCAAGCTGCTATTTCTGGCAATATCATCGTGCGTCAGCGTGGTACACAACACCACCCAGGCAACAACGTAGGTATTGGTAAAGATCATACCCTATTTGCTTTAACTGACGGTCTTGTCGAATTCCGCAAGAAAAAAGACAATCGTTCTTTTGTTTCAGTTGTTCCTTTTGAAACTACTGAGGCATAAGTCCAATCTAATTTATAGAAAAAGCTCCGTTAGTCGCGGAGCTTTTTTTTTGCGTATTTTTGAAAGACTCAAATCAAATGAAATACATTCTTCTTGTTCTCATCTCCAGTGCGCTACTCATCCTGAGCTTCCCTCATACAGGTAGTTTTACACCGATGGTTTTTGTGGGTTTTATACCACTGCTTAATCTTAGGTCTGAACTACTCAGAGACAACAAAAAGTCTGTGGTACTTTTCTTCAGCACCTACCTCACCTTTTTAATTTGGAACATTGGTACAACATGGTGGGTCGCTAACGCATCAGTAAGCGGTGCTATTTTAGCATTTACCGTGAATGCACTGCTAATGTCAACGATTTTTGGCATCTGGAGTTGGTTGCACCGAAAAATCAATTCTAACTATTCCTATTGGCTGCTTATTCCATTGTGGTTGTTATTTGAATATGGCCATCACCGCTGGGACCTATCTTGGCCTTGGCTTACGCTTGGCAACTATTTTTCTGTGCGCACTGGTTGGGTTCAGTGGTACGAGTGGACGGGCACACTTGGTGGCAGCGCATGGGTTTTATTGGTCAACCTGATGTTATTCCGTTTATACAATGTATATCGGGATGTGGCCAAAAGAAACCAACATATATTCACCATTATTGGTGTATTATTATTGCCAATCATAGCAAGTCAAATATTGCTTTCGTTTGCCAAAATTTCGAGCGCCAATCAACCTCATTTCAGAGCAGTTGTTCTTCAACCAAACATTGACCCTTATCAAGAAAAATTTGCTATAACTGCCAGTAACGAAGCATTTACCGATTCATTACTTCAGCTTGCCAATCGACATGTTACCGCACAAACAGACCTCGTTATTGCACCAGAAACAGCGCTACCGCTTTCTTTCCTAGAAGATCGTTTACACACCTTTGAATTCGGAAGAAAACTTCAAAAACAAGTTGCTAAATGGCCCAAAGCCAATATGCTTATCGGTGCTTCTACCGTAAAGCTTTTCGACAGCAAACAAAGTGTAGCAAGCACGCCCATACCCGGAGAAAATCGCTGGTTTGAAAGCTATAATACTGCACTGTTACTAACTCAAAACATAACACCTCAATATACTCATAAATCTAAACTTGTTCCCGGAGTAGAACTCATTCCATTTTCAGCTTATTTGCCTTTCTTATCAGCCATCGCTATAGAAAATGGTGGTACTTCAGGAACGCTAGGAATTGAAAGCGAACCGAAAGTAATGGAGATCCCCAAGGCAACTAAATCAGCTAACTTGAATTCCGAAACTTCTCAAAAAACGACCCTTGCTCCTATTATTTGCTACGAGTCCATTTATGGTGATTTTGTGAGGCAGCAAGTGAAAAAAGGTGCCCAATTATTGTGCATCATAACCAATGACGGATGGTGGGGCGACACACCGGGATACAAACAGCATTTTTCTTTTGCCAGGTTGCGCGCCATCGAAACTCGTCGCTGGGTTTTGCGGTGTGCCAATACCGGAACCAGCGGCAGCATTGACCCTCGTGGGAAAATCGTAAAGAAAACCTCCTACTGGACCAAAACAGCTTTTACACAGGCTGTGGAATTGCGCGCTGACCAAACATTCTATACCATGCACGGAGACTGGCTTGCTGGGCTCTCGTTATCATGGATACTGCTTGTATTTAGCAATGTGCTCATGACAAAAGCCAATGAAAAACGCAATCAGAAAGAATGAGATTATTTGTCTTCGCAACCCTATTTCTTTTCTTTGCTCTTTCTTTGAAGGGCCAAGTAAATTTTACCAATTCTACGTTGCCTATTGTCGTCATTGATACCGATAATTTGCCAATTCCGGATGAGCCGAAAATTGCTGCTTATATGGGTATTATCCATAATGGACCAGGGCAGATCAATTATTTGACCGACACCTTCAACACTTACGACGGACATATAGGCATTGAAACAAGAGGTTCAACTTCAGGAGGTTTTCCGCAACAATCTTTTGGTTTTGAAACCAGAAACGCGGACTCAAGTAACCGCAACGTATCGATTTTTGGCTGGCCTGCTGACAACGACTTTATTCTACATGCTCCCTACACAGATAAATCGTTTATGCGCAATGTACTGACTTATCATTTAGGCAATCAAACGGGGCGTTGGGCTCCACGTACGCAATTTTGCGAGGTTGTTCTCAATGGAAATTACATTGGCGTTTATGTATTAATGGAGCGGATTAAAACTAATACGGGCCGGGTAGATATCAATCAGTTAAATTATTCAGATACCCTAGACAACCAGCTCACAGGTGGTTACATTGTAAAGATTGACAAAACAACAGGTGGAGGTCAAATTGCATGGACCTCACCTTACACAAGTCAAGCCCCTGGAAACGGTCAAATTGAATTTCAATTACATGATCCCGATCTTGACACCATTCATCCACTTCAAAAAGCATATATCCAAGATTATATAACCGATTGGGAAATTGCATTAAAAATAAGCAGCTTTACAAACCCGGTAACAGGATACAAAGCTTACATTGATGTAGGCTCATTCATTGACTATTTTCTGGTGACAGAACTATCCAAAAATGTAGATGGGTATCGAATTTCATCCTTTCTTCACAAACAAAGATTAAGTGAGGGAGGGAAACTTGTTGCTGGCCCGCTTTGGGACTACAACATCGCTTGGGGAAACGCTAATTACTGCGAAGGCAACATGACTACCGGCTGGGAAATCAATTTCAACAGTATCTGTGGTAGTTTTTGGGAAAACCCTTTTTGGTGGAATCGTTTATTAGAGGACCCACTTTACGCCAATGAAGTACAGTGCCGTTGGACCGAACTTCGAAATGGTGCATTTAGCGACGATGCCATCATTAGCTATATCGATTCTGCAGCAAATGCATTGAGCGTCCCAGCTCAAAGACATTATCTCAAATGGCCAATTTTGGGCACTTATGTTTGGCCAAATGATTATATAGGGCAAACCTATCAAGACGAAATCAATTATCTTAAAACTTGGATTCAGAATAGAACCTCCTGGATGGATGCCAACATGTTTGGTACGTGCAATGCCAGTACGAATACACTTGAAGCTAGCAGGATAACTATTTCTCCAAACCCGACCCAAAATGAAATCCATGTGTCCGGTTTAATAGGTTCTGGAGAAATCTGTATTTTTGACCCTTCGGGGAAAATTATTCAAACCGTCCCATACAATTCTGAGCCTCTGATCCTAGAACTCGAACAATTTCAAAATGGGGTCTATTTTCTTTCAGAACCTAAGCTAGGTATCCATAAAAAAGTTATTAAAAACTAATGAAAAAACTACTTCTTCCAATTCTTCTATACAGCCAATTCACAACTGCCCAAACAGGACTTTGGCTGGATGCAGGTGTCACAAAAAAATGGAATAAATCATTCAAGACATCTTTTGAAATTGGAGAACGTAGAAATTTAGGCGTTGGTTTTGATCGCTTGTATTTGGATGTGGGTCCAAGTTATCAAATTTTTGATGGTGTTCAACTGACTGGAGCCTATCGTTTGGTGTCTAATGAGAAAGGAGACCGATTTGTTTTGCAGGCAAGTAGGTTGTCACAACGATTTCAAGTAGGTGCCGAAATTTCTATTTTGGACGCTTTTGATTTTGGCCCAAAAAGACTTGAGCTTTCCTGGAGCAGTATTCAACAATGGTCAATCCAAACAGGAAAACAAACAAGTAGTATTTGGCGCAATAAACTTAGCCTCAGTTATGACATTAAAAATTTTCCTCTTAGCCCACAAATCAGTGCCGAACATTTCTATCAATGGAATGAAAGTGTAGTTTATACCCCAACAGAAGTTATAGTAACGGGTGCTACTGTACAATGGCGCTATTTCATCGGATTTGGTATAGAGCTACCTCAAAAACAAAGCTTGAAAATACTATTTGGCATAAGAGAACGTAGCAGTGGTATTCAGCCCTTATTGCGTGCATCTTATGGAATCCAAATCTAATCGAAGCCATTATTAAACACAAAAAAAAGGGAGATCCGAAGACCCCCCCTTTCCATCAATCAACAAGTTAAATATTAGTAACCTGGGTTTTGCGTTAAATTCGGGTTCAAGACTACGTCTGATGTTGGTATTGGGTAGAGGTTGTATTTGTCTTCTACACCTAGACCTGCAGCATCACCACCTTTGAAAGGCCACACGTAGTTACTGCTTGTAAACAAGCCAAAGCGAATGAGGTCAGTGCGACGGACACATTCCCAGTTTAATTCACGAGCTCTTTCATCTAAGAAATCATTCAAAGTCAAAGAAGAATAGTTGTGGTTTGAATCTCCGTAGGCACGCTCACGGATATAATTCATGTAAGTAAGTGCTGTAGCTTGATCTCCTGATCTGAATTTAGCTTCTGCATACATAAGGTAAACATCGGCCAAACGGAACATTGGGAAATCTACGTCAACGTGCGGTGATGTACCGTTGTTGGATCCATTTAAGCCAGCTTTTGTTTTGTTCTTGTATTTTGGATTGGCATAACCTTGAGTAAAGGTACTCATTGAGGTGATGTCAATTTGCTGACCAGCAGTATAGAACATCCAACGTGAGTCTTCGGTAGTATCGGCAAATTTCTCAATGAATGGTCGTGTAGCACGGTTTCCGCCCCACTTACCATTTACACCGTAATCAGCTGCTACCATTGATCCGCCGAGTGCTGAACAAATCATAAAAGTAGTTCCACCCCAAGTTTGTGCATAAAGACCATCATAAACGATAGGGAAAATGATTTCAGGTGAAGTATGGTTGTCTGCTAAGAATAGATCTTGATAAACATCGTCAAGTTGGAAAGCACCTGTGTTGATGATTTTCTCGCAATATGTGGCACATTCTGCATTTCTTGAATTACCCGCACCTAAATAAGTCTCGGCATTCAAATACATCCTTGCCATTAATGCATGCGCTGCACTTTTTGAAGCACGGCCATAAGCTACTGCTGAAGGCGAAGTGAGGTCGTTCTCGATGGCTTTAATTTCAGACTCGATGTAGGCAAAAAGATCGGCACGCTGAATTTGCTCAGGATTGAAAGCACCAACGCGATCAAGTTCTGTAACAAATGGCACATTGCCAAATAAATCCATTGCATGATAGTAAGCCAAGGCGCGTAAGAAACGAGCTTCATTGACCATCATTTTGATGTCAGCAACTTGAGCTGCCGTAAAGCCACGTTCGTTAAGTTTTTCTTCGCGTGCTTGCCAAATGAATTCGTTACAAAGCGTCACTTGATAGAAAATACGGTAGTACATCCCTTTGATCCAAACGTTGTCAGCATTCCATTGACTTTTGTTGAGGTCTGGAATACCTGGGTCATTCCAACCACAGATTGCTTCGTCTGTAGGTAATTCCTGCATGTTCCAAAGTACACGAACATAAGCAGAGAATCCTTCATCAATTCCGGCGATATCAGCCTGACCCGCAGGGCCCTGATTACCGGTCATTGACATACCAGTGTAAAGTTTTGCTAAAACTTTAATGTAATTGTTAGGATCGCTATATACAGCCTCTGCATTGAGACCATATTTAGGAGACTGATTCAGGTTCTTGCCACAAGATGACAATAATAGAGCGCCTGATATAATTGTAAATGCTACTAATCTTTTCATAGTTCAAGAATTAGAAATCAAAGGTGAGGTTAATTGAATACACGCGTGGACGTGGGTAGAAATTGTTGTCGATTCCGCTTCCAATTTCTGGATCTTGCCCAGAATACTTTGTAAGTACCAAAGCATTTTGTACAACGAAATTGATGTTCAAACCAACTTTGTCTTTAGAGAAGCCTAATTTACCGAAATTGTATCCGATGTTGACAAAGTCTAATCTAAGGAAATTGGCACTTTCAAGATAATGGTTACTCATCAACTGACTTGCTGTAGTGCGTTGCACTTCGTCTTGGTAATACAACGAACTGATGTTGTTGAGGTATTTTTTCGTACCGTCAACTGTTTGGAAAGTTGCACTATTCGAGTGAATGTTATTGTAAATAGTTGCACCCAATTCCGCACGAGCAGACAAACCAGCATACCATTTTTTGTATTGGAAGTTAAATGCGGTTCCGAAGAACATTTTTGGAGCAGCCTGACCAGCGTAGTAACGGTCTTTGACATTGATAATACCATCGCCGTTTTGATCAACAAATGCATTGGTATCTTTCCATTTATCTGCAGCTGTGATGTTGCCATCGCCATTCATGTCGATTTCAGCTTGTGAACCAACTTCGATCACTCTGCCCTGAGAGTCATATTGTTGCTCCAGAACGAAGAAAGTGTATGTTGGATAACCAATTTGATGCGCTTGAATAGTGTTTCCAATTCCACCACCGATACCACCAATAAGTACTCCTGGTGATGTAGTGTCTACCACTTGTGATAGTTTTTTCACTTCGTTTTTGTTGTAGGTAGCATTGATTGTCCAATCTAGACGCATGTCTTTGGTAGCAATAAGACCTGTGTTCAAAGCAACTTCAATACCGCGATTCTGCATGGCACCAACGTTCGTTAGAATTTCGTTGGTGAAGTTTGTACCTGCAGGGACTGGAACAGTTGCTAACAAATCTTTGGTGTCTTTTTGGTAAACATCAACGCTTCCTGAGAAACGGTCATTTTTAAATCCAAAATCAAGACCTAAGTTGTAAGAAGTTGTGGTTTCCCATTTCAAACCAGCATCAAAACCTGCTGGACGCAATACTTGGTAATATTGACCACCAAACGCATATTGTGCGGTTGTAGCTCCTTGGAAATAGTTACCAATGTATGCGTAGTCTCCGATTCCGTCTTGCTGACCCGTAACACCCCAACCTGCACGCAATTTGAGCATGTTGATAACGGAAGATTTCTTCATGAATGCTTCCTCAGAAATAATCCAAGCTGCAGAAGCTGCAGGGAAAATACCCCAACGTGTTTCTGGACTGAATCTTGAAGAACCATCGCGACGAACTGATACGTTGACTACATATTTGCCAGCACGGTTGTAAATAGCGCGGCCGTAGTAAGACATCAAGACATTGCGTGTATAAAAAGGAAACGCAGCTGCCGGTTGAATGATACTATCTTGGGCCTCATTCCATGCCGGATTATTAGGACTTTCTGTATCCCAATCTTGGTAGGAATATCCTGCAGTTACATCCAAAGTTTGGTTTTCCCAACGCTGACCTGAATTGTAGCTCAAGTAAGATTCGAATAATTTATTTGATTTTGAAGTGCGGTATTCGGTGTAACGACCTTGAGTATAGTAACCTGCTGCAGATGTAGCTGGTGTAATGGTGTAGCCTGTTCCTTCAGAGTAGTCGCCACCAACGTTAACAGTTGCTTTAAGGGCTGGTAATGAAGGCAAGTTATAAGTAACTTTTGCATTGGCAATAGCACGGTTCACACGGCTTTTGTCTGTTGATTGCTCAATAAGCCCAAGTGGGTTTCTGGCAGACAAGGTATTTGGTTTGTTGTTGTCGATCCATTCGAAATAGCCTCCGTATGCTTCAGAGCCAGAATAAACAGGTTGGGTAGGATCAAAGAATGCTGCACCTAACGCACCGCGATTGGCAAAGAAAGAACCCGTTTGAACATATTTCATGTTCGCCTCGATTTGTAAAGTTTTATCCAGTAAGCTTGGGTTCAGGTTCAAACTTACAGAAGTACGTTGGAATTGATCGCGCTTTAAAATACCGTTGTCAATACGATTACCGATTGATAAGCGATAAGGCAAATTGGTAATACCACCAGTAATTGAAACGTTGTTGTCAGTAATGACAGACTTGCGGAATACTTCGCGTTGCCAGTCGGTAGAAGCATCACCAAGCAAGGCTTTTTGTTGAGCTGTTCCGATGCTATTGACAAGGTTTCTGAGAGAGTCAGCACTCAAAACATCAAAATATTTAGCAATGGTAGAAACAGAAGTTTTAGAATCCAAAACAACTTTCACATCATTAGCAGCTGAACCTCTTTTGGTTGTAATTAAAATAACGCCATTTGCAGCTCTGGATCCGTAGATAGCCGTTGCAGATGCGTCTTTTAATACTACAAATGAAGCAATGTCATTTGGATTAATCAATGAAAGAGGGTTTGCTGCACCTGCAATACCGCCGTTATCTAATGGGACTCCATCAACTACAATAAGCGGGTCGTTGGAAGCATTGATTGAGGTACCACCACGCAAACGCAGTGTGCTACCTGAACCTGGTGCCCCGTCGTTTGAAGTAACTTTCAAACCAGCTACCTTACCCATTACTAATTGTTCTGGGGTAGCTAATGAACCTTGCACGAAGTTTTTCTCTGTAATGACAGCTGCTGAACCAGTGAGGTCTTTGGTGCGCTGTGTACCATAACCAATGACTACGATGTCGTCAGTTTCTTGTACTTTGCCGGCAAATTGAAAATCGTTGGTAATCATTTGGTTGGCAACGATTGTAACCTCATCGGTTTGTGGATTGAAGCCCATAAACTTGTAGATGAGTTTGTAAGTTCCTGCTTTCAGACCAGTTATTTCATAATAACCTTTTTCATTGGAAACAGCTCCTTTACCTTGCCCTTCAACTAAAACTGATGCATTGTAGAGAGGCTTTCCCTCAGCATCAGTTATATTTCCCTTTACTCCTGTTTGAGCCAAAGCCAAACTAGAAAAACCAAGAAATAGTAAAAAGGCAAATAAACTTGTAGTAGTTTTCATTTGCATAGTTCTCGTTTTTGCGTTTATAACAGATTAATCACTCAAATAT
>JBJTCG010000003.1:0-15084 GCA_046091725.1 Flavobacteriales bacterium | reverse complement strand
TGAGTGTATTTTGTTGATTATTGAATATGTTTCATTGAATATTTTAAGGTTTGAGTTTGTTTAAATAAACTACTTTTGTTCATAACATGATGAGAATAGGACTTTTATCAGATACACACGGGGATTTAGACCCTAAAATATTTGAGTATTTCAAGGATGTCGATGAAATTTGGCATGCAGGTGATATCGGTACAATTGAGGTACTAGATCAGCTTTCTGATTTTAAACCAACAAGGGCTGTTTTTGGTAATATTGATGACCACATCATTCGCAGCGCAACCAAAGAATTTTTAAGATTTACAGTTGAAGGCGTATCTGTACTCATGACTCATATTGCCGGAAAACCTGGCAAATACGCTAAACCCGCATTTGAAGAATTACAAAAAAACGGCGCCCCTCAACTTTTTATTTGTGGACATTCGCACATCGCACTTGCTCAGATGGATCAACGCTATCAAATGTTATGGCTCAATCCTGGCGCTTGCGGATTCAAAGGATTTCATCAAATCAAGACCATTTTTAGATTTTCAATCAACGGAGATCAAATTCAAAATCTAGAGTGCATAGAACTAGGACCTCGTGTCCGAAAATATACCGATACACTTTCTCATTAATAGATTAATTAGGTCTATTTACTGAATATCCGGCTCTAACTCCGGACTAATTTCGTGTCAAAAAGAACGACATGAAAACAACACTTTTACTCCTCACCTACTTTGTGCAATCTGCCCTTTTTGGACAAGGTTGCACCATTGATTACAACCAAACACTCGTTGGTATTTACCCAGTTACTTTGCCCGCAGCTACTGTAGGTATTGCATATAATACAGACGTCACTTTTGTATTACCAACAGACACCCTTGGTTACCCTTTTACTAACTTTCAGATTGCGAGCATCAATTTACCCCTAGGACTTAATTGGAATTGTAATGAAGCCCTTAATAACTGTAATTACAACCCACAATTTGACGTTTATGGCTGTATTCACATTTCAGGCACGCCTTTGATTGCAGGTAACTTTCAAATTGCAATTACCATACTTGCTGATCTTACCATTTTACAGGGCTATCCTTACCAATTTGATATCGACTTCAACGTCAACCCTCCTGTGGTGATGAATTCGAGCGGCGCCTTTGATTATCAACTGAGTCAACCTTGTGCACCTGCGCTTGTCTCATTTACTAATCAAGAACCAGGCTTAGCCTATTACAATTGGGACTTCGGTAACGGCGCTGTATCCACATTAGAACAGCCACCCGCTCAATTTTATGCTGCTGCAGGTAGCTACCCTATTCATTACATGGCCTATCAACAATTAGACACCACCATATTGATTCAATTCGAGCAACTTGATTTAACCCAGATGTCCAATTACGGTGAAAATTTTCCATCATTTGACGAGGCTGATACCTATTTTAAAGTAAAAAAGAACGGTCAACTGATTTATCAGTCAACGCCTATTATTGATCAAAATCCACCTCTCAGTTGGTGGCCAAATATCAATTTAGAACTCGGACAAACCTACCTTTTGGAAATCTGGGAGGCCGACCAAAGCATAGGTGAAAACTATTTTGGTGCTGACGACTATATCGGGAACCACACTTTAAATATCAGCTCTTGTAATGGTTGCTTTGCAGGTACTGCACAAATAGCTTATCAAATTACTATTCAAAATGTCAACCCAAGCCCATCATTTCAATTGACAGATACCATACAATTGTATCAAGGACCTGTTGCTCCACAGCTTGAAATCGATAGTATTGGCAACCAAATTAGTGTATATAACAATATTACATCACTTCAATGGTATTTCAATGGTCAGGCACTGCTAGGACAAAACGACGCAGTCTTTGAACCCGAACAAAATGGGTATTATCATGTTTTAGCAGTCAATCAAATGGGCTGTTGGCAATCTTCAGACACCATTTACTTCCATTTAAACACGGCCGATGCCTCTGAAACCCTTGGAAATACAAATCAAATCAAGGTAGTCATCGAGCCATTAACAGATCAGCTGTTTGTTCATGTACACGAAGGATTGATTGGGGCAGCGCTTGAAATTTGGAAATTAGATGGCGGAATAGTTTATCAAAAAAAGGAAATATCCATACATGAGATTGTATCATTAATCGACTATCCAAATGGCATTTACAACATTACACTAAATAAAGGCGGCGTCTTGATTCATCGAAATATACCCGTTTTTCATTAAGTTGACGATAGAAAACAATTATTGAGTTCATACTTTGATACCTTTGCAATGTGAAAAATTCCAACCCCCTTAATAGGTATCAATGGCTTGCAGTAACTATTCTAGCCCTAACTCAGTTTACTGTTGTACTCGATTTCATGGTGATGTCACCACTTGGCGATTTGCTCATGAAAGATTTTAAAGTCAAACCAGATCAATTTGGCATCGTTGTTTCTAGTTATGCTTTGGCTGCTGGAATCTCGGGTTTTTTAACAGCTGGTTTTGCCGATCGTTTTGATCGCAAACGTTTACTTGTATTTTTTTACTCCGGTTTTATCATAGGAACGCTCTGCTGTGGTATGGCTGAAAATTACATACAACTCGTTTGGGCAAGAATTTTGACTGGGTTATTTGGCGGTGTTATGTCGTCCATTGCACTGGCTATAGTCGCAGATCTATTTAGCCTCGAGCAACGTGGGCGCGTGATGGGCTTTATTCAAATGGGCTTCGGCTTGAGTCAAATTATTGGAATTCCATTGAGTTTATACATAGCTGAGCGCTATCATTGGCAAACTCCATTTTACATGATTGTTTTTCTTTCTATTGGAATGCTCTTAGCAATATTAACTGTGCTCAAACCCATCAATGCACACCTAGCTTTAAAAAGAGAAAATTCGGCCTTCAAACACCTTTTAACAACTATAAAAAATAGGAATTACAGAATTGGTTTTATGGCAACCGCGTTTATGTCTTTGGGTGGCTATTTAATGATGCCGTGGGGCAGCGCTTTTGCAGTAAATAACGTTGGGATTTCTCAAAAAGAACTACCCCTACTCTTTATGGTAGTTGGCGTTTCCACATTTTTAATCATGCCATTAATCGGCTGGATTGCAGATAAGGTTAATAAATTTCAGTTGTTTTTAATCGCTTCCTTGATCATGGTGGGTGCTGTACTAGTTTATGTGCACCTGGGGCAAAGCAGCCTTCTTGTATTAATCGTAGTGAATGTATTTATGATGGGAGGCATCATGGCACGCATGGTTCCATCTCAAGCTTTGACAACCTCTGTGCCAGATCCAAAAGATCGCGGTGCCTTCATGAGTATCAATGCTTCTTTACAGCAATTAGCAGGAGGCATCGCAGCTTTAATTGGCGGAAAAATAGTTTTGCAAGCAAATGAACATGCTCCTTTAGAACGATTTGACACGCTTGGCTACGTGGTTATCGCAGTGATTATTGTAAATATTTATTTGACAAGACGAGTTTATCAATACGTTCAATCAAAAACAAAATCTTAGGATTCAAAAACTTTTGCTAACCAAAAGAGGCGGCCAAATGGCCGCCTCTTTTGTATGATATCATATTGACTATTTAGTCATTAGCAGTTCTGAATTATTCATTCACATCTATATCTGCAAGCTTTGCCAATTTTTTGAATTGAATTTTAGCTTGGATACGATCCACTACATAATACATCATTGGCACTACAATAATGGTCAAGAACATTGAACTGGTCAAACCGCCAATCAAGACCCATGCTAGGCCATTTTTCCATTCTGCTCCGGAGCCAGTTGCTGTAGCAATAGGCACCATCCCGATAACCATCGCAATTGTTGTCATGAGGATCGGACGCATCCTTTCTTTCACAGATTCTAGCAAGGCATTATAAGTACTCATGCCTTTTTCTTTCAAGTGATTGGTAAAGTCAACAATTAGAATGGCATTTTTAGCCACCAGACCAAGCAACATCAACATTCCTAACATCGTAAAAATACCCATGTTTGAAGATGTCAAGGCCAAAGCTAAAATGGCACCAACTAGGGAAACTAAAATAGAAAAGAGTACGACAAACGGGTAAACAAAGTTATCATAGAGTGCCACCATGATCAAGTAAACCAAAATGACGCCAATACCCATAGCCGTACCAAGTGCACCAAAAGATTCTTTTTGACGCTTGATTTCACCACCCCATGTCAAACGTACATTAGGATCAAGTGGCTCTTTCTTGAGGTAATCTTCGATTGCTGTAGCCACTGTACCCGGGGCTGTTCCTAAAACATAGCAGCGCAAAGTGGTGTTTGCAATTCGGTTTTTACGCTCTAAAGTACCTGCGGCGTTATCTACGCTGATATCGGCAAAATCGCTCAAGCGCACCTGCTTCCCTTCGTTGTTTGTGAAGCTCATTTCAGCCACGTCTTGAATGTCTTTTCTGTTTGCGGCATCGAGCATCACACGGATGTCGTATTCTGAACCAGCGAGGTCAATTTGACTGTCGTCATTTCCAGAAAGTGCACCTTGTAGTTGCATCCCAACGGCAGCTACATTGACACCCAACTGACCCATTTTTTCACGGTCGAGGGCAATTTTAACCTCAGGCGTTACGTCTTCAGTACTCAGCGTAGGATCTTTCGCTCCTTTCATAGCTTTGATGGCATGCTTGAGGCGTTGCGCTTCTTTCATCATGAGTTCTTTATCGTTACTTGAGATAAAAATTTCGATTGGCGCTTGCTCAGAGTCAATGAGCCCCATATTGAGGGCCTTTACCTCCACCCCTGGAAACTCATTTTCAACTTTAGTACGAATGGCATTCATATATTCGACAGTTGGGATTTCCTTCTGCTTGCCTTTTTTCATCATAACTGTTACCTCAGAGCGGTTTTCAGATCCAAAAGCTGCAGCACCAAGACCTGCGCTTGGCCCACCAACGTTTGAGAAAACGATATCAATCATGTCTTTTTGAGCAAGTAGCAACTGCTCTATTTTCATGGTAGTGAGGTTGTTTTCAGCAAATGTGGCGCTCTTTTCATATTTGAGTTTGAGCATGAATTTACCTTGGTCTCCTTGTGAAACAAATTCTTGCCCAACAATTCCAAGACCCATAGTCGAGAAAGATGCAATGAATATGACAATGATGATCAAGCCCATAGATATTTTGTGTCTGAGTGCCCAACCAACTATCTTGACATATGCATCAGTAAACGCTGTGATACGACGTTCAAACCAAAGTAAAACCGCTTGAAATGGTTTCTTTGGATTGAGCTTAATTTCTTTGGCAAAACGCGACGCTAACCAAGGAGTCAGGGTAAAGCATACAAATAACGACATCAACGTGGAAACGACAACCACAATTGAGAATTGGTGTAAGATATCAGAAATCGTTCCTTCAATGAAAACAACTGGCGAGAAAACCACGACGTCAACTAAGGTAATCGCCAATGCTGTAAAGCCAATTTCGTTTCGACCATCTAATGCCGCTTGCCTGCGTTTTTTACCCATTTGAAGGTGTCGGTAGATGTTTTCCAAGACTACAATTGAGTCATCAACCAAAATACCAATTACCAAAGACATCGCAAGTAAGGTCATGAGGTTGAGCGTGTAGCCCAAAAGGTACATGGCCACGAAAGTAGAAATCAAGGATGCCGGAATGGAAACAAGTACAATGAAAGCATTTCGGATCGTGTGCAAGAACAAAAGCATGACGAGTGCAACAAGTAATACCGCCAATTCGAGGTCATGGATCACTGCATCTACTGATTCAATGGTAGGAATAGAAGTGTCGGTCGCAATTGTAAATTTCAAGCCTTCTTTGGCATACTTTTCTTCTAAATCTTTGAATTTTTGTTTAGTCAATTTAGCGACGTCCACCGCATTGGCATCACTTTGTTTCTTGACGCGAAGCCCGATACCATTGACCCCATTCAAACGGCTAATTGTCACTTGATCGTCACTGGCATCTACCACCTCAGCGAGGTCTCCTAACTTTATTGAAGAAGTTCCTTTGGCCACAATAACTAAATTGCGCAGGTCATCAATGTTTTGGTATTTACCTGTCAAGCGCACCGTAATTTGCTCAGAACTGCTTTTGACCTTACCTGTTGGAAAATCAAGGTTGGATAACGCTACTGCCTGATTTATTTGAGCCAAAGACAAGCCTAGCTTGCGCATTTTATCTTTGTCAACATTGACGCGAAAAGCACGGCGCTCGCCACCAATTACTTGCACTTCTGCTACACCTTTGACTTGTTTGATTTGAGGTAAGAGTTGCTCATCCATCAAACGCATCAATTCGGCATCTGAAATTTTTGGTGCAATGGCACTTAATTGAAGCACTGGCGTTGCATTCGGTTCAATTTTAGCCACCACTGGATTGAGGGCATCCTCAGGAAGTTTACTGAGGTTGTTATTGATTTTACGCTGAGCATCTTCAAGCGCGTCGTCAATGTTGGCCGATGCTTTGAATTCAAGTAAAACAAACGAAGCATTATCAAAAGAGAAGGAAGTCACTTCGTCTACGTTCTCCATCCCACTCAAGACATCTTCAAGAGGTTTTGAAACCTGAGATTCTACAGTTGAAGGAGAAGCACCTGGATAAGCAGTTGTAATAGTGAGGAGTGGCGCCGAAAAATCGGGCATCAACTCATAGGAAAGTTGTTTGTAACTGATGAGGCCTCCACCAACTAAAATAGTGAAGATCACAATGATAAATGAGGGCCGTTTAATGGCCAATTCTGTCAGTGTCATGGGGCTATTTATTGCGTTTAATGTTCATTCCGTCTTCTAAATTGACTTGACCTTTGACAACAATTTGGTCGTCGGCTGCTAGACCTGAAATAACTTCAATATAATTGCCGTCAGAAGTACCCGGGCTAAAGCGCGTTATTTGAGCTTTACCATTGCGCACTACATAAACTTGCGGAGATTTTGTCGACCCAATCAGTGCTTTTCTTGGAACAGCCATGGCTGTAATTGTTTTGTTGCTTTTTAACGTCACATTGCCATACATACCTGCAAGGATGCGCGCGTTAGCTTTATTGGAAACTAAGATCTGAACCTTGAAATTATGCAAAGCATCTGCTTGTACTGAAGTACTGTATACTGTTGCGTTATAGACTTCACCTTCGTGTGCATCTACAGTGACTTCTACTTTTTGCCCTGTTTTAAATTTTAGCACGTCTCTTTCAGGAACAGAAATAGACAGTTTAAGTTGAGCAATATCGGTGAGTTCAACAATTGGTGTGCCCGGCATGACCATAGAACCAAGATCTGCCATTTTCTTGGTAACAACACCTGAAAACGGTGCAACTACCTTACAACCTTTCAGTTGTTTTTGTAGTTGCTTGAGCTGTACTTCTGCAGATTTAAGTGCCAACTCCATTTTTTCAGCTTCAACAGAAGATACCGCTTGTTCTTTTCGCAAGTTTGCAAAACGGGCATTATCATTTTTGAGTTGTGCAATGTTGAGTTTGGCATTTTCAATTTGCAATTGAACCAATTCGTCATCGAGTTTGGCAATTACTTGTCCCTTCTGAACTTGATCGCCTTCTTTGACCAACAAGCTAATGAGCTTACCTGACCCTTCAGATGCCACATTATTCTGATGCATTGCATCAAAAACTCCTAAATAGGAAAATGCGCTTTCAAAAGTATAATTGGCAATTGGATTGGCTGTTTCAACAAGGACTGCCGCTTCGAGGTCATGGATGTATATTTTCTTTCTGGCTTGTTCTGCATTAGATAAAAGCTTGGTAACCGTGATGGCGAGTACACCGATAACGGCAATGGAGATAAGGATGATTCTTCTCATGATAGATTATTTGATATTTCCGTTTGTTTTTAAGTATTCTAATTCTGCCTGACGAAGGGTTACGTATGCCGCTACCACGCCAGCTTGAGCTTGTTCGAGACCTGTTTCTGCAAGCAAGAAATCGTTGACCGAAATAAGACCTTCTTTGTATTTCAACTCAGCATTTTTATGGACTGAAGTAGCCAATGTAAGTTGCTCTTTGGCAACATCAAGTGCTTGAGCCTTTACTTCAATGTTGCGTTTATTTTGCTCGGCTTGTTGTTGGAGTTGAATGCGTGTCAAATCTTGTTGCGCTTGGATTTGCTCTTGCTTTAAAGCATTGACGGCCGCCTTGTGATGTTTATCAAGGCCATCAAATAAATTCCAATCCATGCGTAAACCTACAAATGCACCATCAATACCGGTTCTGAAATCAGTTTCCGGATTTATATTCACATTATATTGGTAGATTCCATACAAATTCAGGTTTGGTAAATAACCCATTTTGATTCCTTTCGCCTCCTCTAGCGCCATTTTTTGCTGCTGTTCTAATAACTGGAGTGCAAATAAATTAGCTTGTTCTGGATCGACGAGTAAAGTTTGTTGCACCATTTGATCATCGTGCAGTTGGATGGCTGATTTTGGGTCCAGACCAATCATGATTTTAAATAACTCTTCGAGTTGTGCTTTGGTAGCCAATAAATTGGAAAGGTTGTTTTCAATGCCCAATAAATTGATCCTTAATTTGTCAGCCTCGGTCGGAACGAGCATCCCTTGGCTTACCAGTAAATCCATGTTTTTGAGCATGCGCTTCACGTTAGTGGCATTGCTATCCAGGAATTGCAATTGCTGATATACCCCTTGCAAAATGAAATAGGTATTAGCTACTTGGTATTTCACTTCTTGGATGGTCATGTCGCGCTTGATTTTGACGATATCGCTGTTGATGCGCAACGCTGCAAGCCCATAATTGACTTGAGAATTAAACAGGATTTGATTGAGTTGAACGGTGTTACTCAGAACAATTGGCACACCGAACTTTACCTCTGCAAAAGTACCAGGCGCCCCTCCAAAGAATTGAGCCGGTACAACTTGACCAGGAATAATGGCATTGTACTTGTAGTCGGCAACAAAATTCAAGGAAGGCAAGCGCGAAGACAAATAAGCCGAGCGCTGACTTTCATTGATGGCAACATCTAATTGCGCGTTTCTAATTTGCACGTTGGCAGAATCTGCCATGCGCAAGCAAGTTGCGAGGTCATATTTTTGGGCTTGAGCCGTCAAGCCAAAAAATAGACAAAGCAACCCGTAGGAGAGATTTTGTTTCATTTTCATGCGGTTTGATTTTGTGGGAATAAAAAGTTAATAAGCATTTCTTTGACGTAAGCTTTGTGGGCTAAAAGATCTTGATCGAGGGTTTTGGCATCAATTCCGTGGAATTGCTGCGTGAGTTTTTTGGACATAAATGGATAATGCACATTGGACATCAAAAGGATGGTCACGTTTCTTAGACTGATTTTACGCATTTCACCATTGGCCTGGGCGGCTTCTAGTTGCTGAAAAATACCTGTCTTGGCAATGGGTTCAAAAAAATGATTTGGCATTGGCGCACCTGACTTATTTTGTTGGATGGCCTGAAGGATAAACATTGGTAATTCGGGGTGCTCAAAGAAGAAATCAAATTCTTTTTCGATGAGCAAGCTCGTTTTTTCTTTGAGGCTAAGGTCTGAACTAAAAACTTCGATCATTGCTTGTAAGAAGTCACTCATGGCTCCTTCAAAAATGAGTTCAAATAATTTCTCTTTTGATCGAAAATAGTAATTCAATAAGGAAACATTGCTGCCGACTTCTTTAGCGATGTCACGCACAGAACAACCGTCAAACCCTTTGGTCATAAAAGCTTTCTTTGCGGCCGCCTTGATTTTTTCTTCTGTACTAAGGTCTCTTTTCATGGGAATTTCAAAATTCGCGCTGCAAAGTTAAACACTCTTTTTAAACAATTGTTTAAGAAATTAAAAAAATTAAACACTTGTTCAATTTTTGGCAAACTCCTACCTATTTTGTTCCTTTGGGAGATGAATTACATCCGCTACATTTTACTATTCTTACCTACATTAATTTTTGCCCAACAACCTAACACGCAAAAATGGTTTGAAGATGCCAAACTCGGTATTTTTATTCATTGGGGTATGTATGCCGTGGATGGCACCTCTGAAAGCTGGGCTTTTCATAATAGAACTGTTCCTTACGCGCAATATATGAGCCAAATGAAGGGGCTGAGCGCCAAAAATTATCATCCAGAGCAATGGGCAGCGCTGATCAAAGAAAGTGGCGCGCGTTATTGTGTCATTACCACTAAACACCACGACGGCCTTGCGCTATACGATACTAAAATGCGCACCGCCTCAGCCAAAAAAAATACCAACTGGAATACTAAACTACCTTTAAGCACTGTCAATCAGAGCCCTTGTAAACAGGATTTAATTGCCCCATTCTTTACAGAACTCAAAAAAGTTGGCATACACACTGGCGCTTATTATTCTCTACTAGACTGGAGTTCCAATGACTATCCTGGATTTTTAAAAGACTCTAGCCGCTACCAAATCAACGAGGATATGGAGCGCTGGCAGCGGTTTCTGAATTTTATGCACGGGCAAATTACCGAACTTGCAAGTCAATACAACCCAGATTTATATTGGTTTGATGGCGATTGGGAGCATTCTGAAACAGAATGGCAAGCGCAAAAGATTGACTCTATCATTCATCACTACAATTCAGCTGCTATTTTAAATGGTCGCCTCAAAAGTTATGGAGATTATGACACCCCAGAGCAAAACATGCCGCTTATACATCCGGACCGAAAAACATGGGAACTTTGCCTCACCACCAACGACAACTGGGGCTACAGACCAAGCGATCACAATTTTAAAAGTCATTTTGAACTACTGAGTATTTTTACCGAATGCTTAAACATGGGCGGGAATTTATTGCTTGACATCGGCCCAAAAGCAGACGGAACCATTCCTGACGAACAAGTTGCCATTCTCAAAGAATTTGGACGCTGGACTCAAAAACATGCAGCCGCCATCTATGGCACAACAGCAGGTTTACCCTACGGACACTACCACGGCAACAGCACCTTAACCAAAGATTCAAGTACGCTTTATTTATTCGTGCCCAGCCCACAAGGAAGTGATTTAACAGCTTCTGAATTGAAAACTTCCATCTATCTGAAAGGAATAAAAAGCAAGCCTCAATCCATAAAGTTAGTCGGCACCAATTTTGAATTAGAAGCCAAAGAAGTGGGGAAAATTTCTTGGAGTAGCGTACCAGGAACTTTGTTTATTGACATCCCCAATCATTTGATGGATCCAATGATCAGTGTTATTGAAATCAAATTCAATGAACCAATACAACTTTACCGTGGTAAGGGAGGATTTCATTAAACCTTACCATTCAATCCATACGCATGAATAAAATATTCCTTTTCAGTTTCTGTCTTCTGTTGTCATCAGCTCTTTCTGCTCAAAGAGAAGTGTTTTACCCGCGGATAGAAAACACTTTTGAGTTTTACCTGCGTGAAGCAGGGCAACAAACCCAACATTTCGAGTTGCGTTTTTTTTATCCAGATAAAAAATTCTTCCCTAACTGCGAAAAATGGGGCAATGATGGTTTTGGCGTCATCTGCGATCAAAAACAAATTCAAATTTTTGGCTATTCAGAGGCTGCTTGTAAAAATGCCATCTATGATATTTTACAACGCAAATTCAATTTCGAATATTTCCAAGCTGAATGCACCCGCATACCCAATAAAATACCCGTTAAGCTTCCGTACGATCGCTACGAATCTATTCCTGCATTCCAATACCGAGAGATTTTTTACGGAGAAACAAGAAGAACAGGTTATGGGGAATGGCACAAACTCACCAGTGGAGAATCTTCCTTCACCTTTGAAAACCATCCAGGATGGGGCTTGTGGGTACATACGCTGCACAAACTCCTTCCTCCGGAACTTCATTTTGAAACGCATCCTGAATATTATGCACTGCGCAATGGCATCCGCATGAAAGACCAAGTCTGCCTGAGTAATCCGGAGGTCCTCAACTTAGTATGCGACAACTTGGCTTTAGAAATGCGTAAAAAACCCGATGCCAAATATTGGTCAGTTAGCCAAATGGACAATTATAATTATTGCGAATGCGAAAAATGCAGGTACATAGATTCCTTGGAACACAGCCATGCTGGCACCATGCTTCGTTTTGTCAATGAAGTTGCCAAACGTTTTCCAAACAAAATCATTTCGACCCTAGCCTATCAATATACCAGAAGTGCGCCTATACTTACCAAACCAGAAGCCAATGTGAATATCATGCTTTGTACCATAGAAGAGAACAGGGCAAAATCATTAAAGGGTTCAGGCTTTGAAAAAGATTTAGAGAACTGGACTAAGCTCACCAATAACATTTTAATCTGGGATTATGTGATCAATTTTTCACATTTGGTGATGCCCTTTCCTAACTGGCCAACATTGCAAGAAAATATTCAAATATTCCAAGCATACGGTGTACAAATGCTCTTTGAGCAAGGTTTAAATTCGCCCTCTTCAGAAATGCAACCCCTGCGTGCTTTTCTTTTATCCAAATGGTCATGGGATCCAAAACTAAATGCCGATAGTCTCATTTATGAATTTACAGAAGCTTACTACGGTCCCGGAGGCGCCATTGTTAGAGAAGTTCTAAGAGCACAGGTGAAAGATTTACAAAATAGTGGGAAAGCACTGACATTATACGAACCGCCTATCACACATATCAGTGGTTATTTATCACCGAGTAATTTAAAATGGGCACTCTTGATGTATGACAAAGCTAAAAAATTGCCTGGCATGAGTTCTTTGCAAAAGGAACGCATCGACATGTGCGCACAAAGTATACGCTATGCCCTATTGGAAATCAGTAAATCACCTTTGGCGGGTCCAGATTGGTACTTTAATGGCAACCAAATATTTTATCATGAACTGCTCAACGAATTCATGGCTTTGCTATTGAAAAATGGCCCTATTCTTTTACACGAAACGAGATTAAAACCTCTTGAATATAAACAAAATACCCTTCAATTTTGGCAAGAAGCACGGGTTAGTCATTTGGCCAAACAGCAAAAAATCAGATATATAAATCTACCTGCCAAAGCCTATCAAGATGGGCTTGAAGTTTCTGATACAATAAGTTGGACACAGAAGGCTATTATCAATGATGGCTTGCGCTCAACTTTGGAATATCAAAAGGGTTGGCAAGGTTGGCAAGGAAAAGATGCCATTTTAGAATTGCAACTGGAACGACCTTATTTGATTGACTCTGTTCGGATCCATTATTTGGCTAATAATCAGTCTTGGATCATGGCCCCAAGTAAAATTATCGCAGGAGGGTTTACCACTGCTAATGAATCGTTTCTTACGACCATGTATCACCCTGAAGTTGGGGCGCCACAAGTCAATGGTGCCTACCCACTGGTACTCGAAAATTTCCCGTCATCGCCCATTCAAACCTTCAAATTGACAGTCGGTAACCCCGGCCCTCTTCCCAAATGGCGTGGAGTGGCTGGCGACGGCTGGTTGTTTATCGATGAAATAGAAGTTTACGGTCATGAAAAATAAAACAACATTACTTTATTTGGTCAGTTTATTAAGTTTTTCTTCAATAGCCCAACATCACGAACAAACATATTATCCTCCGACCGATACTTTAGTGCTTGAAAAATTAAACACTTGGCAAGATTACAAATTTGGCCTACTCATGCATTGGGGAGCCTATAGCCAATGGGGGGTTGTTGAAAGTTGGAGTATTTGCCCTGAAGATGAAGATTGGTGTACACGTCGAGGACCTTATGCGAGTTCTTATTTTGAGTATGTGAAGGCATATGAAAACCTACAAACTACCTTCAACCCTACCCAGTTTGATCCAAATCTTTGGGCCAAAGCAGCCAAAAATGCTGGCATGAAGTACATGGTTTTTACTACTAAACACCACGATGGCTTCTGTATGTTTGACTCAAAACTGACCAATTATTCAGTCGCGAATCAAAGATGCCCTAATAGCCAAAGCACTCATCCAGACCTGACACGCAATATTTTTGAGGCTTTTCGAAAAGAAGGCATTTGGACCGGCGCCTACTTTTCAAAACCCGATTGGCAGCACCCCGATTATTGGGACCCCAAATTCCCACCCTACGACCGCAATCCAAACTACGATTTAACCAAGAAACAAGCCAAATGGGAATCCTTTGTTCAATTTACCCACGGTCAAATCATGGAACTCATGCAAAATTACGGCCCAATCGATATTCTCTGGCTAGACGGCGGTTGGGTACAACCCTATACCCCAACATCACCGAAATGGGGCTATAAACCCGTTGATCAAAATATCCGAATGGATGAACTTGCCGCAAAAGCCAGAAAAGCGCAACCGGGTTTGATTGTCGTTGATAGAGCTGTTGAAGGCCCGAATCAAAATTACCTCACGCCAGAACAAAGTATCCCGGACAAACCGCTACCCTATCCTTGGGAAACCTGCATGACCATCGCCAATAGCTGGAGTTACATCCCTAATGATACCTACAAAAGCACGGCAACACTGCTCAAAAACCTTTGCTTGATCGTTTCTCGGGGTGGAAACTTTTTACTTAATATCGCACCAGATGCGCAAGGACGCTGGGACACAACTGCCTACCAACGCCTAGAAGAGATTGGCGCCTGGATGAAAATAAACGGAGCAGCTATTTATGGCTCCAAACCCGTTGCGCCCTATGAAATCAAGCAAGGCGATACCGGGAGTTGGGTTTTTACGCAAGTAGAGAAAAGTGTTTATGCAATTTGGATACCAGGAGAACAATCTTCCAAAAATATTAAACTAGACGCTACAATCTTTCAACCCAAGAAAGCCAAACCTTTGAATCCATCCAATTCATGCACCTTGAAAAAAGGGATGTTAACTATCAAATTGGCTGCCGAAACAAACCACGATCCTCAAGTATTTCAATTGTATTAATCTAACGACATACTTTCTTTGTACCTTTGTACCTACGTTCTTTGGGGTCGACATTGGATTTGACAGCGATAGCGGTAGTCAGGTGTCAGCATGCAGAGGCTTGAAGTGCTCCTCTTAAATATCGTGCTTCGAACAATAAATGACAACACGTCATACGCACTTGCTGCATAATTAACGGAATGTTAATTGGCTTAATCTAGCTGAAGTATAGTAGGCCAGACAAGTACTTGTCTGGCCTACTATACTTCAGCTAGATTAAGCCAATTAACATTCCGTTAATTATGCAGCAA
>JBJTCG010000002.1:0-3395 GCA_046091725.1 Flavobacteriales bacterium | reverse complement strand
CATTAGGAGTAGTATATTTTTTTCTTGAAGCGATAAGTGTTGTTTTTTTAGCCCTCATAGAGTTAAAAGTGGCTAATCACCTTACGGTACATTTTAAAAACGACATAGCGGACAGACAATAGTGCCACCAATGTTTATCTTTGACATCACTTAACAGTCATTTACGACTGACAAAAAAGTGGAGCCCAGCGACCACTCAAAAAAACGGGGCGACACCGAAAAGCCATATAAGTAGGAAAGTAGTTTTAAAAACAAGAAAAAATGAAAACGATTAAATCATTAACAACACTTGTCCTCGCAGGACTATTTACATTGACATTTAATAGTTGCAAAAAGTATGATGAAGGCGGACTTATCAATAAGACAGAAAAAAATCTGAAACAAACCTGGACACTCCAAAAGTATCTTCGTAACGGTGCAGACGAGACCTCTCTCCTGTATATTAAAAACTACGAAGAAATATACTCTGGCAGCGATAGTTATTCCAGAACTTACATTGACAAGAACAACGAAACTGTTTCTGAAATTGGGACTTGGAAATTTGACAAAGAGCAGAAAAAGTTAAATATTTCCGGTGTTTCCAGTATGGAAATTACTGACAATACGGGAACTGTTTCTTCTTCATACTACAACATTCTCAAACTGGACAAAAGTGAATTTTGGTATTATTACACAAATGGTGGCGACAGACACGAATTTCATTTAACCAAAAAATAGCCAACGAAAAAACAGTTTGACAGGAAAGAAAAACGCACCATCGCAGCGGCACTTGGAGTCTTACTAGTTACAGACGCTGCAAACGTATTTCCAGATAAAGGAAGTAAAAACATGAAAAAACAAATAATTTATAAAACACGAGGACATCGTGCTGATATTGGACCAATCGAAATCCATCGCCTTGTGTCAAACAATTACACTACCCACGTAGGACATTTTATATTCTTGGACTACATTTCACCTTTTATGATACCTTCAAGGCAACTCAATGCAGATGCAGCTCATCCGCATCGTGGAATTGCAACGTTAACCTATATCCTTAATGGAGAAGCAAAGCACTATGACAGTCGTGGACATCAAGGCACAGTATATTCAGGTGGCGCACAGTGGATGAAAGCAGCAAATGGTATTATTCACAATGAAGCAATAGGTCCTGATTCTAAAACAGGTATAAAATTGATGCACGGTTTTCAGTTCTGGATGAACTTACCTGCTTCTGAAAAAAGCAAAAACCCAGAATATATGGCAATTCAAAATGAAGAACTGCCTTTAATACCCTTGAAAAATAATGCAGGATCCCTAAAAGTAGTTGTAGGAGAATATGGTGGGCAAAGTTCAAAAATTCCAACATATGCTAAACAATACTTATATCATATCAAATTGCAAGCAGGGAAATCTTTTACGCTGCCAACTGTAAACGAATTAGAGTATGCGGTATTTCTGCCACAACAAGACTTAACTATCAATGAAACATCGTATCACTTAGGCGATTTAATCGGCTTTGATGATAAAGGTGGTGATATTGAGTTTGTTAATCACCTTGATACAGAAGCAGATTTTATCTTTTTTGGTGGAGAGAAATATACAGAGCCGTTTGTAGCACAAGGTCCTTTTGTAATGAGTACAAAAGAGGAAATCCAACTCGCCTATAACGATTATATGATTGGTAAGTACGGAAAAATAGTTTATATTTAACCCAGTTAAAACAAATAGAGAAATGACAGAACAAAAAAAATCAAAAGCACTTCACATCAGTTTGTGGATAGCACAAATATTACTAGCATTAGCATTTGGCATGGCAGGATTTATGAAAATTGCAATGCCAGTTGAGGAGCTTGCAAAAAACGGAATGAGTTTTGTGAGTGATTACGGAGTTGGCACTGTACGCTTCATTGGTATTAGTGAGGTATTAGGAGCACTTGGTTTAATTCTTCCGGCAGCATTACGTATAAAACCAATCTTAATACCGCTTGCCGCAATGGGTATTGCAATCATTATGGTTTTAGCAACAAGTTATCATGCTACACATAGCGAACCTTTCACTCCGACAATCATTTTATTTTTACTAGCTTCATTCGTTGCGTGGGGACGATTTAAAAAAGCTCCTATTCAAGTAAAATAGTTTATTCTACATTCTTTGACCGTTGTCTTGACAAAAAATCACGACAACGGTTTCTATCGGTTCGACAAAATTAAATTTAGTGGAGCAAAAGCCTTACGGAAACGTGAGGCTTTTTCATTTATATCCCTTCTGAACCTTTCTCCAATATTGCGCTCATTTTTCGATGATTTATAAGAAATAAATGTACATTCGTACAAACGCCTCACTAGAAAAATAATTAAAGAAATTGATGATGAAAAGGCTCCCCCTTCGCAAATCCGCAAAACGTTAGCGGACATGCCAAATAACCAACGAGATTAAACCATGATAAGTATTCAACTTCATATAACCACAATAAAGAAGACATGAAAAAAACATTCTTATTACTGACAACTTTTCTTAGCCTTACTGTCTTTATTAAAGCACAGACATTTGACCCTATTTTGGCCAGTGAATTACAAAACAAAATTGACAGTATGAGAACAGCAGGCAATCTGAAAGGGATTTCTGCAAGTGTCATTTATCCCGGAATGGGAACATGGAAAGGTGTTACCGGAATTTCACACACTGGCACACCCATTACATCTGATATGTTGTTCGGAATAGCAAGTAATACAAAATTATTTACCGGAGTACTTTTGTTAAAGTTGGCAGAAAATAATTTGATACAACTGGATGATCCTTTGCATCAATACCTCCCAACATTTAACAACATTGATTCAAATATCACCATAAGACAACTCCTTAATCACACAACCGGCTTAGATGATGTAACAAGCATTACAGGTTATGCTGATTCAATGCTGACGAATCCAAATCGGGTATTTACTGCCAGCGAACTCATGACATGGGCAGGGCCACCAGTATTTCCGGCAGGCACAAGTTGGGAGTATTGTAATACAAATTATCTTCTTGCAGCATTGATTGCTGAGAGTGCAACAGGACAGAGTTACAGCCAACTTTTACGCAATAGTATTTTGACTCCGCTTCAGCTTGACAGCACCTACCTCGATGTTTATGAATCTACGATAAATCCTGTGGCACACCCCTGGCAGAATGGTGTAGATAACAATTCTATACCAAGAACTTCAATAAACAGTGCAGCATGGGCTGCTGGTGCAATGTACTCCACATCCGGAGAAATGGCTCAATGGTATGATGCACTTATGAATGGACAGGTTTTAAATACGCTCTCATTTAATGAACTTACTACTTTCGTGGGATCAGGTAATTATGGCATGGGTATTAGCCAAAACACGGCAGCAGGCAGAACTGTATGGACACACGGTGGCGTTAT
>JBJTCG010000001.1:0-21273 GCA_046091725.1 Flavobacteriales bacterium | reverse complement strand
TATCAAGAAATTGCGCTGCCTGCCTTTTTAACTTCAATTACTACAGCTATTGGCTTTGGCAGCCTTTATTTTGTAGAGGTGATTCCGATTCAAGTATTTGGCATCGTAGCTGGCATTGGTACCCTCATTGCCTATTTTTTCACGATGTTTTTGCTTCCGATTTGCTTCATCATTTTACCCGCACCAAAATACATTCATCAGCAAGCAGAGGCGCGCTATTGGCAAAAATTATTGCGCTGGCTCTTTCAATGGTTGATTCAAAATAGAAAAGCAGTCATTTTAATTAGCTTTAGCCTCAGTGTTTTTTGTTTGTTGGGCATTTTTCAGATCAGAAACAATCATTATTTGATGGACGACCTCCATCCAAAAGAGCAACTTAAACAAGACTTCCGTTTCATTGACAAACATTACGGAGGCATCAGGCCCTTTGACATTTCTATTCAAATCAAAGACCCATCCTTGAGTTTTTGGGACCCAGCTGTCCTGAACGAGTTGGCTTTGGTTGAAAATTATTTGGAAACGAGTTATGGCGCTGAAATAAAAAATTCATTGGTTCAAAGTTTATGTATTGCCAACAGAGCAGCACATGGCGGCAACCCGTTATATTTCAAGCTGCCCAATTCTAAAAGAAGCATCAAACGATTTGGAAGACAACTACGCATCATTGAAAATGGCAGCTACCTCAGAACGCTTTTAGATAGCACAGAGCGCTTTGGCCGAATGCACGGAAACTTACCAGACTTGGGGTCTGCCCCTATTGCCAAAAAGAACAAAGCTTTTGACGCATTTTGCCGCAACTTGACTTTGCATGGAAAGGTCAACTATCAAATAACTGGTGCCGCTCACCTACTCGACCGCAATATCGATTACATTTCAGCAAGCTTGGTAGAAGGCTTGATTTTTTCGGTGCTCCTGATTGCCTTGATCATGGGAATTGTTTACAGGTCTGTGCGCATGATGCTCATCAGCATGATTCCGAATTTAATTCCATTATTGGCTGTTGCTGCCATCATGGGTTTTGCAGGCATTGAACTCAAGACCAGCACAGCGGTTATTTTTACAATTGCTTTCGGGATTTCCTATGACGACACCATCCATTTGTTGGCCAAGTTTAAAATTGAATTGGCAAAAGGTAGCAGTCCCTTTTATGCACTCAAGAGGGCTTATCTAGAGCGAGGGAAAGCCATGATTTTATCAAGCCTGATCTTGTGCTGTGGATTCTCGATGCTGATTTTCTCGACGTTTATGGGATCTTACTACATGGGTATCTTGATCAGTATCACGCTTTTTGTGGCGCTCATTTCTGACCTAACTTTGCTACCTGTTTTGGTTTTACTCTTTTTCAAAGATTCAAAAACCACTCTTTCCAACTGATATAAGACATCAACAAAATAAGCAGCCCACCCCAAATGAAATGAAAGAAAGGCAGGGTAAATAACCCTTCATAATGGAAGAAAAACCCCCAAAAAAATAAAAATCCAATTTGAGAAAGGATACTGATCCACATGACAAAATGAATGCATGTTTCGCGAAAGGTACACCGACTGCTATGAAATTTGACTTCATCGATCACTTCATGGACAGTTCTTGTCAGCAATAATGCGATAAAAAAAGGCAAGATTTCGTAATCAAACCAAAAGAACAATAACAGTACCGCTTGCAATAAGCCAGAGCTAAGAATCAGAATACGATGCGTGTGCAATTCTCGATCGGTGATGTCTGCATTGGCGATTTTCGCATGAGTCAGTGCATCTAGCCCCCAAGCGCCTACAAAAACACTTGTGCAGACTAAAATGAGTAAGGAAATAACTTCTGATTCAGGCTGCATAACTATCTATGAATAAAGTAGAAATGTAAGTAAAAAAATCAAAAGACAAGTTAAGATATTGAGGTATTGGGTCCAGATGAGTTTGCTGTGGTTGAGCTGAACCTGTAGTAAAATGAGTGCTTTGTAGAAAACTACTATAAAAGAGAGCAGAAACAACCAAGTAAACGGATCAAAACCAACAAATGGCAAGCAAATGAATAAACTTAAAAGATTAATGATGTGCAAAAAAAGCAAGGTTTTCGATACGCCAAAATAAATAGGAAGCGTACGCAATTGTTGTATTTTGTCTTGTTCAATATCTGAGATATCCCGGATGATACTTCCATATCCAACCTGAACGGTTACAAACCAAAACAAGAATTGAACTGAGGTTTCATCGAAAGATTGTGCTCCAAAAGGCACCAAAGCTGCCCATGAAATACCAATGAGCACATTCTTTACCAATAAAAACCTTTTCAATTGAAATCGATGTGAAACAAAGGGTATATTGAATTGATACAACACACTGAGCAACGCCATTGCAAAAAGCAATCCTATTTGAAAAGCATTCAAGAAATAAAACCCTAAAACACACGCCAAAACCAACTGCAATACAAAAAGCCGCTGCCAACCAGTTTTGAACGGCTCACGAAAATCAAAGCCATAGAGCAACCATGTTCCTAGCAAAGCGATATAAATGGCAACAAAAGCTTGGTCGTCCGAATTGGGATCGATAAGTAATATCCCAGTTGAAACCAAAGAAACGGTTGCCACTAAAAAGAGCCACTTAATAAGGTAACGCTTGATCCAATTTTTCACAGATCAAAGATGCAACTATTTCAAAGCAACTTCAAATTGAAATAAGCACCTCTCTAAAGTTGAGTTGTGAAAAGCGCAAGCTTACTTCGCTAACGCCACAATTTGCTCCACCAAACTAGGATCGAGTAAGGTGCTAGTGTCCCCGAGGTTTGAAGTGTCTCCTTCTGCAATTTTTCGAAGGATGCGTCGCATGATTTTACCACTGCGCGTTTTTGGCAAACCAGGAACAAACAAAATTTGATCTGGCTTAGCAATTGGGCCAATAATGCGTGAAACCGTTTGGATGATATCTTGCTTTGACAAATTGGCATCACCATTGGTGCCATCATAGATCACATAAGCAAAAATACCTTGACCTTTGATGTCGTGCGGGTAACCAACAACGGCGCTTTCAATGACGCCCGCATGCATATTGATGGCGTTTTCAACCTCTGCCGTACCGATGCGATGCCCACTGACATTCAAGACGTCGTCTACCCTACCTGTAATGCGGTACATTCCGTCTTCGTCGCGAAGGCAACCGTCACCCGTAAAATATAAATCTTCGTAAGTCGAGAAATAAGTTTGGCGACAACGCTCATGATCATTATAAGTGGTTCGGATCATGCCTGGCCATGGAAATTTAATGCACAAATTACCATTGACACCATTGCCTTGAATTTCTACTCCGTTTTCATCCACCAAACAAGGTTGAATGCCAGGCAGCGGTAAAGTGGCATAAGAAGGCTTGGATGGTGTAACACCTGCCAAATTAGAAATCATGACTCCGCCTGTTTCTGATTGCCACCAGGTATCTACAATCGGACAGCGCTTTTGGCCAATGTGTTCGTTGTACCAATGCCAAGCTTCTTCATTGATAGGTTCGCCAACAGAGCCCAAAACTTTGAGCGAGCTGAGGTCTTTACCTTTGATTGGATCCAAGCCAAAGCCCATTAAACTACGAATAGCTGTAGGAGCGGTATACAAAATATCGACTTTGTATTTCTCAACGACATCCCAAAACCTACCTGCATCTGGCCAAGTTGGCACGCCTTCAAACATTAATGTAGTGGCACCTGCACTGAGTGGCCCGTAAATGATATAGCTATGGCCGGTAATCCAGCCTATGTCGGCCGTACAAAAATGAACTTGACCCGGTTGGTATTGAAAAGTGTTTACAAACGTATAATTTGTCCAGATCAGGTACCCAGCTGTGGTATGCACTACGCCTTTTGGTTTACCTGTAGAACCAGAGGTATACAAGATAAATAAAATGTCTTCGGCATCCATGGTGGCTGCTTCAACCTTAGGGTTGCCCATTGTTTCCACCTTTTTAATTTCGTCTTCCCACCAGACATCGCGACCTTTCAGCATAGAAACCGGTGTGCGCGTGCGTGCACACACAATGACGCGCTTGATTGTTTTATTTCCAACAAGTGCGTCGTCGATGACGCTTTTGAGTGGAATATCTTTGGCACCTCTAAACGCGCCATCACAAGTAACGATGAACTCAGCACCTGCGTCGTCTAGACGATCGGCAATTGCTTGAGCTGAAAAGCCTCCAAAAATAACTGAATGAATGGCCCCAATTCTGGCACAAGCCAAAGTAGCAATGGCCAATTCAGGGATCATCCCCATATAAATACAAACGCGATCACCTTTCTGAACACCATTATTCAGGAGCACATTGGCAAACTGCTGTACTTTGAAATGCAATTCATTGTAGGTCAAAACACGATGATGCTCAGCAGGGTCATTGGATTCCCAGATGATGGCTGGCTCATTGGCACGCGTTTCAAGATGTCTGTCGAGACAATTTTCAGTGATATTGAGTTGGCCACCTTTGAACCATTCTACTTTTGGTTCTTTGAAATTCCAATCAAGGACGGTATCCCATTTTTTCTTCCAAGTGAAATTTGCTGCAATTTCGGCCCAAAAGGCTTCCGGTTCAGAGATACTTCTTTGATAGGCCTTTTGATAAGCTTCGAATGTTTGCAATTGGTAATGGTAGTTCATAGTTAACTATTTGTGCTAAAATTAACTAAAAACCAAACTTTCAATTAGGCCTTATCTGTCAAAAAGTAGAAATTTTTCGCATTCATAAAGCATTTGCTATATTTAGACAAACAAACCTATTTTAATGCAAAAAAATTCTATCACCAAAGTGATTGGCGCCTCTTCATTAGGCACCTTGATCGAATGGTATGATTTCTACATTTTTGGAAGTTTGGCTACCATTATTGGAAAACAATTATTTCCCTCTGACGCAGGTGCATCGGCGCTGATCAATACGCTTGCAATCTTTGCTGCAGGTTTCATTGTTCGCCCTTTCGGTGCACTTGTGTTCGGACGCCTCGGCGACCTCATTGGTCGTAAATACACCTTCCTTTTGACACTTGTCTTAATGGGCGGATCTACCTTTTTGATTGGTCTGATTCCAAGTTATGCCTCTATCGGTTATGCCGCACCTATTTTAGTACTGATTTTACGACTCATCCAAGGATTAGCTTTGGGTGGTGAATATGGTGGCGCCGCTACTTATGTTGCTGAACACGCTCCGGCAAATAAAAGAGGTTTCTACACAAGCTGGATTCAAACCACTGCCACGCTCGGTTTATTTCTGTCTTTAGGTGTAATTGTTTTGACAAAATCATCTTTGGGTGCAGATGCATTTTCTGATTGGGGCTGGAGAATTCCATTCTTGATTTCAATTGTGTTAGTGATTGTTTCAATATACATCCGTGTTTCTATGCACGAATCGCCACAGTTTACAAAATTGAAAAACGAAGGTAAAATTTCGGCAAATCCACTTAAAGAAAGCTTCAGAAACCGTGCTAACTTCAAGATGGTTTTATTAGCACTTTTTGGTGCTACAATGGGGCAAGGTGTAATTTGGTATACCGGTCAGTTTTACGCACAATCTTTTCTGGAGAACGCCTGCAAACTAGACTTCAACGAATCGCGATACATCTTGATCATCGCTATCGCAATGGCGACACCGTTTTTCATTGTCTTCGGATCGTGGTCTGACCGTGTGGGCCGGAAATGGATCATGATGACCGGGATGTTCTTGGGCATCATTAGCTACCGACCTATCTATCAATATTTCTTGGACAATTCAGACTTTACAAAAACGGAAGTAATTGCCAGTGCTGAGCCAGTTGTGAAAAACGAACTCGTAAAAGACAGCAAGGACAGCCTCATAACCGTAACGGTTTCCAAAACACTTGTAAACGGTGCCAGCTATAATGAAGTAACTACCACTAAAAAATTCGAAAATAGCGCTAAGGCTGATGAAGTTGTAACGATTCAGCAAGACAAAAAATTGGCAAAAAATATCTTCTGGATTTTTGTTGGTTTGGTGTTTTATCAAATTTTGCTGGTAACAATGGTTTATGGCCCAATTGCCGCATTCCTAGTTGAATTATTCCCTACAAAAATCAGGTATACTTCCATGTCATTGCCTTATCACATTGGAAATGGTGTTTTTGGTGGTTTGGTACCATTTATTGCTACACTTATCGCGAGCTTCCCTGGCTCTACGCCGCTTTCTGGCTTGTGGTACCCAATTGGAGTTGCCGCTTTATGCCTGATTATTGGAACGTTCTACCTTTCCAATAAAATTGATCAAAACGTTGCTGATTAATCTTAAAAAGTTAAAAAATATGGACGCAATTAAAAAACTTTTTGGACTCATCTGGATGATCCTAGCGCCAACAGCTGTTGTGATGATGTTTCAACAAGCTGGAGAAAAAATAAACCTCGCTGCTGAGGGTGTCGCAAGAACGAACACAGCGCTACAGTGGGGAATTATTCTACTGATTTTCATTCCTGTGAGTATTGGAATGATCATCTTTGGCTATTATTCATTTAAAGGGGAATACGATAAATTCGATTCAGTCTAAAACCTACTCCACCTCAAACGCCACCTCATTTCGGCGGCCAATGAAATCCCAAGGCGCATTATAGCCCATATAAATCAGTTGATCGTTAAAGGCAATACCTTCTTTTTGTAAAAGCAACTTTAGTTCTTGGGCTTTTTCGGTAATTTTCTGTTCATTTGAATAGCCACCGAAACGCAATACCGCCAATGTTCGTGCAGCTTGCTTCGCAATTTTAACATCAGGATTACTTGGCTGAGGCAATGCATCCATTGCATATTGCTTCGGCATCACAAATGCCATTTCGGTTTCTTGCCCCATCTCCATGATCACCGGCGTGGTCATGGCAATTTTCTGGCCACTTTCGTTACCCCCAAAGATGTATCCTGCTACTCTTCTGAAACCCATACTGCTATTTTCGTCATAGGTTTTGGTTGGCATCTGTGTTTGAGCCAAAACAAGGGCTGGATAGCGCCTGATTTCTGCTTTTTTGGACAAGACCCGAAGTACTTCGTAGTCAGGAGATTCAATGGAAGTACGCATAAAAGACATCAGGATAATGAATAAAACTCCAACAATAGAGAGGACAACAAGTAGCTTTTTCACATGGATTTTTATTTTAAAACATTGCAATTGTAAAAAAGTTCTTATCTTTGCAGTCGAAATCGGCCTCGTAGCTCAACTGAATAGAGCATCAGATTACGGCTCTGAAGGTTTCAGGTTTGAATCCTGACGAGGTCACAAGCGAAAAACCCAGCATGAAAGTGCCGGGTTTTTTGTTTTTACGGCGTTCAAAACTCGTTTTGATAAGCATGTAAAAATAAAAAAACCGAGAACTGCGTAGCAGTTTGGGTTTGAAGCTTGGATTGAACAAATACGAGAGGATCTAAAATCCTGACTTCAATGTCCCTACCTCTTCTCCACCCTCAAATACAAGTTAACCGTAAACGTTCCCCCTTGATCGGCTTTATAGTTAGTGTGCCAGTAATTATTGAATACATACAAGTAGAGTGGTGCTGGATTCTGTGGGCTGCGCTTCCAAACTTTAGCTCCTTTTTGTTGCGATTCGTCAATTGGGGCACCCAGCTCTATGAGGTTGCAGTCAGGTGTGAATATTGTGATGCGCCATTCGGCATCTTCTAAAACTAAATGATCCGGAACACAAATAAATTCTTTGTTCGAGCCCGGCAATTGATCTTGATTATATGAAATAAGGGTTTGTTCTCCGTAGCTTAATGTGGGGTTATTTAAGTCAAAAGGCAAACATACATGCAAAGCCTCTTTTTCACGAATCGCTTGTTTATCGATGGTAAATTGCAACTGAAATTCATTTGGATTTTCCGTAGCAAAGTACTGTAGGGATATGTTTAGATTGGAATGACTGCTGTATTGAATGTCTTTTTTTGAATCGTACCGAACTACTTTTAACACATGATTGACCTGAGGCGAAATACCCAAACTATAAATGCAGGCCCCTAACCCAGGTGTGTCTTGCAAGAGTAATTCCTTTGATTGAAATTGCAAAGATTTGATACCTGATTGCGACGTATCAAAATTGTAACTCAATTGACTTTTCACCTTTTGCTTTGCTGGAACTTTGGTACTTACTAAAAATTGTAACGCTTCAAATTGTGCCTGCGCTGAATCTAAAAAGGCTTTTTTGATACGCCATTGTTCGGTGGTGAAATACGTGTCAGGCGCTGATATACTACACCAAGCCCCCCATGTGTGCTCATGAAATAAAACAAGATTGCGGTGGATTTCGCGAAGTTGGGCCCGATGTTGTATCTTCTGGTCCGTATTTAATTTTTCTTCAAAATCAATGACTTCTTTAACCAAGCGACGCATCTGGATTTCTTCTGCTGCAGTCGAATAAGCACCATCTTCCCAATAGGGGCTGATTTCACCCGTAACCTTGGGGAGTACTGCTTGATACAAGCTCAAAAACTTGGCAAACAAGTTGTCAATGATAGCAATCACTAATTGTGGCGAACTGTATTTTTGATTCCAATCGTCAACAAACTTGCAAAGTAGCGTATCCACTGGGCCGTTATCTGCATTTTTCGTGTAACGCAATTGCACCATTTGATATGGATAATCTTGTAAAGTTTCCATGTAACTTGAAATCCGCTTTTCCCATTCAAAAAATTGTTGCCCAGCAGGAATATTATGAAAATAAGAATAGCCCTTACCTGCTGTCCAAACAAATAAAGGCTGGCTCGAATCTGATTTTGCTTGCCAAAGAAAAGGTTTGTCACCGGTTTCATTGATTACACCACCAACGCGGTCGCCATGGTCTGGTAAGTTTTGCACATAATTTGGCCCTAACGAAAGATAACGAATCTGTTGTTGAGTATAAGCTTCAAATGCAGCATAAGCTTGTCCTGGAATATCGGTAACCATGGCATTTGAAATATGTATTCCGTAAGTTTCTTGGAGTTCCTTTGCATAGGCCATCAGCCACTTCATTTCTTCTGGTCGCATCAGGCCGGTGAGACAATTGGCATAATTTGCTGAGAGCACCAATTGCCCTTTTTTGACGGCTGCAATAAATGCTTGTATTTCTACTGAATTGGCCTGACCCATAAAATTTTCTACCGCCCATAATGATTCGATATGCCAAATGGGCTGCACTCCGTCAACACCACCTTTAGCAATCCAGCGCAAAGCAGCGCGGATATTTTCAGTCTGAATTTTAGCTACTTCTGTTTGTAAATGCGAATAGCCAATATCGTTGTGTGAATGGTGAATGATATCGAATTCAAGGTCTTTAGTGGGCAGGATGAGAAATGTATACTCTTTGAATTCTTGTAGTTTGCCATTTTGATACAAGAAAATTTGCAAAGCATCTTTTCCAGTGAAATCTTTGGGATAAGCAGGAATGCTCATTGTCTGATAACCAGTTCTGAGGCGTTTGCCATAATGAAAAAACGGCGAGTCAAGCACCAAGCTATCAGAGCCTTCTGGGATGACACATTCGAAATTTAAAGGTCGTAATTGTTCTTTGCGCAATACAAGACAACTTGCGGTTGCTAAAAATTCAAATTTTTCTTGGTACTTAAAGACCATCAGCCAATCGCGACTTTGCATGTCCCGCCCAATAATTTTGAAATTGGCAGTGTGACCTTGATGGGCATATGGCAATTCCAGTTCAAAAAAACCAAAAATATCTTTGTTGATATCCTTCTCAAGCATCGTAAAACGATAATGACCTTGCGGTGCATAATTACTGGCAAACTGAAAATTTTGACGTTCCGACCAACGCTTTTGTGTTTTAAACGTGAATAATAAGCTATCGTCGAGGTAAACATCAAACAAACGATCTTCGGCACTTGTACCTGACGAAAAACCGATTAAAAATTTAAATTGCGCAATGCCATTCACCACTGTTGCTTTTTGAGCCTGCCACACTATCGGAGATTTACCGTCACAACGCGTCAGTAGCGCCTCATTTGCAAAACTTCGAAAAGGTGAAAAATATGTAATATCCTCTCCACTTATTTTAGACGCATAACCCGCAGTAGGTTTTTGACTATAGGATAAGTTTAAACTCAGGATGAAAACAAGAAATGCTGCTATTTTCTTCACGGGATTGCAGGAATTTAAGACCAATAAATGATTCACCTAAGGTAGTAAATCCTAATTTTGCAATAAAATTAATTTTATGCGCTTCAATCTTTCTGAAATCAATGAACTGATCAGGTCCAGACGCACCATTTACCCGGAACAATTTTCTGAAAGAAAGGTCCATAAAGAGCAAATTGAGTTGCTATTGAATAATGCCCAATGGGCACCCACACATGGCAATACGCAACCATGGCGCTTTCACGTTTTTACAGAGAACGGGCGCCAAAAACTCAGTACTTTTTTAGGTGAAACCTATTTAAAATTAACACCGCCAGCACAGCAAGATGACGCTAAACTCGCCAAAATGCTGCGCAGACCCCTGCTATCTTCCGTGGTTATCGCAATCAGCATGAAGCGTCAGGAAACTGAAAAAATTCCAGAAATCGAAGAAATTGAAGCTGTGGCTTGCGCCATTCAAAATTTGCACATCAGCTGTACGGCCTATGGATTAGGTGGGTTTTGGGCGACACCAAAATTGATTTACAGCAATGAAATGAATCAATTTTTAGGCCTCACCGAGAAAGACAAATGTTTGGGTCTATTTTATATTGGTTACCCAGCAATTGAATGGCCCGAGAACCAACATCGCAGGCCACTAGAGTACAATTGCACATGGGTCAACGAATAAGCCACCACACCTTGCCTGTTTTTTCGTTTCTTTGCACATGCGTCTATTATTTTTAGCATTATTGGTATTGCCCCAACTGCTTTGGGCCCAGGCCTACAACAAACTCGGGCAACCCAATTTCTTTGGCTTTCATTACCGCACTATATTGCCAATGCAGCAAATGCAATCTGGTCTGCAAAGTTTCTCTGATAGTGTTTTACAAGCTGATATCCAACCTCATGGAGGCTATACATTTGGGGGTATTGTCCGTTACGGCCTGAGCAATCTCATTTCTATTGAAACAGGACTCTACTACAATCAACGCAATTTTCAAATCAATGCAACCCGCACCGATAGTGCAATTAGTGTAGATCAAAGGCTGCGTTTTGTGCAATTTGAGGTTCCTATCCAAGGACTCATTGCAATTCAACTTTCCAAACAATTTTATGCTAATGCAGCACTGGGTGCCAGTTTATTGTACAAACCGAGTAGCGTGGCAACTTATGTAAATCCTTATGACAAACACGAGTTCAGACAAGTTGGTTTGGTTGACATCAATGACAAGCTTGGCTTTGATTTACGCGCAAGTGCAGGTTTCGAATGGCGCGATAAAAAAGTAGGGGTATTTTACTTAGGAGGCACCGCTTTTATCCAATTACAACCGGCATTTACTTTCTTATCAAGGTATCAGTATGTCAACTTTAAGCAAGCAGCAGCAGGTCCTGTCAACGCGTCTGGTTTTGGCCTTGATTTCAAATATTTTATCCCGTACCAAAGACCTACGCAGCAAATATTCAAGCCAGGCCCAATCGAGTAAGTTATTTTTGCCCCAAGCGGTAACCCAAATAAGCCATAGGTAAGTAGGCAAAAATCAAATCGGTTAAAATGAACCAAAGTGGCGTTGCTGGCAAACTGATCACCATCATGACCCCGCCTGCTAAAAAAGCAAAACCGATAGCCATTGAATGAATAAGACTGCGTTCAACTTTCATTTTGCTCACAAAAAATGCCCCAATGAAAGATCCGATGGCATGAGCCAAAAACGGAAATAAAAAATGAATAGGCTGCATATGCGGCATTGCTTCAACCAGGCCTTTTTCAGTACTGAGGTCATGACCCGCAGGTGCTGAAACTAATTTGGTTCCGAGTTGAACGATCAGACCATTAGTAATGGCACCAATAAACAAACCCAATATTGACAGTAAAATAGATTTCATAACGTGGTTTTGATTCAGTGAAAACAGAACAAAGTAAAGCAAAAAAATGAAATTGTTTAGGGCTCTTGAAGTACTTCTTGATATTTTTGCTTAGCCTCTACTCTACTACAGGCATTGTAGTGCCACCACTCAGTTGGTAATTGTCTAAATCCTTGGCTTTGCATGAGTTTTCTGAGCAATAACCTATTTGAAAGTTGTTGCGTAGTAAGCAGCCCTGCCCTGGAAAATGAATCTTCAAGACAAGGGTAAGCGATTTTTCTGATGTCGTCAAAACCAGCACCCATGTCTAGCAATTTGCCATTTTCATCTGTAATACTGAGATCAACGGCTGCTCCAAAATTATGCAGACTTCTATTTTTCGGATTAGAGACAAATTTGGCGCGCTCCACAGGAACGATTGTATCAAGCGCATTCCACATTTTTTCTTGAACTGAAACCGGACGAAGCGCATCAAAAATCAAAAGATGATAACCTGGCTTAAGCTTTGTTAGGGCATTCTGAACCTTAGCTAAACGCGTTGCGACATCTTGTTGTAAGTAAGCGCGATCGATGGAAAAATAAAGGCGTTGTTTAAGAAAGTTATCGGTTGTGCGGTATTTCAAATCAATTTGAATGTCAGGATTAATTGATTGAACATCGACTAGCTGAGCAGGAAGGTTTGTTGTTTTTTGATCCTTTTTAGGCTTGTAAGGCTTACTTTCTTCCTCAACTTTTTCTTGAATATTACTGTTTTGTTTTTCTGCAGCATTATCGCAGGCTAAAAAGAAAAACCAAAGTGTGATTCCAAGGACACCACCTTGAAGTAACCTTTTCATTACTATGCCTTTAGCAAACGAGTGGTTTCAGCTTGGATGCGGGCTCTGAGGTTTTCAGAAACCGGATGCAACGGTAGGCGCATGGTTTCTTGCATGAGGCCACGAGCAGCCAAAGCCACCTTGACCCCACCTGGGTTACCTTCTTCAAAGAACATCTTTGTGACACTAAAGAGATCGTAGTGTGCCTGCTTGGCAAGTTCAAGATTTCCGGACATCGAGGCGTGTACCATTTGAGAAAAACGCTCTGGAAATGCATTTGCAACAACAGAAATTACACCATCTGCACCCGCTGCAATTAGCGGCATCGTGAGGTTGTCGTCTCCGGAAAGCACACCAAATTCAGGTTTTCTCTGACGAATGATATCCATGATTTGCTCCATATTACCAGAGGCTTCTTTGACAGCCACCACATTTGAGATTTCTGCAAGTTCAAGGGTGGTTTCAGGACTCATGTTAGAACCTGTACGGCCAGGAACATTGTAAAGGATAATGGGTAAGTCAGTGAAAGACGCCACCATCTTGAAATGCGCAACAATTCCTTTTTGAATAGGCTTATTGTAGTAAGGCGAAACAGATAATATGCCATCGACTCCAGTTGGTACGTTTTTCAGCAAAGCCTCAAGACCTAATGTGTTATTGCCTCCGACTCCGTATACTACCGGAAGCTGACCATTATTTTGTTCGAGGACTGTATCGAGGACCAAGCGCTTTTCGTCTTGACTTAAGGTTGGAGATTCTCCGGTAGTACCTTGAACGACTAAAAAATCGGTTCCGCCTTGAATTTGCAGAGTTACTAGCGCTTTCAAGGCAGTAAGGTCAATACTTCCGTCGGTATGAAATGGCGTTACTAAAGCAACACCTGAGCCTTTAAATGTTTTCATTGGGCGATTCTTTCTAAGGTTTGTTGAATGTATTGGAGCTGAGCCTGAGGCTCTGTTTGGGTTGTATCGATTTGTAGATCGAATTTGGGATTTTGGGCATTGAGCAAGACTTTACGTTGAATGCTCGTTTGCTCCAAAAGAGGAAATATTTTCGAATCGAGTTTGGCATTCCAGATCAAGAGGTCGAATGCTTTTTGCAGCTCAGCCTCTAGCTGAATATCTTTGAGGTTCCCAAAAAAAGAGAAATCTGTTGGTGAGTTGTAATAAATCAAGAAGTGAGGTGGCAAGTTTTTCTTGTCGAGGTCTTTGGGGATATTAACAATGATCAATGCATGTGCGAACTGATTGAGTTGCAAAAATTGATCAATGGCCTTCACAAAGGTGCGCATTTGAAGATCGTCTGTGTAGTCCCAGACAATGGCAATGCGCTTTGTTTGCTTCCAAATACTTAAATTACTCACTGTGAAATCAATTTTATAAATTCATTTTCAGACAACAAAGTTACACCTAAGTCAGTAGCTTTTTGCAATTTGGCAGGCCCCATATTTGCTCCGGCGATTAAATAGGTGGTTTTTGCTGAAATAGAAGAACCCAATTTACCCCCATTTAACTCAATGAGGTCTTTGAGTTCGTCACGACTAAAGGTTTCAAAAGTACCTGAAATGACGCAAACTTTTTGCTCCAAAATATTGGAATGCAACAACTTTTCTTCACTTTTGAATTGCAGCCCCACCGCTTGTAAGCCTTCGATGAGCACTAAATTCTCAGAAAAACTAAAATAGGACAAAATGGATTGGGCAATTTTTTCACCAATTTCATCGACTTCTAACAATGCTTCAAGACTAGCGTTACGCAAAGCATCTATGTTTGAAAAAGCGGCTGCGAGTTTTTTGGCAACGGTTTCACCAACAAAGCGAATCCCTAAACCAAACAAAACGCGCTCAAAGGGAATTTGCTTTGAAGCAGTGATTGATTGCAATAAATTATTGGCAGATTTTTCTGCCATTCTATCAAGCGTTAGAAGTTGATCGAAAGTTAAATAATAAAGATCTAAAGGGCTCTTTATCATTTTGTTTGAATACATTAATTCAACTGTTTCTTCACCTAAACCATCGATGTTTAATGCCTTACGACTGATGAAATGCAATATTTTACCTGTGACCTGTGGCGGACAACTTTGATCGTTGGTGCAATAATGTTGTGCCTCGCCGTCTTGACGTGTCAACCTATTGCCACATTCGGGACAGTCTTCAATAAATGAAATCCTTTTCTCTGACTTTCTTAACTGTAGATTGACACCAACTATTTTAGGGATAATTTCCCCTCCTTTTTCAACTTGAACGGTATCTCCTTCGCATAAATCAAGTTTTTGAATTTGATCTGCGTTGTGCAAAGAAGCGCGCTTGACAGTTGTACCGCCCAACTGTACAGGCTTCAAATTGGCAACTGGCGTTATTGCACCGGTTCGGCCAACCTGATAATTAACAGATTCTAGAACGGTTTCTACTTGCTGTGTTTTGAATTTATAAGCAATTGCCCAACGCGGAGATTTGGCGGTCATGCCGAGTTGCTCCTGCTGTGCATAAGAATTTACCTTGAGCACCACGCCATCTATATCGAATGCGAGTTCGGTACGCTTTGTTTCCCAGAATTGGATGAAATCCATGATGCCTTGGATGCTGTTGGTTTTTTCAATCATGCGCAAGCGCTGATCGGGTACTTTGAAACCCCAATTTTTAGCCAACATAACCGCTTCGTAATGCCCAGCTGTAGCGACATCAGGGCTGTATACGCCGTATAAATAACAGTCAAGGCCTCGTTTAGCAACTTCGCGTGAATCGAGTAACTTGAGTGTGCCGGAGGCTGTATTTCTAGGATTTGCAAATAGCGGCTCTCCTTGGGCTGCTCTTTGAGCATTAAGGGTCTCAAATTGCTGCTGCGGCATGAAGATTTCTCCGCGAATTTCAAAATCTTGTGGAGCCTCAGGGCTTAGTTGCAAAGGAACAGAGCGGATGGTTCGCACGTTGCTTGTGACGTCTTCTCCCATTTGGCCATCGCCTCGTGTAAGTGCTTGTTCAAGCTTTCCGTTTTTATATTGAATACCAATGGCAACACCATCGTATTTGAGTTCACAAACAAATTCAGAAGCTTCGCCCAAGATTTTTTGACAACGCTCGGCCCAATCGATGATTTCTTGCTCTGAATAGCTATTAGATAAAGACAACATCGGAAAACGATGGGCTTTTGCTTCAAACTTTTTGGTGAGATCTCCTCCTACACGCTTGGTTGGGCTGTTAGGGTCTGTGAGTGCTGGATATTGCTGCTCTAAAGCCTCAAGTTCTTTGAGTAGCATATCAAACTCATAATCAGAAATTTGAGGAGAATTGAGTACATAATAGGCATGATTGTGCGCATGTAACTGAGCACTTAATTGGGAGATTTTAGCTTGTATTGCTTGCAATTCCATCAGTTAAAGTTAAGCTTTTTGAACAAGAATCATGCGTTCTTTGCCTTGTAAATCGCGATGAATTTCTCTTCTTTTGAACAAATGGGCTTCAAACAAATGAAGTGTTTGTTGTGCAAGATTTTCATGTATCTCTAGGGCCATTATTCCGTTGGTTTGCAGATTTGAAACAGCGAGTTGGGCAAGTCGTTCATAAAAGACAAGCGGGGTTTGATCGGCGACAAATAATGCCATATGCGGTTCGTGTGCCAATACATTTTGCTGCATCTGAACAGCCTCTTTTTGGGGAATATAAGGCGGATTGCTCACGATTAAATCAAATTGATCTGGACTTTTCCAAGTAAAAATATCCTGAACCGTTGCTTGTAGCTCAAGGTTGTTGAGTTTTGCATTTTCTATGGCTAATTCAATGGCTCCTTGCGATAAATCTAGCGCACTTACATGAGCTGTGGGGTAAAACTTTTTGAGTGCCAGGGCAATACAGCCACTACCAGTACAAAAGTCTATAATGGATCGAAACTGCACATCCTGTTTTTGAACAAGCGCCACTAATTCTTCGGTTTCTGGTCTTGGAATCAATGCCCTTGCATCGATTTTAAGTAGCATATCGGCAAAATATACCTCTCCTATGATATATTGAAAAGGCTCGTCGGCTTGCAAGCGTTTGACAACAGACCGAATGCGCAATAGATCGGATTCAGAAAACCTTTCATCGCTTTTGAGTAAGATATCGCTAGAAGACCATCCAAAATAAACACGCAAAACGGTAGACCACATTGATTTGCATTCGCTATTTGTAAATGCATCGGATAGTTGCTCAAAAAAATAGGATTTTGCGCTACTTACGCGGTTGTCGGCTACAAACATTTAATTTTTCTTTTGACGCAATTGAATGAAAGGCTTGATTTTTTCATTTTCAATCAAGACCGTAAGGTTGTAGTAGGCAATTTTCCATTCACCTTTTTCCAAAACAAAGATGCCACTCCCTCTACAGCCTTCCATCCAAGTATCTAAATCTTCGTCAAAGTAAGCCACCTGACCATTTGCTGTAAAATGCCAGTGTCTGTTAGATGGCTTGAAATCCCAGGCTTTTCCTTTATCAAAGTAAGGTTTGCAAAAAGCCATAAACTCGGGTTTTGTCCAGCGCTCGCCTGGAGCAGTTCCTAAAAAAACGAAATCAGTGCTAGTCCATGCAAAGTAACTTTCAAAATCTGCTGTTCGGGCCGCCTGATGCCAATTATCAATTATTTGATTTAAGTAGATTTGGTTCAAGGAATCTAGTTGCGCTATTTGAGCAAAACCTAGCATCCTGAAGCTCATCAAAAACAAGAAAAGATAAAAGGAACGCATAATGGGAATTTTGAATTGATTTATTGTTCGGATCAAAGGGCTACAGCGCCTCTAATTTGAATACACACTGGCCTTTGATAAAAGTTCGCCAAGCATAATTTTGAGCCTGACCAAGATCTGCGGTGACCGGATTTTCAAAAATGGCAAAGGTGGCTTGTTTACCCTTTTCAAGACTTCCAAGTTCTTTTTCTTGAAACGCTGCAAATGCAGCCCATATAGTCATGCCTTTGAAAACTTCTTCGAGGGTGAGCGACTCAGAGGCTTTATGATTCACCGCTGCTTGAATGGTCAGAAACGGATTGGTTTGCTCCACCGGAAAATCAGTACCGAGGGCTACCATACCGAATTGATTCAGTAGGGTTTTGTTGGCATAAGCGCCTTGCATGCGCGCTTTTCCTAAGCGAGCTTCTGCCCAGTCCGCATCTGAAACAGCATGGGTTGGCTGCACAGACGGAAACACAGCATAATTTGCAAATTTTTGAAAATCATTAGGGTCAATGACTTGCGCGTGTTCTATGCGAAAACGGTGATCTGGTTTTCTTTTGAAAACACCAGCATAAATATCGAGGATCAAGGCATTTGCAGAATCTCCGATACCGTGTGTATTCATTTGATAACCTTGTGCTAAACAGAACTGAGCGAGGTTTCTCATGCGCTGAATCTCAGTGAGCAAAAGCCCCCTGCTCTCTGGATGGTCATGATAAGGCGCCTTGAGCAGCGCACCCCTCGAACCCAAAGCCCCATCGGCAAAGCATTTGAAACTTCTAATACTGAGATTCTTGTAGCGATATGGGCCATTTTTTTTCGCAAAGCTTCTATTTTGCGGGCTATCCATGAGCATGGCGTAAACATTGAGTTTCAACTGGTTCTTTGCAACCAAAGTTTTGAACCATCCTATATGCTCGTAATCGATTCCGGCTTCGTGCACACCTGTAATCCCGTACTGAAATAATTCTTCTTGCACTTGCAACAAGGCCTTGAAGTATTCTTTCTTAGAGTAATCAGGAATAAATGGTTGCACCAAATTCATGGCGTTATCGATGAGCAACCCTGTGGGCTTTCGTGTTAAATAAATTGTTTTAGATACGATTTCACCGCCTTTCAAATATTTTAAGTGATCCAGTGCACCGCTTTTTTTCAATAAATAATCATTGACCAATGCGGCATGTCCATCAATGCGGTAAAGGCAAACAGGAATATTTGGAAACAAACGACTGAGCTCTGTATTATCGGGCATTTCTTGGCCGGCCCACATACTTTGGTCCCAACCACGACCAACTAACATGCGTAGGCCCGGATGCGTTGCTTTGTATTGCTCACAACGATGTATCATTTCTTGTGCAGAACGAACACCACGTAAATCAACACCGAGTAATTGCTTGGCATACATGAGCATATGGCCATGTGCATCAGTAAAGCCCGGATAAACCTCTTTTCCTTGAGCGTCAAGCGTTTCGTCAGAGCGGTATTTATTTAAAATTTGTCTTTCGGGCCCAACTTCAACGACAAGACCATCTTTGATTGCCATAGCCTCTGCCTCTGTATTGGCGTCATCAAGGCAATGAATCGTTGCATTATGAATGATCAAATCAACCTTTTGCCCTTTCATACAAGCAAAAAGAACCAATAACAGTGGTAAAAGTAATAAACGTTTTTTCATAACTTATTAGAAAGGATAACCGATACCAAAATTCAAATAGTTAGGCAAAAAAGGCCTCGGCATAATGGCCTTTACTTGATCTAGTGTCATGTTGAAATGATCCACACCTTCTTGGTAATAGGTGGATCTGTCTTTGAAATCTTGGAAAACCCAGCGGGCACCATCGGCAAAGGCCGGATCGTAAACCGGAAAACCAACATCGAGACGCAAAATAAAGTAATCGAGATCCATGCGCAGTCCAATACCTGTAGAAATAGCAATTTGAGGCACAAAAGTAGACCACCCAAATTGACTACCAACACGCGACGCATCCGAACGGTAAGTCCAGATATTTCCGAAATCAGTGAACAATGCACCCTTGAAAGTAGAGCCCATGTTGAAACGGTATTCAAAAGACCCACCAAAACGGATGTCACCAATCTGCGTAGCCAGACGCGAGGTATCAAGGTGATACTTGTAAGCTCCTGGCCCTAATGCTCTGGCCCTCCAACCTCGGTTGTCATTTGACCCACCGCCAAAAAAACTGTAGTCATAGGGCATAGCGGTTTTTGAATTTAGATATGGTATTCCAGCTCCTGTATTGAGGCGTAGGTGCCATGAACTCCCTTTTGTCAGCCGATTTGACGCAATGAGTTGATTTTCTATTCTGACAAACTGTGAATAAGGTTGTTTTCCGAGTAAATAAGACCCAGCTAATGTGTCTTGGTTTGCACGAAATGCATAGAGTAAATTTCCGGCGGCATCAAGACTTGAATTGAAATACAAATTGCCTCTGAACAATCTTTTTTTACCTACTTTTTCATCTTTTTCTTTGTTATTGTACTCAAAAGAAAACTTGAAATCTTGCCAAATAAATTGATTGCTGTAAGCATTTGATAAGAAGAGGTCATTAACCTGTTGCAACTGCGCTTCAAATTCTGCTGACTTTTGGATACTGACATATTTAATCACGGAAGCACCCGGCAGACCTAGTTGAAAAACTTGTGTTTTACCTACTAAAAATTTCCAAGAGTAATTGAGCTGAAAAACACGTCTGTCAAAAATATTGCGCTTTTCAAAATTCATGGCTGAACTGATCAGTGTTCTGGGTTTTTGTCTTTTGCCAAGTAGTGTAACAGGACTTGGAAATAAACCTGGGAGGTCTAACTTGACACTTGGGCCAATCTCAAAGGTGTTGAAAGTACGGCCAGAATTGACAATTTGATCACCAGCATTGGCATCAAAAACAGGAGGTTGTGACTCAAAGCCCCCACCGACTGAAAACGTAAGGCGCTCAGCACCACGAAAAATATTTTTGTTTGTATAGTTCAACGAGGCAGCCGCACCGAGTAAACCAAAGCTCGAGGTGAAGCGTGGATCAAAAGCCCAAGACTGCTTCTTTGCCGGTTCAAGGTAATAATGAACGTTCAGTAAGCTGGTACCCGGTAACTCTTCGATGTAGGGTTTGACAGAACTAAAAACCCCCAACTGTACCAAAGAACGATACGAACGATCGAGGTAGTATTCTTTGTAGGTGTTGTTTTGTTCGAGGTAGTTTTGCATTTCCAAAACATTTGGCTTGATCCATGGTGCAGTACCGTTATAGGTGAGTGTCATGGTGCGCCAGTCGCTTTTGGTGCCAAACGGAACTTTGAGGTCTTGTGCTTGCTTTTTGGTGTAATCTAATTCTTGATAGAGCAAAGATTCCAAAGTATTTAAATATTGCGGTTGTAAGGAGTCATAGATGCTACGCCCCTGGGAATTGGCTTCCACTATGAAACTTGTCTGCATGAAAGCGGAATCAGCTAAGTGGAAATAAACTTTATTGATTTTTGTAGACCTGTAGGGCACTCGAATGAGGCTGTCGGGGTTTTGAATCGCCGGCACAAGGCGGTCTTCAAAGCGCATCGTGAGATGAACGGTCATTTTTTGACGGTTGGTATCTGCTAAAAATTCAATGCTTGTACCATTGAATTTATAAATACTTTCATCTCGCATGAATTTGGCTACTTTCTCGCGATAGGCCTCGAGATAATCAAGGTCAAATGCCTTGCCAAGTAATGGATGTTCTCCTAGCGGTTCGTAATTTTTTCGAATCAATTTAAGATGGAGGTCACGTAGCAAACGGGGTCCGACATAGGTGACAGAATCAATGATATATTGGGGACCTTCATCTATGATGTAAGT